>CAZVFR010000086.1:7208-12854 GCA_964626505.1 uncultured Methylococcaceae bacterium
GTATAAATGCTATAGGTTCTTCCAAAACGCCCTGAAGTAATCAGCAGCGCAGCTAACAGCAATCCCAGCATAGCCAGCACAAAACCGCCCGCAATCAACAAATCCCGCCGCTGTTTACGGCCCACATTTCGGCCCGGAGCACCGATTTCGGGCGGCGAAAAAAAACGTTCCGCTTTGCTCATGAACGACCTTCCAGTGTGTAGCGCAATTCCAGTTGTTCCGCTTTGGCTCTAACCAGTTGCTCGTGGCTACCTTCGAACAATAATCTACCATTATCGAGTACACCTATCCGACTGGCAGACAATACCGCACCGCCTGATTGGTGTGTGGTAAATATAAATGTCATATTATTATTTTCTTTTTCACGTTGCAGGTGGTTTAGGATTTCCAACGCTGAAACAGGATCCAACCCGTCCATTAACTCATCCCATAGTAACAACGCTGGTTTGCAAATCAATGCGCGAGCCAACTCAACCTTACGCATAACACCTCCCGACAATTCGTTAGGACGCAGGTTCTCCATGCCATCCAAACGCAGTTGGGTCATAATCAAACGCGCACTGCGGCGCATTCTTGCAACGCTATCACCGCTGTTTCTAAGCGGCAATATCAAGTTTTCCAGTACGGTCAATCCATTCAACAGCGCGCCGCTCTGAATCACCATGCCGATAGAACGGCGCAGTTGCGTCAGCTCCACATGGCTCAAGCTGTTAAACTCCCGGCCCAGCACCTCAACTCGCCCCGATGATGGGCGATCCAAGCCCATAATCAATCGCAACAACAGAGTCTTTCCCGCGCCATTGGGACCGAGCAGCGCGAACGATTCGCCTTGCTCAATATTCACATTTATATCATCAAGCACACAACGGCCTTTGACGTGCTGAAATACATTTTTGAATGTTACAATCGCTGTCATAACATCAGGTCCCAAATACAACATCGAATATAAAATCCACTAACAGTATCGCCGCAATCGCGCTGATCATAGTCCGTGTAGCAGCCTGAGAAACCGCCTCAACCTGCCGTCCTACTCGACACCCATTGACGCCGGCGATCAGTACAATCAATATCGAAAATATTAGAGGTTTTCCGACACTGATCAGTATGTCGCCGGTATTCAAAACTGCGCGCAGATCGTCGTAGAAGGACCACCAGGGTATGCCCATTTGGTGCCAAAGCCAGGTGGATGTAGCCCCCAACATAATCAACCCTGTCCAAACCGCAAGTGCGAAAGACATCAGCAACATGGCCAGCAACATAGGCGCAACAATGTATTGAATCGGATTTATTCCGCTGACAATCAGACCGTCGATCTCGCGATTCATAATCATCGTTCCAATCCGCACAACCAATGCAATACCCGAACGCCCGGCTACAAAAAAGCCCACTAATAGCGGCGCAAATTCTTTAATAATGGAAAGCCCTATGGCCCCCAACAGCAAGTCCGGAATATTGATTTTCTCAAGTATGTTCTGGCTTTGAATGCCGATGATTAAACCGACTACAACAGCGACCAGGGTTAAACGCACCAGGATCGTCAAACCGGCTTCGCGCAGATCATCAACAAATATTTTCAAATCCAAACGGCTACGGCCTAACAGAATATCCTTATAAAGTCGCAGGCAATCCAACAGGATGAAATAGGCCAAGCCCAAATTTTCCAATAATTTAGTATTCAAAAGACCATTCCGTATGCCCACTGATTGGATTTAACAGCACTCGGCGCACCGATGCTTGCACTTTGCACCTAGGTTCGGAATGATCAGGCAGCGCCGCTGTATTAACGCGGAAACACTCCGCGGGGTTGTCCGCAATTACAAGTAAGACATCGACACGAACGAGCGTCCACTGGAGCATTTCCTGATCACTGTACAGCTGATACCGACGTTCTGACCGCGACAAAAGATCCAGAAAATCGCAACGCACGTCATCGGATTCAAATCCACTTAGAATACCCTGCACGGGTTTGCTCAAAATAGACCTTAACCTGAGCGGAAAGTGCTGCATCGCGTAGCGAGCAACTAATCGCTGTAATTCATTGGCAAGATCAATGCTCAGCACCAGACTCCGATCCGGAAATCGCTCCAACAACCGTGTAAATATTGAATGTAGCTGCGATTTTGAATCCACAGTGGATACAGTGCCAGGACTATCGACCATACATGCCACGTTCAAGTCTCGTATCACGGACTGATCCTGCCGACCCAGCAAGGCCGACACGAGCCTTACGGCATATCGATCCAGGTCTTTCATATCGTCAGTCAGATCGTCGTATGGGATCAGCTCGGGATGAATCTTCTCCGAGTTATCGCGTTCCGGTCCGTAACACCATCCGTCCAAATAACGATCCGCACTCCAGCGATCATGCTCGATAATCGACAACACTTCGACCTCGCGGGATGTAAATGCGAAAAAATCGGATTCCACCTCCGGCACCGCACAGCAATCGATATTGGCCAGCTTCGCGGAAACATGGTCCGCCTGATGCCGACAGGCTTGCCTATAGGATTCGTCCAAACTTTCCCAGTCTTCACCCGCGGGAGTACCCTCCAGCGGCCGTCCCTGCGCTGCGATACTGTCTCGATAATAGTCATGAATGATCCCAGCCAAACCATCGCCTTGAAACCCGAACAACACCTCGGGATCACAGACATCGAATAGTGCCGAATACGGATAGATTTGACCGTCCCATTCAGCAACAGATACGCTGCCGTCATAAGCTGCCAAATTAATAAATACGGGCGGACTGCTATGCTGCTCACACCGTAGAACGTCACAGATCTGAGCCGCACTTTTAACCGATTCGCTATCGGAAACTTCGCATACATAAACCGCTGCATACGCCCGAGTACCCACCGCTAGCTGATCGCAGCGATCTCTAAAATGCAGCGATGCGACATTGTCTGCTTGTGGAAACATTTTGGCAAAAAGCGCCTGGCTTTTTTGCGGATCAGAATCAACGACCGTAATAACGGGTTTTCCCAAACCGTATTGAGCCAAGCGCATTGCATGTACCGCAATCGCCTGGCCCAAAGCCCCAAACCCCATAATCAAAAGGTTGGGAGTCTGGCCAAATACTACATCCACCCCCATATGTAACGGATACCGGCACAGCAGCAACCGGGCAGCTCGACTCGGAATAGACAAAGCCTTGAGCGAAATCGGCATGGAATGTTTTATCTGCGCACACGCGGATTCCACGGCTTTAGTATCTAACCGTTGGGTCAAAATGGTGATATCGAAAGGTACTCTGCGCTTTGACCCTGAAGCATCGAGCCTATCCACAACCCGGTTAACCCCGTTGACAATGTCTGTCGCACCATCACCCACCAAAATTAGACCCTCCAGCTTTGCCGGGTTTCCGATTTCTAAGCTTGTGCTGTCCGAATAGCGAACAACGTTTAGCCCTCGGGTGCAAAGTGCTGTATGCACTGTGTCTACCGCGGAGCCACTACCGCACAGCGCTATGTCGTGTATTGCACCAATCCGATTTTGCATATTAGTTTGGCCAATCAATCACTCTCGAACCTTAAATTTGACACTTAATCATACCAGCACTTCATTCCGAATCTGACAATCTGTTATTCTAACCTGACAGTTTTGTCAGACCGAAGCTCTATTTGATTGTCAGCATCGTTTACAACGATAGGCGAAATTACAGGAACACCCCCCAAGTTCGACAGTTAACGCCGCAGGCATTTGATAATTAGCGCCGCACCCAACCCAACACGCATTGGCGTGCCACCCCATTCAGCTCTTTTTATTGCCCTTAGAAATAAAAAAAGGAAGCCGAAACTGAGTTCCGGCTTCCTTCTTTCAAAACGCCATAAATGGCGCTATCAATAGGTGTTTTCCTTTTAGATATTTTCTTGGCGTCTGCGCATCTGTGAGAAACCGATACCCAACATTCCGATGCCGAACAATGCTAGACTGGCTGGTTCAGGCACTTGAGCCGAGGAAGAATAACTGAATGACGAGCCACTGTTGTTCGCAGTGAATTGGAAAGAACCAACCGTGTCGGTGTAGCCATCGGCCGTTAAAATTGCGCCTCCACTCAGATTAATTTGATTGGTATTCTGAGAGACAATGTATGCCGTTGTCATTTGAAGTGCATAGTTGATACCCCCACTAACAAAACTCCAAAGAGTGGGTTGAACGCCACCTAGAGGATTAAATGTAAAGTCGTGGAAATCGACGAATGCTCCAACTGTGCTGGCAAAACTGCCACTTCCAGCCGTCACAAATGCATCGACACCAAGAAAAGACAGGAGTGAGGACCCTGTAAAACTGATCCCCGTTGCGGTGCTAATACCATTCGGATCGGCAAGCGTTGAGGTTCCCCCGGTCGCGCTCCACGATGCGCCTGGCGCAACACCGAACGCGAGATCGCCTTTTAGGTAGGGTAAAGCCCATGACTGCCCGGCTATAGCGAATAATGATACGATTAATAATACTTTCTTCAACATGGTAGACTCCGATAAACATCTGCGTAACTCCTAAAAGGGACCATTTCCCTCTAGTTACATCAGTTCTTAGCAGAGACTGTGCCATATCACACAGTTTATTGTTTCTTATATATTTTTACGAATTCTAGGTAGGCCCAATACGCTTGGCTGTAAATTTTATAGACGATGGTATCTCAACGTACAAAGGCACCTACAAAACTCACCTCTTGCTCAGACCCCCAAAGGCCACAAGGACTTTGAAACGCTACGATTACCGTAAATTTTGGCAGAAAGCGAGGGTATAATGTCATTGTGGGAATACCGGTAAAAACAATATAGTATCTACAGCCATCTGATTTTATTTGAATGTGATGGCCTGTTCGTAGACTCGACCGACTCAACGCAGCCAAAAAGGAACAAATGCATTGCTCGCGTGAAGAATTCCAGAGTGTATAGGCCAGTGCTGAGCGGCCCTGTGAGTAGGTTTATACGCTCATAATTCACCTAGAGTGCGTGGACGATTAGGTAGAGTCTCTATAAAAGGACAACAACTTGGACATTGACAACTAGGATATAAGGAATGTCCGGACAGGGATGTCCGACCGGAAGTACGGATGCCTCCAAGACTGGATCCACTTTAGCTATCTGCTTCAGAATGGAAACATCGCAGTTGGGCCGGTCGACGGATTGACCAGACGGCTCAACTGCGAAATCTTTTATCAATAGTTTTATAGGGCATAGACGTTTAGGCCGGTGGTAGCCTACTTGTTTATCATCTTCAGAAAAATAATTTCGGGAATAAACCGAAAGCATGCGAAGAAATTGGTTACCTATGTCTTGCCTGATCTTCTCGGACCAGATCAGTTAAGTATGATCAGGCTGGCAGATATCCAATAAGATCTTCTCTACGCTCTGCAGGTTTCGCATCCCGGAATACGCTAGAGGAATAGTCTTGTGCCGCTTTCGTCCCGAACTTTAAATATCCCAGCTCATCGGCACAAAGTCAGACCTATAGGTATCGCCGCATTTCCTGGTGTTGAGGTTCTGGACATTACCGGACCATTGGAAGTGTTCTCCTTTGCGAATTATATTTTAAAGCAACAGGGTCTATCCGCGAAGCCCGTCTATCCAATCAAAGTCGTCGCGGAGAAATCTGGCCCAGTTACAACAATGTCCGGCCTACAAATTGTTGCGCAGACAA
>CAZVFR010000087.1:0-12842 GCA_964626505.1 uncultured Methylococcaceae bacterium
AGGAGAAATTTCACCCTACATCGCTAAGATTGATGGATCAGGTTCGTGAGGTGCTGCGCTATCATCACTATGCGATCCGAACCGAAGAGGCTTATGTCCGTTGGATTCTACAGTTCATCCGTTTCAACGATAAAAGACATCCGAAGGATATGGGAAAAGCCGAAATAGAGCAATTTTTGAGCCATCTCGCGATGAATAGAAAAGTGGCGGCTTCAACTCAAAATCAAGCTATGAATGCGATTTTATTTCTTTATAAACAGGTTCTAGATATCCAGATGGAAGATCAAATTCAGGCGGTTCGATCAAAGAAACCGAAACGCTTACCGACCGTTTTGAGTCAAATAGAAGTCAAGACTTTGATCGATGGTATGACTGGAACAACGCTGTTAATGGCAATGCTGCTTTATGGCTGTGGACTTCGCCTGATGGAATGCATTCGACTCAGAGTCATGGATATTGATTTTGATAATCATTTAATTGTCGTCCGGGATGGAAAAGGCAATAAAGATCGTTCGACTTTGTTACCCGAACGCCTACAACCGGTACTTCGCAAGCACCTGGAGAAAGTCAAAACAATTCATCAGGATGATCTCGCCAATGGATATGGCGACGTGTACTTGCCCAATGCACTGTCTCGAAAACTCTCCAGCGCCGCAAAATCATGGAAGTGGCAGTATGTTTTTCCTGCCAGCAAGCTATCAAAAGATCCACGCAGCAATGCTACACGTCGGCATCATCTCGACGAGACGACTTTGCAAAAAGCGGTTGCCTCCGCGGGTAAACGGTCGCATATACCTAAGCGAGTCTCCTGTCACACCCTACGTCATTCGTTTGCCACGCATCTTTTGGAAAATGGCGTCAATATCCGTGTTCTACAGGAATTACTGGGTCATAAGGATGTCAGCACCACCGAAATTTACACCCATGTAATGAATAAAGATTTCAGTGGAATCAAAAGCCCGCTTGAAAATCTGTAAGATATATGGGGACACAAAATAATGCAAAACGCAGCTAAAATTTCAATTGCTTAGGTCGATTACTTGCCCCGTCCCTGGCCCACAAAATCTCTAGCTAAACCAGAGGCCCCTTAACCATCCGATTACGCCATTGCGCAACGGAGTTTTTTCATCGCGTTTTTTTCCAATTGCCTGATACGTTCCGCGGATACACCGTAACGGTCAGCCAATTCGTGTAAGGTCAATTTTTTTTCTTGCAACCAACGGCTGGCCAAAATATCTCGGCTTCGGTCATCAAGTTGTTGCAATGAATTCGCCAATTGTTCCTGTTTGTGTTGCTCCCAATCCGAGTTTTCTACAGCTACGGCCGGGTCGGCGTCTTTATGGATGAGATAGGCAGACGGAGAGTAACTTCCGGGGTCATCCGCACTGTCGCTTACGGGCGCGTCAAATGCCATATCCCGGCTATCGAGGCGTCCTTCCATTTGGTACACCGTTTCGACTTTGACACCGAGGTCTTTAGCCACGGCATCTGCCTCAGCGGCACTCAGCCAGCCCAAGCGTTTTTTGGATTTTCTCAGATTAAAGAAAAGTTTCCGCTGCGCTTTCGTTGTCGCAACCTTTACAATGCGCCAGTTGCGAATTACAAATTCGTGAATCTCAGCACGAATCCAATGCACCGCGAATGACACCAAGCGCACGCCGACATCAGGATCAAAGCGTTTTACGGCTTTCATGAGTCCGATATTACCTTCCTGAACCAAATCAGGCAGTGCCAAGCCGTATCCGACATAACCGCGAGCAATGTGTACTACAAAGCGCAGATTTGCCATAACCAGATGGCGTGCAGCGCCAAGATCGTTGTGCTCACGAAAACGAACCGCCAACGCCTGTTCTTCGTCGGCGCTCAATTTTTCTACCTGGCCAACACTGGACAGATAAGAATCAAACGAACCAACCGACAAATTCACCGGCAAAGCTAATGCGTCACTCATGCAAGAACCCCCAAAAAGTTATTGTTAAGGCGCCATCTAATAGTCGAGATGGTCGTGCGGTGCGAGTCGCGCCGCCTCTTATATTGCTATATATCATTGATAACTATAAGAAACGAAAGTCACACCCCTCGCTTCCCGACTCTAAAAATGCCATAACTAGCAGTTTTAGACGTCTCATTGTACTAAATTTTAGCACTCGTTCGGTTAGAGTGCTAATAATTTGGGAGGTTCCCCTGAAATCGAAATTTGGTGGGATACATAATTTACTTCGGATTCATCCTAAATAATTGATGAACTAGCACAACCCACGCCCCCATCACGCCGAGCAATGCAGAAATAATTAACAAAGCGATGGTTCGCTCAAACCCTAGAGACACCAGCTCATAGTTGGATTGATACAACAGTGAAAGCTTCTGCACCGGTTCAGAAATAACCAACAGCACGGTAAGCACAACGCCCCACGCTACGAGTCCACCAAACAAGCCGTACCAGAAGCCACTATACAAAAAAGGCCGTCCTACAAATCCGTTCGTTGCACCCAACAACTTGGCGACAACGACCTCGTCGCTACGGCTTCTCAATTCCAAGCGGATCGTGTTACTGATGATAAATATCACCGCAATACTCAACAAAACACTGAGCATTAAAACGCCTATGCGAGCGATGTCCATAATTGCTTGGAGCCGCTTCACCCAATCAAGATCAAATTGCACAAATCCCGTCTCCGGTAAGTGTTCTAATTTCCTGATCAAGACTGGCAATGCTTCGGGCGACACCACAAACTCATCCGGCTGCAGCTGAATAACCGCGGGCAAGGGGTTAAACTCCAATATATCCAAGGCGCCCGCAAACCCGCTATACTCGCGGAATTCATCCAAAGCGGCTTGTTTGCTAATAAAATCAACTGACGCAATCTCCGGTCGTTGCAACAAACGATTGGCTAGGTTGGCGGCTTCATCGTCTGTAACGCCAGGCTTCATAAATAATGAAAATTGGTTGGTCACGACGATTTTATCGCTGACCTGCCGTGCATTGTCGACCAATACATAAAATACCGCTGGAAGCGCCAGCGCGATAGCGATTACGATAACGGTCATTGCGGTCGATATGGGCGCTCTGCATAACCGACCCAGGCTGGAAATAAAAACATGGGCGTGGGCTTGGAAATAAGCATCGAGCCGTTTTGAAAAACCCGAAGCGTCTAGAGGTGAAGCACCCCGGTTGACGTTTTTCTGGGAAGTCTTCAATACTGACACGCTTCACCTCCCGTCAACGACCCCTGTTCGAGATAAAGCAAGCGACAACCCATTTTTGAAATCAAATTCAGGTCATGGCTTGCCACCAAAATGGTTACGCCAACTTGTCTAAACTGGTCGAACAAACTCATTATCTCCAGGGATAAATCCGGATCCAAATTCCCTGTGGGTTCGTCAGCCAGAATCACACTGGGCTTGTGAACGACCGCACGAGCGATTCCAACGCGTTGCTGTTCACCGCCAGACAACATTTGCGGGTAAAACGATTCTTTACCCAACAAGCCCACCTTATCCAGCGCGGCCCTGACACGGCTGGCAATTTCGCGGCGACCAAACCCGGCGATCACTAATGGCAACGCAACATTATCGAAAACAGTACGATCCGAAAGCAATCTATAATCCTGGAAAATTAAACCCAGCTTTCTGCGAATAGTGGGTATTTTTCGCGCTGATACCCGACCCAAATTTTCCCCGTCAAGTATCACTTGGCCGCGAGTACAACGTTCAATCAGCGCAGCCAGTTTCAATACCGTGGTTTTGCCGGCACCTGAATGGCCGGTTAAAAAAACCAACTCACCTTTTTCAACGTGAAAACTGAGATCGACCAGCGCATCGCCGGTACCCTCGTAGCGTTTATTGACCTTGTCAAACTGAAGCATGTTCCGCGATCATCCTGCGACCGTTCGCGTATCAAACAGCGCGCTGATAAAATTATTGGCATCGAAATCCTGCAGGTCATTGATGCCCTCTCCAATGCCAATGTATCTTATCGGTATTCCGAATTGCTTGGCCAGCGCGAAAATCACCCCACCTTTGGCAGTCCCGTCCAATTTTGTCAGCGCGATCCCGGTCAAACCAACAACCTCGTTAAACTGTTTAGTTTGTGAAATCGCATTTTGACCCGTACCCGCATCCAAAACCAGCAGCACTTCGTGCGGTGCGCTGGAATCTAGTTTAGCGATAATACGCTTTATCTTTCGCAGTTCTTGCATAAGATTGTCCTTAGTGTGCAACCGGCCGGCTGTATCCGCGATCAATACATCGATCCCTTTGGCATTCGCCGATTGCACCGCATCGTATATTACCGATGCCGAATCAGCGCCACTATGCTGAGCCACAACGCTAATAGCATTACGCTCGCCCCAGGCTTGTAGTTGCTCCACCGCGGCAGCTCTAAACGTGTCACCCGCGGCAAGCATGACGCTTAAGCCTTTATTTTGAAGTTGCTTGGCCAATTTACCGATGGTCGTCGTTTTACCCACACCATTAACACCAACAACCAGGATTACAAAAGTCGATCCGGTAGATTCAATCTCTAAAGATTGCTCGCAAGGTTTAAGCATGTCCAACAAGTTATCTTGTAATACAGCCGACAAAGCACTTGCATCGCTGAGTTGATTCTTGCTCACGCTATCACTCAAATTCCGGATAATCTCCTGAGTCGCGTCCACGCCGATATCCGCCATCAGCAAAGACTCTTCAATTTCTTCCAGCAAATTGCTATCAATAGCTTTTTTACCCAGCGGGATTGAAGCCAGCATCCCGGCCAATCCTGACCGTGTACGATGCAGTTGGGTTGTGAGTCTAAGAAATAGATTTTCCGGCTCCGGCTCAACGATAGGTTCAACCCGCTCGACTGCTACTGCACCGGGTGCCGCAACATCAACGCTATCGACAACGATTTCCGCATCAATTCTCGCTGCACTTGTGGATGGGGCGTAAACCGAGCGGAAATTGATATAAACCAACTGTAACAACAATACCGCGCCTACAGCACTATGGGCGACCGTAACCAGCAATGGCAATCCAAAATTAACCGTGGCAACGCCCAAACCCGTCTGCACTAACAACACCATGCCCAGTAGAAACCCAGCCCTGGGAATACGTTGGCTTGCGCGCGCGCCACTTGCCGCCACTACCACAATGCTCACGACCAAAAAGCATACAATGCCTCCCAGCCGATGAGCCCAATGAACCGCGACTCGCGCATCGTGGCTTAAAACTCCGCCCCGATAATCCACACCCGTTGCCTGCAACCACGCGAAGCCTGCGTTGAAATCCGCGTGTGGCCACCAACTGCCGGCGCAAGTCGGAAAATCGGTACAAGCCGTGCCGGCGTAATTTGCGCTCACCCAGACGCCCAGTCCGATCTGCACAATCACGACCAAAAGTGCCAAGCGCGTTAACCAGCGTAAGCCCAATGGGTTTGATGTATAAACAGTCTGTGGATCGGTTCGCAAATACAGCGACAATAACAACCACAACGTTAGGAATCCGGCCAGCAAACGACCGGCAACAACCACTGGCATTGCTTCTAACGTAACCACCCACATGTCCATCAAACCCAGGAGTCCGACCACAATGATGACGCCCGTAGACATTACAATGGCAGCCTTTTTGTGCGGCCTAACGGCAAAGGACATTAGCCACAACAGCAGCGTAACCACGACTAAAGCCCCAAGCATGTAGCGGCTGATCATCTCCCGCCACGCTTTCGCGATATCCAAGGTTTGCTCCGCCACCGCTTTATCAGCCATAGCGGAAATATCAGGCACGATCATCTGTCCATAACACCCGGGCCAGTCCGGGCACCCCACTCCTCCAACTGAAAGGCGCGTGTAGGCGTCCAGCACGATGGCGATAAACGCCAGAGAAATACAAAATAACGTTAGTTTTCGGAACATATCAACAACTCACTCGTAAAGCATTGTGGCGAAACCTTAACCGACCCGCGAAACATACAGCAACTTTTTTAAGTCCTTCTTCATACCGTAGGGATCAAAACCAGGTTCATACCACATCATAATATTACCTATGGGGTCCATCAGGAACACGGCACCTTCAGGAAGCGAGCCGCCAACCGCGGTCCGCGCGACATTGATTAGCCGCTCGGTCGGATTTGAGCGCAACAAATAGTCATGCCCCGTCCACCATGCTTCAGCATCATTGTCTAAAGCGGCGACCACGGCTAAACGTCGCACACGCATCAAATCTTTGTTCAACATTAAACGTACTTGTTTGGTCTTGTACAGTGAATCCATGCAGACGGAGTTACATCCAGATGATGTCACAATGTGAATTAGCACCCAGTGACCGCTTATTTCTCCAATATTTTTCTTGGAAAACGCGTCAAAACCTGAAAACTCCGATCTTTCAATTGGAACCGAAGGTTCTATCAAATGGCCGTAGTTGGTCCGTCCAGATAAATTTTCGGGATTTTTAAAATAATATACCGCCAATATTAGAGGCCCCAAGGATAGCGCTAACATAGCCAACAGCGGCCAACCAAGTCGTTTATTCACCTGTTTTTTGGTCAATTTTCTTGCTTCTCCACATAAACAGAACAACCAAAGTAAACGCCAGTGCGAACCACTGTACTGCATAGCCGATGTGCTTTTCAGGACTCATCGGGTAGGATTCCGGCCAACGCCGATCAAAGCCCTGTTCAGCATCCGCGCTAAGCAGTAATTGAAACGGCAGTAGTTCGTATCCAAGCGTCTTGGAAAGCTGCTCCGCGTCAACAACTTGGACCATGCTCGGCCAGCCCGGGCTTGGAATCTCAGCACCATCGAGTTGGTATCCAACCGTCGGAAAGTTCTTTACCCTACCGACAAGTTTCACGTGAAGCTCATCAATACCAATATCGGTTTCAACCCGCCGCCGGCCTGATATCGGAACCCAACCGCGATTGACAAGTACCGCGCTGCTGAAACCCGCGATGCGTAGCGGCGTCATGACATAAACACCTACGCGGCCAGCCACAATTTGGTTGTCCAATAAAAATTGGTGTTGCGAATCGTATATACCCGACACCAGAACCTTGTGGTAGCGTAAACTATCACCATCCAAAAAGTTCTTATCCAACCGCAGTACCGGGCCTTGCTCACGGTCCAGCCTCATTTTAATCAATGCTTGTTTTTCGTCAGCCCGATTCAATTGCCAAAATCCTAGGTATAATAATAAACTCAAGATCGAAGCAAAAGCCAAAAACGCGACCCAGGATCTAATACTCATCTAGTTTTATGCAATTCTCAAACGGGACGATTGGATTTTTGCCAGGGCTTGGCACACAATAAGAAGATACACTCATAGTTGCCGTTCTGAATGTTAATAAAATTACTCGTAATCGCTGTTCTTCTGGTCATTCTGTATAGCCTTGGGTCCGCGTTGTACAGCATGGTCAAACGCAAAGACCAGCCGGACAAAATGGTAAAATCCTTAACGTTGAGAATTATGCTATCGGTAGGCCTTTTTATTTTCCTGTTGATCGGATTTGCTACCGGCTTTCTCAAGCCACATGGCTTAAATCCCACTACCGCGGAAACCAAAACAACTCAATACTGAACCAACGAAAAAAGGCGCATCGTCAATACGACGAAGCGCCTTTTTTCTATTAGCTGTTTTTTAGAACCAATAGACAAACACAAACAGCAATAACCAGACAACGTCAACAAAGTGCCAATACCATGCCGCCGCTTCAAAAACAAAGTGGTTTTCAGGCGTCATATGACCCCTAAAGGTTCTGAACAATACCACCGAAAGCATGATTGCTCCCAGGCTAACGTGTAATCCGTGAAACCCGGTCAACATAAAAAAAGTTGATCCATAAATACCGGAACCCAGCGTTAACCCCAATTCTGTATACGCGTGGTAATACTCATAACCCTGAAGCACAACGAACAAGAAGCCCAAGCCAACGGTTGCGGCCAGCCCCTTTATAAGCTGCGCACGGTTATTCGCTATCAAACCCCAGTGAGCCCAGGTCACCGTTCCGCCGCTAGAGAGTAAGATCAGTGTATTGATTGCCGGAAGGCCCCACGCGCCCATCGCTTCATATTCACCACCCTTTAATCCAGGACCGTTGGTTGGCCAAATCGCTTTAAAATCAGGCCACAGAAATTCTTGGGTTGCAATACCCGGTCCGTAACCTTCGCCGCCCAACCAGGGCACGGAAAAAATTCTAGCGTAAAACAAAACACCGAAAAACGCACCAAAAAACATCACCTCAGAAAAAATGAACCACATCATCCCCATGCGATACGACATACCAACCTGATCGTTGTATATGCCGCCTTCGCTCTCGATCGCCTGAAGACTGAACCAACCGCCGACCATGATGAAAAAAACAACACCGCCCGTAATCATCATGGGCTTGCCAACGGAAGAATCGTTGATCAAATTGGCAAACCCAGCTAAAAATAGCGTAAGTCCAACAACCACCAAAAACGGCCAAGTCGCTTTATGCGGTATGTAGTAGGTTTCGTTTGTTGACATTTGTTCCCCTCGTCTACTTGGGTTCAATTGATGTTGATCTGCTTATTGCGTAACCACTCAGCGAACTATATTTGAACGCAATCTGAGCAGCTACATGTAATTTCCAGTTCATTTTGTAGCCACCTTATCGCTTACATCAAAAAAAGTATAAGCTAAGGTTACATCTGTAAATTTATCCGGTAATTCCGGATTGAGTACAAATCGCACCGGCATTCTTTTCGTCTCGCCAGGCTTGAAAACTTGTTGCGTAAAACAAAAGCACTCAGTTTTTTCCAAGTATTTAGCCGCCAGTCCCGGGCTAAAACTTGGAATAGCCTGCCCGGTTAAATAATTTTCCGTGGTATTTTTTGCGTTAAAATACACCACATAGTATTTGCCGGGATTAACCTTCATCTTTGAAGTTTCGGCATGAAATTCTATCGGCGCCGAATTATTCACTGAGGTTACAAATTCAAGCGAAACACTCCGATTTGGTACAACCTCGTATGCAACATCACTTGCCACTTGTACATCTACTTTTCCGTTAAGCCCGGTGATGTCACAAAAAACATCATACAGCGGCACCATCGCAAAACCGAAGCCAAACATCGCAATCACGATAAAGCACAGTTTGCCCACGAGTGTCACGTTATTCTGCTTTTGCACCTGAATGTTCATCAAAAGATCAACATCTTTATCGCCGATAAATACAAACCCAGCGCGATTACCCCGATAGTGGCAGCAAGCAACAAGTTCTTGGTTCTTAAATTCATGCCGCCAATTATATTCGTGCGTGAAGTGTTACGCTCATGCAAACTTATTTAATCTCAGGTGCCGTGGAAAAAGTATGGTACGGCGCGGGTGAAGGAACCGTCCATTCAAGACCCACCTTACTCGCATCTTCCCATACCTCATCGGTCGCTTTCTCGCCACCTCTTACCGTCTTGATAACAATGTAGAGAAAAATAAGCTGTGAGCCACCCAGAATGAACGCCCCAATCGATGAAATCATATTGAAATCCGCAAATTGGATTGCGTAATCGGGAATTCTGCGCGGCATACCCGCCAAACCCAAAAAGTGTTGTGGCATAAATGTAATATTAAACGCAATTAAGGTCAGCCAGAAGTGCAGCTTGGCCAGAGCCTCGTCGTACATATGCCCCGTCCACTTCGGCAACCAATAATAAGTCGCGGCAAAAACCGGAAAGGTTCCGCCAACAACCAATACATAATGGAAATGAGCCACCACGAAGTAACTGTCATGATACTGGAAATCGGCGGGTGCCATGGCCAACATCAGACCCGTAAATCCTCCGATCGTAAACAGAATAATAAACGCCACCGAGAATAACATTGGCGTCTCGAAAGTCAGAGACCCCCGCCACATCGTAGCGGTCCAATTAAAAACCTTCACGCCGGTAGGCACCGCGATCAATAAGGTGGCATACATAAAATACAACTCACCGGCTAAAGGCATTCCTACGGTAAATTGATGATGCGCCCAAACGATCATTGATAAAAATGCGATAGAGCCAGTCGCATAGACCATGGAACTATAGCCAAACAACTGCTTGCGCGAAAACGTTGGAATGATCGTAGAAACCACGCCAAAGGCCGGGAGGATGATAATGTAAACCTCGGGATGACCGAAAAACCAGAATAAGTGTTGATACAACACCGGGTCACCGCCACCCGCGGCATCAAAAAAACTGGTGCCAAAATGCGCATCGGTCAGCAACATGGTGA
The DNA here is from genome assembly GCA_964626505.1 of uncultured Methylococcaceae bacterium. Classification (GTDB taxonomy): domain Bacteria; phylum Pseudomonadota; class Gammaproteobacteria; order Methylococcales; family UBA1147; genus CAZUGA01. The sequence goes on from CAZVFR010000087.1 coordinate 10,207, forward strand.
CTGCCGCGGCAAAAACCGGTAAAACCGCGATCAATAGAAACGCAGTAATCAACCAGGTCCAACAAAACAATGGCATTTTCATCAATGTCATACCGGGCGCCCGCATATTCAACACGGTTACTATAATATTGATCGAAGCCAGAATAGACGACACGCCCAATAGATGGACGGAAAAAACTGTAAAGGGAAGACTGTCTCCGGCTTGAAGTGACAGTGGAGGATACAAGGTCCAGCCCGCGGCCGGCGCACCGCCTTCCATAAATAGTGTACTGGCAAGTAATACTACCGCGAATACCAGAACCCAGAAACTCATGTTGTTCAGCCGTGGTAAGGCCATATCCGGCGCGCCAATCATCATCGGTATCATCCAGTTAGCCAATCCTGCGTAGGCCGGCATCACCGCGCCAAAAACCATAACAAGTGCGTGCATGGTCGTCATGGAATTAAAAAACCCTGGTTCGACAAACTGCAAACCCGGTTCAAACAACTCGGCGCGAACAATCATAATCATGATCCCACCGACAAAGAACATAGCAAACGCAAAAATCAGGTATAACGACCCAATGTCCTTATGATTCGTCGTCGTAATCCAACGCATCAGTCCTTTAGCAGGCCCATGATCATGATGATCATCGTATGTGGTTGCCGCCGCTGTCATAACGTGTACCTCTTCATTGAAATAATGTTAGGTTTAAGGCGATACTTGAGGCTCGCCTGAGTAATAATCTTAGTCTCGAGCAAATTTGAACGCAATCTGAGCAGTTACGGGCGTTTTAAGATTCACTGAGTAGTTACAATCCACCCAATACTTATTTATCGTCATCGCTTTCATCATCTGCTTCAGCCTCTTTGAGCAAAGGTTTGATCTCTGACGGTTGAATGTAATCTTCCATCTCGTTATCAAACGCATTGCGCTGGTAAGTGATCACCGCGGCCAGCTCCGATGCCGAAAGCATACTCGCGAACCCAGGCATCATTGCTCCTTTTCCATTCAATGCGATGTTGATGTGTTCATCCAGATCACCGGTCGCCACCGGACTGTCTTTAATCGCCGGGAAAGTGCCGGGGATACCTTCACCATTAACTTGATGACAACTGGAACAATTCGCGTTGTACACCTCTTCGCCTTTGGTCATCAGCTCATCTTCGGTCCATACTTTATCCGACGACTCTGCAAGCGCTTTGGCTGCAGCCTTTTGCTCGGCAATCCAGTCGGCATAACCCTGCTGGCTTTTAGCGACCACTACGATGGGCATAAAGCCATGATCTTTGCCGCATAATTCAGCACATTGCCCCCGATAGGTTCCGGGTTTTTCGATCAATGTCCACGATTCGTTGATAAACCCCGGCACGGTATCCTTTTTCCAACCCAGTTCAGGCACCCACCACGAATGAAGTACGACGACCGATGTCAGCAAAAAGCGAACTTTTTTGTTCACGGGAATAACCATAGGGTTATCGACATTTAGCAGGTAATACTCGATACTCTTAGGATCTATACCCGATCCCAACTGCCGTGCAGCGTTATCAGCGGCAGCCAGATTACTCATAAAACCAAAGCCTTCGTCCAGGTAATCGTAACGCCATTTCCATTGATAACCGGTAATCTTAATGGTCATATCGGCATTACTGGCGTCATCCATTTCCATCATGGTTCGAGTTGCGGGGATCGCCATGCCAATCAGAATAATGAATGGAATAAGCGTCCAAAGTATCTCTACTTTGGCACTTTCGTGAAATGTTGCCGGCACCGCACCTCGGGATTTACGGTGGTAGATGAACGAATAGGTCATTACACCAAAAACAACCATGCCTATCGCCAGGCAAATCCAGATTACCAGCATATGCAGGTCGTACACTTCACGGCTGATTTTCGTGACCCCCACGGGCATATTAAGCGTGTAATCCGCATGCCCGGACCCCACGCCCAAGATCGACATGAGAATGCCCGTAAGCAACTGCTTAGTCTTATTCACGGAGTAATCTCCCTCTAACAATAGTTTTGTATAATTCTTTCTAGTGTCTAATTGCATAAATAACCGATATGTAGATGAGAGGATAAATTATTGATAACAAGGCAAACAAACGCAGGAATATGGGTATCTTTCAAGTTTGTTTAACGCAGTTATCGATAATTTAGGCCTCAGATATTATTGGTTATTTATGCAATTAGGCACTGAAACGCGGGTTAATCAGCCCAGCGTACATTTCGATTCTGTCGCTAACTCTTAAGCTTAAACCCAACTGGCTTGTTTGATAACGATGCGCAAACACACTAATTTTAAAGTGATTTTGTGCCCGCCCACCAACGCGGGTATGGGTTGACTAGTTCCTACAATTTCGTTGCGCTGTCATGTCTCGCCCTAGAGCGAAATTCGCACCAAGAGCGCTGTTCGAGAATAGACAGTCTCCTAATACAATAGCCATGCTTATCGCTGACGATTCCAGAATAGATTTGAAAAATTTTTTGACGATTTGCCACTCGTGAGTTGATAGTGTGTAGGATAATACCCTACATCTCCCGCACTCTAGAATCCCTAATTTATTCCGAAAATCTAACGTATACAGATAATTTTTGCAAGGTTATTTGTAACTGCACGGCATGCATCACACATTGGTCTAATTCAAGATCTTTT
>CAZVFR010000088.1:0-12813 GCA_964626505.1 uncultured Methylococcaceae bacterium
GTACTCGCGCAGCGGGGTGTTGCCGCGGTAGAACTTTGCGTTCCGTTTCCGAACTCGTTGACGGACGGACCACTGATACGCCAATCGCATAAGCGGGCCTTGGAAAACGGAGTGAATTTTGAAGCGGTGCTGGAACTTGTTCGCAAAGCGCGCAAAGAACTGGATCTAGCTATCGTGCTGTTGGCCGACTATAGCCATACCGTGCGGCCATTGGGTATGCACACGTTTCTGGAGCGAAGTATTGACGCCGGGGCAAGCGCAACTTTGATCCATTGCTTGCCGAGTGCATGGAGAGAGCCATACGTTGAGCATTCGGAGCGGCTTGGTTTGGGTCGGATCATGAGTTTTTTTGTGGGCTCCGACGAGAGCGTTCGAACTGCGGCTTACCGTGAAGCGCAGGGTTTTATTTATGTTGTTTCCCGATTTGGGCGTACTGGCGGTCGAGTGACTTTCGACGCGGCGGTACTTGATCAACTCAAAGCGATCCGATTGGAAACTGACAAACCGCTTGCCATCGGGTTTGGCGTTAAAACCGCCGCGGATGTAGAGGCGTTACGATCTTGCGGTGCCGACGCAGTTATTATCGGCAGTGCGGGTACCGCGGTTGTTGAGCGAAACCTGAGCACGCCGGATAGAATTCCCGCCGAATTCGATAACCTTATCGGAGAATTCGCATGCGTGTGCACGCCGGCTGATCAATCATTGCAGCAAATCAATAAAGTAGCAGCCGATTTGTGAGTTTTTTTGAAGAGTAAGTAGGATGGGCAAAGGAGGAACGACGTGCCCATCAAAACTATTACAAACATCGAAATGGACATCAGGAGATAGCATGTACAGCAATCAAAAACAAAACACGCTGGCGGTAACGGAATTTTTAGATTGGGATACCGATACGGTTCGCAAATATACCGAAAAAGTGGTTGGGACAGAGAGCGATCCGATCCAACAAGCGATCAAATTATTCTATGCCGTGCGCGATAAGATTCGCTACGATGTCTATGGCGTAGATATGTCGCGTTCTGGATTAAGAGCCAGCTCAATTATCGAAAATGGTGTGGGATTTTGTATCCACAAATCAATCGTATTTGCGGCCGTGGCGAGAAGCTTGGGAATTCCCAGTCGTCTGGCTTTTTCCGATGTCCGGAATCACATCAGTACACCTGCGCTAAAAGCCATGGTTGGGGGCGATGTATTTCACTACCACGCGTACGCCGAAGTACTACTGGAAGGGCGCTGGGTCAAAGCCACGCCCGTGTTTAATTTGATGCTGTGCCGATTGTTCGGCATTGAAGCTTTGGAGTTTGATGGTAAACGGGACGCAACTTTGCAGCCATTCGATAAAGACGGGAATAAATCTCTGGAATTTATTGAATACTATGGGACTTTCGATGATGTACCGTACCGTGAATGCATTGCCGCGCTCAAGCATCACCATCCACTACTGTTTTTAGAGGGCGGTAAAACAGCTCGGGGTAATTTGTCCAAAGAAATGAACCTCCAAATCGCTTGATACGGGCTAACCAACTATGCAGAGTGATGCGATAAACGATCTGCGTTCCGCGCTCGACTTTTTAAAATGTCGGGAGGGTGAATTCGAAGCGGTTTCGGAACCCATCGACGCGTTTTGCGAAATAGGTGCAGCGTACGCGACAAAAGGTGGCGGTGTCCCGGTACGGCCGCCTACGTGTTCCGGTCCAGCGATGTTATTCAACAGAGTAATGCCCGCCGATCGTCCGGCGGTTCTGGGGGTGTTCGGTACCCGAGCGCGCTGTGCGGCATATATTAGAACGGGTCATGATGGGATCGCGGATAAGCTTATTGAAGCTGCGCAAAATCCAATCGCGCCTAAGTACAATACACAGCGGGTGCCGGTGCAGGAGCATGTACAACGTAACGATATCGACTTGCGAACGCTGCCGATTCCGACCGCAACATCAGATGATGCGGGTCCTTACATTACCTTGGGCTTATCGATGGCCAAAGATCCTGCCGGTGGCGGGCGCAACATCTCGGTGCATCGAATGTGTGTGCAAGGGCCTGATACTTTAACTATTTGGATGGTGCCTGGACGGCACCTGGAATCATTTTATTTGGCCGCCAAGGCGCGCGGTAAATCCTTGCCAATAGCCATACACATCGGTTTGGATCCGGCCGTATATATCGCGTCGTGTTGCCCCAGTCCGTTGATACCGCTTGGTTTCAATGAGCTTGATATTGCAAGCCGGCTGCGTGGACGACCGTTCGACATTTCGCCGTGCGTAACTATCGATGCGGATTGTATCAGTCACGCTGAATACGTTCTGGAAGGTGAAATTACCGATGAGTTGGTACCTGAGAGCCTTACGGCTAAGTATTCACTGCCTGAGTTTTTGGGCTACAACGGAAAAGTCCATCCCGGACTGCCGTTAGTCAAGGTTAAAGCGATTACCCACCGGACACAACCGATCTATCAAACCGTGATCGGGCCAGGATACGAGCAGTCGAACTTGTTGGCCTTCGGTCTGGAAGCAGCAATACTGGATTTCTTGCGTAAACATGTGTCCGAGAGGGTAGTAAACGCATATTGCAGTCCCGCGGGCGGTGGTTATTTGCTGTTGTTCCTGCAATTTCACAAACGCAGCGAACAAGATGATGGCATGGTCCGCCAAGCCGGACTAGCAGTATTCGGTGCATTCAAGATGATCAAACAGATTGTATTGGTTGATGAAGACGTGGATGTATTCAGCGAGGAAGATGTGTGGTGGGCCATGACGACGCGTTTTCAGGTCGACCAAGATCTGTTAACCGTGTCGAACGTATTGGGTTTCCCGCTGGACCCAAGTCAGAGCCCGGACTATTCCCCCTCAATAACAAGCCCCGGCTTATGTGCTAAGGCAGTGTATGACTGCACGGTTCCGTACCGACTCAAAGAAACTTTTGCGCGCGCGGAATTTATTTAATATGGCTCTATACAAACCACAGGTTGTTTCCTATCTGACCTTCAAGACACGGCGTAGATACATCCCTGTAGCCTTGGCGACAGCATCCCTGCTGTCGACAGTCTTGAAAATCAGATAGGAAACATCCATCAGCTATGCAAGCTGCAATAGGTTCATAGCCATTATTAGATTTAAACCTTGGTTTCAGTCTCAGCGTAACCGGGTTTTTCTAGCCGAAGCAGAGTGAGAGACAAATGTCCGAATCCAAAGTGTATCCTGTTCCCGAAACCATCAAATCCCGCGCGCATATTGATCATGACCGCTATTTGCAGATGTACCGCCGGTCGTTAGATGAACCGGACGAATTTTGGGCGGATCAGGCGAATGAATTTGTAACCTGGTTCAAGACTTGGGATTCGGTGCAGGATTGCGATTTGAATGCTGCCCGGATCAGGTGGTTTCAGGGCGCTAAACTCAACGTTTCCTATAATTGCCTGGATCGTCACCTGGAATCTCGAGCTGATCAAGCCGCAATTATTTGGGAGGGTGACGACCCAAGCCAGGACAAAACGATTAGCTACAAGGAACTACATGAGGAAGTTTGTCGCTTTTCGAATGTACTGAAAAACCGTGGTGTGAAAAAAGGTGATCGGGTTTCCATCTATATGCCCATGGTCCCCGAGGCTGCGGTTGCGATGCTGGCCTGTACGCGTATCGGTGCGGTTCACTCCGTGGTTTTCGGTGGGTTCTCCCCCGATGCGTTGAAAGACCGAATTCTGGATTCAGATTGCCAGGTTTTGATCACGGCCGATGAAGGCCTGCGCGGCGGCAAAGCGATTCCTTTGAAAGTGAATGCGGACAAAGCCTTGGAATCGTGCCCACGCGTACATACTGTCGTGGTCGTAAAGGTGACCGGTGGAGATATTGCGTGGCATGCAGACAGAGACGTGGATTATGCCGCAGCTCTTAAAGATGTATCGGCTGATTGCCCCGCGGAGGAGATGGATGCGGAGGATCCCTTGTTCATACTTTATACCTCGGGCTCCACGGGTAAACCCAAAGGCGTGTTGCACACCACCGGAGGTTACTTGCTGTATACCGCGATAACCCATAAGTACATCTTCGATTATCAAGAGGGTGATATTTATTGGTGCACGGCCGATGTTGGTTGGGTTACGGGACATTCGTATATCATCTATGGACCTTTGTGCAATGGCGCGGTAACGCTGATGTTTGAAGGGGTGCCAACCTATCCCGATGCGGGGCGTTTCTGGGAGGTTATCGACAAGCATCAGGTCAATATCTTCTATACGGCACCGACTGCACTTAGAGCTTTGATGGGGCAGGGCGACGGCTACGTGACCCGTTCCAGCCGTAAAAGTTTGCGTGTGCTTGGATCGGTTGGAGAACCGATCAACCCGGAGGCCTGGGAATGGTATTACCATGTGGTCGGTGATGGACGCTGTCCGGTCGTTGACACCTGGTGGCAAACTGAAACGGGGGGCATCATGATTACGCCTTTACCCGGCAGTACCGCATTGAAACCCGGGTCCGCAACGCTGCCATTCTTCGGAATTGAACCCGGTTTGGTCGACGACCAAGGGGTTGAACAAAGCGGTGTGGCTTCGGGAAATTTGGTGATTAAAGGTTCCTGGCCGGGCCAGATGCGTACAGTTTACGGCGATCACGAACGCTTTTTTGAGACCTATTTTAAAATGTATCCAGGTATGTATTTCAGCGGCGACGGTGCGCGGCGCGACGCGGATGGTTACTATTGGGTCACGGGACGGGTTGATGATGTGATTAATGTTTCCGGCCACCGTATGGGTACCGCGGAGGTTGAAAGCGCGTTGGTCCACCACCCCGCTGTAGCCGAAGCCGCGGTTGTGGGGTTCCCGCACGCTATTAAAGGTCAGGGCATATACGCTTATGTGACCTTGATGTCCGGGTTATTACCCAGCGAAGAATTATGCCATGAGTTGGTCCAGCATGTTCGCGACGAAATCGGCCCTATCGCGAGTCCGGATATTGTGCAGTGGGCCCCGGGTTTACCGAAAACCCGCTCGGGCAAAATTATGCGACGCATTCTTCGAAAGGTCGCTGCGAATGAGTTGGATAGTTTAGGCGATACCAGTACATTGGCCGATCCTGGAGTAGTTGACGAATTGATTGGCAACCGCGTTAGTCTTGGGTGAGCGGCAATATTGGAAATAATGGTAGGTAAATTGGGGGCGTGTGCACAATGAGGTTGTTAATCGTGGCATTGCTCGTAGTCGGGGTGTCGGGATGTTCTAACCGCTCGCCTGAATTGTCCCAAGTGAGGCGCTTGGAACAACGCGTGTCGAGATTAGAAGCGGATCAGGCCAGCCGCATTGAAGTCCGTTCCGCGACTCGGCCCTTGTCTTCAATTTCCCGGACCATTGTTCAGCAAGCCGCAAAAATCAAATACAGCGTTGTGGAGATTATTGCCGATCCATCCGTGGTGACTAATTCCGGTACTGGGTTTATTTATAATAATGACGGTATCATTCTGACTAACGATCACCTGGTTCGTGTGATCGTGCGCAAACCGGATGGCGAAATCAAAACCTATTACAAAGATAAAATAACCGTCAAGCTTTACGATGGCCGCAGTGTTAAAGGCCAGCTGATTGGGGTTGATCCGAGTACCGATTTGGCCGCGATAAAAATCGAAATCGAAGATTTACCGCAATCCTTGCAGCTTTCAACACGCCGGCTTCAACAAGGCGAATTGACCTATTCGATTGGACACCCCCGGGGTTTATCTTATAGCTTAGAATGGCGGCCGGTTAGCGCGACCTATCGCAAAGGTAGCTTGAAAGGGAGCTTATTACATCAGATAGACCGAGGCTTTTTTGTGGGTAACTCAGGTGGACCGGTGTTGGATCTGCAGGGAAAAGTCGTAGGGATGGTCTATTCCACTTTGAATTTCAAAGACAAAACCAATCCCCACAAGACCGTGGTCTATGCGGCCGTTGGCTGGGCTATACCCTCAGAAACCATGTTGAAGATTGCGCCAGAATTAATCGAGGGTAAGTACAAGATTACGGGGTTTATAAAAAATTAACGTATCGTTGGACTATGCCGGGATGAACTTGCTCTTTGGTCAGAAATTCGGGCTAGCTCTTAACTGAATCGCGATCGAAAACTACGACTTGATTTCTGCCGTTTTGTTTAGCCTTATATAGTGCAAGGTCTGCCCGCTTCAAAGATTGTTCGCTGGTTGTGTCGCTGCTTCTTAGTTTGGATACGCCAAAGCTGGCGGTATAGTTTAGTTGTCCCGAATCCAGTTCTAAGGGGGTTTCTTCGAGCAGAGCGCGTAGCCGCTCCGCGATCTCACCCGCTTCTTCCAGCGACGTCTCTGGAAGCAGAACGGTAAATTCCTCGCCTCCGATTCGACCGAATACGTCGTTAACCCGCAATAAGGTTTGGCATGTTGTTGCAGTTTGCACCAATACTCGATCGCCAATGTCGTGACCGTGCTGATCGTTGATATTTTTGAAATTATCGATATCCAAAATCACCATGCCTACCGGGTGATTGTGGCGTTGAAAGCGCTGTAGTTCATTGATGGTGGCGTTTATGAAATGGCGACGGTTAAAAATACCGGTCAAAGGATCGGTCATGGCCATGCGGGTCAGCTCGGTGTTGGTGGAGAGTAGCTCCCGATTCAGTCGTTGTAAATTCAGCTGGTTACGGACCCGAGCCTGGACTACGGTCGGCGCGAACGGTTTGGTAATGTAGTCGATTGCACCTAGGGTTAAACCCTTTTCTTCGGTGTCGGTATCCGGAATTCCGGTTACAAAAATCACCGGGATATCGGCGGTTTTGATGTTGCCCTTGAGACGTTGTAATACCTCAAAGCCGTCCATGCTGGGCATGGAAATATCCAATAAAATCAGTGAAGGTTTTTGATTTTCTGCTTTTTCAAGCGCGTTTTCACCATTGGTTGAGAAAATGATCTCGGCCTGGTCTTGCAGTAGCTTGGATAGAAATATGATGTTTTCTTTCACATCATCTACGAGCAGAATTAAAGGTGCTGATTGTTCAGAACGAATCATAATATTTTATTGGTATCTTATGGGTACCTCTATTAATTCCGGGCAAGAAAGATTGAGCTTTAAAATTCTCAAGAGCAAGGCGCTAAGTTTTTGGAAGTGTTAATCTATTGGGAACATTTAGCAACGCAGCACTTGGGAATTTTGGACTCAAGATGCTTATTCATGAATTAATAGGGGTGCCCTTATGGCTGGCATAGTTCTTTCTATGTGTGTGTGAGTTTAGCATGTAGTTGGCGTGCAGTCTTGGCCGCATCTTCAAAATCCAGATCGGTTATCTGAATTTGCATGGCTCGAACTGAATTGGAGAATGAATCTGCCAGAAGCGGCTCAAGTTCCGCGAAACATTGTTCGGCTTTGAGGTTGTCGGCATCCAGAAAATCTATCATCTCTTCGAGGAGGTTGAAAACGCGTTGGTCGGTAAACTCGGTGTCGTTGTCAGGCTGCGACTCAATGTCTGGCGCGCCCAATTCTTGGGGGGTGTCCAATGGTTCGATTTCGCATTTGAAGCGGCTTAGATGTTTGTCCAATTGACCCAGTAGTGAGCTTATGTCTGTGGAAGCGTTGCTGCGAAGATGTTTTTCTATCTCCGCTGTGGCCTCAAAAACCCCAGTGATTTGAAGATTACCCGCGACACCTTTCACTTGGTGCGCCAGCTTGACAGCTTGTTCGCGTTCGCCTTTGATCAACAGGGTGTTCAAATTTTCTCTTAGATCGCCGTAATCATTTGAAAATTTGTTGAGTAACCTGAGTATCGTCGCGTCGTCATCGCCGAGTACACGCTTGACCGCTTTGACATCAACCGTTTCGAGATTATTTAAAATTGAATCGATCGCCGGCGTTTCAACGCTTGCGCGTTGGAGTGCTTCAGAGGTCGCACGCGGTTTACCTGCACACCATTTGGAGAGTGTCGAGAACAAATGATCAGGGTCTATGGGTTTGGCCACATGATCTTGCATACCTGCTTCCAGACATTTTTGTTTTTCGGCTTCCATCGCGTGAGCGGTCATGGCGATGATCGGCAGATCATCAAATTTAGGGTTTGCACGAATTATTTGGGTGGCCTGGAAGCCATCCATTTCGGGCATTTGTAAATCCATCAATATAGCGCTGAATTCGGAACCGCGGGATTCCACGCATTCGACCGCGATCCGGCCATTATTCGCAATTTCTACCGTGACGCCGGCGCATTCCAAGGTTTTGCAGGCTACTTCCTGGTTGATCTCGTTGTCTTCCACAACCAATACATGGATTCCTTTTAAATCGGTTTCGTGAGCGGCTTTAGCGGAGAGTAACGGTTGTTTTTGGTTGCGGCCGGCGACTGGCTGGGCCTGCATTACTGTTGCGATCGAATCGAATAAATTAGAAGCGGTAATCGGTTTATGCAGCAAGGCTCCAGTAATGGCTCCGAAATCGAAAGTTTTGACTTTGTCTATGTCGTAGGCCGATATCATCATTATTATGGGCGGTTTGACGATATCTTTTAGTGCGTTTAGTGCCTTTGTGGTTTTAAATCCATCAATATCCGGCATGTCCCAGTCCATCAATATCAGGTCGAAGGGTTTCGTTTGTGCCGCGCTGGAAAGCTCCGCGATACCGGCGCTACCTGATGCTTTGGAAACGACCCTAAAGCCCATGGATTCGAGAGTGGATTCCAGGATTTTTCGCGCTGCTTTATTGTCGTCAATCAACAATATCGTTTTCCCACGCAGGTTGTTAGATAGCAGGGGGACGATTTTTTCGGAGCGGTCTTGGTAATGGGTAACCACAATTGAAAACGAGAATTCGCTGCCTTTGCCCAAGGTGCTGGTAACGCCAATGGTACCGCCCATGAGTTCGGTCAGCAGTTTGCTGATGGCCAGGCCCAGACCGGTCCCCCCATACTGACGTGTGGTTGAACTGTCAGCTTGAGTAAATGATTCGAATATTTTTGCCTGTTGTTCGGTGGACAAGCCGATGCCCGTGTCTTGCACGCAAAAATCCAGCGTCACGTTGTTGCCCGATTGCGCTCCAAGTTTAGCCGATATGATGACCTCGCCACTGCTTGTAAATTTGATCGCGTTATTGCACAGATTGATCAGTATTTGCTCCAGTCGCAATGGATCACCGATCAGATCCAGAGGAATATTAGGATCGGTTTGTATGAGCAATTCCAAGCCTTTCTCGGCGGCTTTAGGTTCCAGCATTTGGCCGACGTTATCGAGTACCGAATCGAGGTGGAAGTCGATTTCCTCGACTTTGAATTTGCCGGATTCTATCTTGGAGAAATCCAAAATGCTGTTGATAATACCCAACAAAGTTTTAGATGAGGCTTGAACTTTCTGTAAATAGTCGCTTTGAGTCGGAGTCAATTCCGTATTTAAAAGCAGCCGGCTCAAGCCTATGATTCCGTTCAGTGGAGTACGGATTTCATGGCTCATGTTGGACAAAAATTCGGTCCGGGTTTTCGCGGATGCTTCCGCGGCTTCTTTGGCGACCGCCAGTTCGGCTTCGGCTATTTTACGGTCTGAGACGTCCATCACCAGACCTTCCCAGATCACATTACCATTGTCCTGTAGCTCCGGCCGCGATGCGGCATGAAACCATTTCCATTTGCCTTCCACGGTATTCAACGGGGCTTCAAAGTTCCACGGTTCCATCGTGCTTGCGGATTCCAATACGGAATTTTGAAAACCGAGCTGGTAGTCAGGATGAATCGTCATTGCAATCGGAGTGGCATCTTCTACAACATCAGCCGGGTCTACGCCGAATATTTCCTTGCAGCCCTTGCTGGCGTATGGAAACGACATTACGCCCTCAGGCGTAAGACGGAATGTGTAGATGAATCCGGGAATGTTCGATGCCAGTCGCTCGTAGCTTGCGTTGCGAGTTTCCAGTTCATGCGCAACCCGGTGTTGTTCGGTAATGTCGGTCAGAGTGACCAGGTGCTGGATTCGGGTAGCGCTTGCTTCTTCGTGCTGAGCGACAACCGTCATGTGCACAGCCAATTCTTCGGTTGCGCCGTTGGTGAACCTAAATTCTGTATCGGATTTCTCTGTGTGCAATGCACTCCAGACATTCTCCAAATATGATTCTAAAGGATTAATGATGTCTATAAATGGCCGTCCGATAACCGAGGGAAGTTCTAAGGCGGCCAAATTACACATTGCACGGTTGGCATAGACGATCTTAATCTGCTGATCAAGAATGCAAACGCTGGTACCCAGATCGTCCAGCAATGCGGTTGCGGTGGATGTTTCGGAAAAGCCGGTGTGGGTTTTATCTAGAATATTGGGCCATAGATAGATCACCGCAAATTCCAATCCGGCCGCTTCGGTCATTGATAGGGATGCGGTTCGATTACACGAGATACCGTTTTGAGCGACCCATTCGGCCGGGAAAATTGGAATACTGCGATTGTTTTGCAGGATGGGCCACCACTCGTCGGTCCATCTGCTCAGGTTCAATGATGGACAAATCCTGGTTAGCGGTGCGCCGGTTAATTCGTCTTGATTGTAGCCCAGCGTTTCATGAAGCGTTGTGTTGACGTAGCCTATGGTTCCGTCCGAGTCGACCCAGCATACCGGAATAGGTGCTTGTTCCAAAGATGCGGTTTTTGCGACCAAGGTGGGTAAGCGCGGCCATATCGGTAAGTCCGACTTCATGTGTGACGACTTCTAGTAATCATTGATCAATCAGCCTACCACTGTTTGGCTGCATAACTGCCTTACAAATACGTCTGGAGCATATTTGAACGACCAAAGATAGTGACCGGCGGAACGTGTAGACGCGTGCAGTAAACAGGCGTTGCTGTATATCAGCAAACGCCCGTAAACTGCTCGTGTTTTCCTTATTCTAAAACCAAACAGCGGTAGTCTGAACAGTTGTAGGCCTTTCAAGATTCGTTGAGAAGTTGCTTATTCGTTATGATTTTAGTTCGGGACGTCTTTTGAATATAACCGGTAACCACGCATTCATCAATAGCATGGACGATGCCCATGTAACTCCGGAAAGTAACAGACATTTCACAAAAGCTGACTTACTGATGATCAACCATAACGGAAATGCGGCTGCGATGCTAAATACCGCGACGACTAACAACACTAGACAGAATGCCACAGCGAAAAAAAGTTCGCGGCGCCAATTTTTCAGCTTCTTGGCGTGCTCCGCGTTGAACCCCGGCTTTCTGACCCAGGTGGTAGCATCTTTGGGTACGAAAAACGGTTCACGCACATACGAACCGCGCCAACTTTCCATGAGATGGTGGCTCACTTCGTGCAGGCGGCCGAACGTAAGTCCCCCTAGAAATTTGAAGCGTTGGAAAATTCGCGTTCGCAGATGGAAGAATAGGCGGCAAGTTTTCCCACTGATCGCATAAAATATCTTACGCCACCAACGATTGGTTTCTTTTATTTCGGCTTCCGAAATGATAAGTGATGCGTCCTCTAGTCCTAGCTGGTTAATCATTAACGCCGTGGATAACCGATTCGCAAAACCAGGAAAGTGAGGCAGATAGTCGGCTAGAAATTTCATTAGGGTTTCCGTCAATACGACAGCATCTTTGGAATGACCGGCTTGTTGTTGCTTGATTTTTTCGAACAAATATTCGGCTTCTTCCCAATTGTCGGTCAGTAACTCGGGATTGACCCCCATGATATAGCCGATGGTTTTCCAAAGGTGTAAAAAGGCTTCTTTGCCTTCATGTGTTATTGGGATGCCGCACTTTTCAATTCCGCGTGGAATCAGATAGCCAAAGGTCAGTAAGGTGTAGGCGAGATCTTCCTGGTTGATCGGTACACCCAGTTGCTCTGAATCCCAGACATGTTCACGATTGCTGAGTGCTTCGGCCAGCGTTTTCGGGTCCTCGGCGTGGCCAAACGGGCAGAAACGATGCGGGCTGTTGAGCATGAAACGCATCGAAGCATGCAGAAAGCGAACTTTTTTCGCAGCCAGATAGCCTTTGCCCCAGAGGTATCGTTTCGGTTTGCCGGTTAAGCGTTTAACCTCGGCCTGTACTTCGTGCTGTTCCAGGTGAACGCCTTCAGCAGATGACCGACGTTGGCAAACCCGGCCTTGCTGTTGCCACTGGCCGTCTTTGTCCAGGTTTTGCAATGCTTGCGCCAACAGCTTGTCGTGATCAAAATCGATGTCTTCGATTATCTTAATACCGTCTGGGTCCATGGTATCCGCAAGCATCAATCCGGTTTCGTAGATACGCTGGAAGATGTATTCGGCTTTCTTGAGTTTTCCTGTTTGGTATAGCGCCGGAATGCCGTTTTTCATTAGGTAACAGGCCGGCAGGCTGGCTGAATAAAGCACGGCTAACATGACCAGAGTATTGTCGCGCCATAGTTGTGCGCCAAGCTCGATTTTGTCAGCGTCGACCCAATCCGGGGCGATCATGGGGTCGAAATAATCTTTGAGGCTTTCGGGTTTTTCGTTCAGTTGCTTGACCAATTTGGATTGTTTGACGAACGCGAGTTCAGGCGTTTTCATCAACTGATCCGCCAACATTAGCATATCGGTGTATCCAAGCCGGCCGACTGATTGGCTGCCATCTTTGGGTAGAACCGCCTCGACTAACTGATCGACTTCCAAGTCGCCGAATTGGCGGTATTGTTCCAATGCTTCGTCACTCCAATGCTTATTCATTTTGTCTCCCTTGGTAAAAATTGGTTGGATTTGTTGTAGAGAAGTGTCGTGACCGATTAATACGAAACAGACGGTAACTACTCAGCGAACTGAAAAACACCCGTAACTACTCAGGTTGCCCTCAAATTTATTCGAGTACAAGGAGAAAACGCGCAGTGTACGTGGGTACATGAGCATTTTCGACG
>CAZVFR010000089.1:0-12807 GCA_964626505.1 uncultured Methylococcaceae bacterium
TGCCGCCAAATTCCTTACCGGTACCCGGCGGCAAATTGACCAGCATAACGTGGAACTGCGAGGCGAAGATCAAAATACCGATCCCCGTCAGCATGCCCCGGATCATTCCGGGGGAGATGGCGCGGAATACTTGACCCAGGCGCAGCAGGCCAGCCGCCAGTTGGATCAGGCCGCCTAGTAGGACGATGATACCCAAGGTCTCGAAACCGTATTCCTGGATGAACAGGGCGACCACTACCACCAAGCCGACAGCCGGCCCGCTTATCTGTAGCGGACTACCGGACAGGCGACCCACCACGATGCCGCCGATAATGGCCGTGATGAGCCCCACAGCAACCGCTTTCTCAAAGGGAACGCCGGAAGCGATAGCGATACCTATGCTCAGCGGCAAGGCCACCAGAAACACGACAACGGAGGCGAGAAGATCCTCTTTCCAATAGGGGCGAAATTCGAACATAAACTATTTCAGTGTAGGCATAATTTATTCCCGATTAGATAAGGTTTGGCATTACATTTTTTGCAAGAAATCGGAAATTCAAAATTAGATTCAGCGAAACAACAGGGTTCATGCGGTCGTTCTAGATAAGTAGTTTCAGGGCAATACACAAAACGAAACATGTGATGAATTGCACCTCAAGAAATAATGCTTTCGCTAAACACTTGAATGCTTCACACTGACGGCAACAACTGGGTGACCTGAAAAGCGTGGATTCCTTGTAGCCATTCCTGCATAGACGCTCCTGGTAAAAAAGGTAAATGCCAACATTAAGAGTACTTACAATTATTAATATAGTAAAATAGAATAATACTAAAGTATATATCGATTATTACGATGTATTAGTAGCTATGGAACAACTTAACTACAAACATTTGTACTATTTCTGGACCGTTGCGAAGGAAGGAAGCATTACGCGGGCTTGTGAAAAACTGCACCTGGCACAGCCCACCATCAGCGGCCAACTGGCAGTTTTCGAGAACGCGGTCGGAGGAAAGCTATTTTGCCGGGATGGGCGCAAACAGACTATGACCGATACTGGCCGCGCCATATTCCATTATGCGGAGGAGATCTTTGCACTAGGGCGGGAGCTAACCAACACTCTGAACGGTCGATCCACAGAACGAGGACTGAAGCTCAGCATAGGTATGGCAGATGCCCTGCCCAAACTGATCGCCTATCGCTTGATTGAACCGGCGCTACATCTGCCCGATCCGGTACAGGTTGTCTGCTACGAAGACAAAGCTGAGCGTTTGCTGGCGGAAATTTCGCTGCACGGTATCGATCTGGTGTTGTCGGACATTCCTGCTACACCCTCGACCGGCACCCGCACATTCAACCATCTCTTGGGGGAATGCGGTGTAGCAGTATTTGGTACACCGGAATTGGCCGCGCGCTACCGCCCGAACTTTCCACGCTCCCTCAACGGCGCACCGATGCTGCTGCCGACATCGAGTACGGCGCTGCGGCGTTCGCTGGACCAATGGTTTGATGCCGAGGGTCTATGTCCTAATATTCGGGCGGAAATTGAGGACAGCGCTTTACTCAAGACTTTCGCCAGCGCCGGGGTGGGGCTATTCGTCGCACCTATCGCGGTGGAAATGGAAATCCGCCATCAGTACGGCGCTGAGGTAATCGGCTGGATCGATGCGGTGCGCGAGCGGTTTTACGCTATCACCGTTCAACGCAAACTAAAACATCCGGCCGTGCTGGCCATTCTAGAAAATGCCCAAACGGATTTATTTGAAGAGTTGGATACTCACGAGCAAAGCATGACCACCGTGGATCAGTCTAGGACCTAACACATTCAGCTAGCGTGCTAGACCAGATTGATACGTTGTCACCGATGGGGCTAAGGCTATATTTAGACTGATCGGTACCATGGCCAAGTTGGAATCGTCGCTGATCAGCGAGTAGGTCGTCCACAGCACCTCGACTGCAAGCATTTGCTGAAGTGACTACTCATTACACGTATCCTGAACATACCCCGACCACGGGGTGACGACTGGAGCTCTGTACCTGATGGCCGGGATGTTATATGACCGCACGCATAATCCGATGATCAGCTCATATGGAGGACTCCATCAGGTGATGCCGAAATTCACGGTACTTTTAACACTTTTTGTCTTGGGTACCATCGGACTGCCGGGAACAGGCAGTTTCATCGGGGAGTTCATTATTCTGATTGGCACCTCGTATCACAGCTACCTTCTGGTCCTGTTCGCTCTGTGCGGCATCGTGGTTGGCGCGGTGTACATGCTCTCCTTGTTTCAGCGGCTGGGCTAGGCCCTGTTCACCCCTACGTTTCCACCTTGCCAGACGTGACTCGCCGCGAGATGGCGTGCGTCATGCCGATGGCGGTTGTGGTGTTTGCGATTGGCCTCTACCCAGCTATCCTTCTGGATCCAATACACGCAAGCGTCGCCGCCCTGGTACAAGATCTCGCACAAGTACAAACGGCAGGCCATTCAGCAGCTGACTGAGGATCGACTTTCTCCTCGGTGACTAGACCTCTGGCTTGTGAGGTGTTTCTTGCAGGGCGGGGAAATTTATAATCACGCGCAATCCGGGATTGTTACTTTCTAATTTGAGGTCCAAATCATGCAAACTTGCAACCGCGTAAACCAGACTTAAACCCAGTCCATTTCCAGGACTACTGCGACTTGATTCCAAGCGATAGAAACGCTGAAAAACTTTGCTTCGCTCCGCCAACGGGATTCCCGGCCCCGAATCTGCAATCACTAATTGCACCTGATTCTGATTAGAAGTGACATGAATTTCAACACAGCCATTCCTGGGCGTATATTTAATCGCATTATCCAGTAAATTCGCTATCGCTTGAGAAAGTAACTCCCGATCAACGTGCACCTTGATTTCCGGCGATAGGTATACATCCAACTGCTGCCCCTTCTCTTGGATCAACGGTTCATAAAGTTCAACCACATTGTGAACCAGGTCGCCAAGCGCCACAAAGGTAAAATGCTCTACACGGTTTTCGTACTCGATACGCGCAATACGCAGCAAAGCGTTGAATGTAGCCAGCAAGTCATCAGCTTCCTGAACGGCCTGCTCAATACATTCGGTATCACCGCCCGATTGGGTGTTTTGTTTGAGCACTTCGTCCAAATGATTTCTAAGCCGAGCCAGTGGCGTGCGTAAATCATGGGCAATATTATCCGAAACGCGGCGCACACCTTCCATCAACATCTCGATGCGATCCAGCATGTGGTTTAGGTTTTCGGATAGCTGGTCGAAATCATCACCGGTGTGGTTGGTCGGAATACGCCGCGACAAATCACCGTTCATGATTTCATTGCTGGTTTGGTTTATGGCTTCAATGCGCCTGATCAAACTACGCGTCATGGCCAAGCCACCGATAAGTGCCAGTACCGCAGCGACTGCCAGGCTGGAACTTAGCGTTTTAGCAATAGCACGCTTGCTCATTTCCAGATCGTGCAAATCTCGTCCCACCAATAAATGAAATCCCCCGACCAAGCGGAAGGGCCGGGCACGGGCTTTGTGGATTTCACCCTCACCCCAACCCTTGTCTTCAAGTTTAAAATTCAACCAACCATCGGGTGTTTCGGTTGCATCCGGCCACCGACTCAGATTGCCCACTAACGCGTTATAACGCTGATCCGCGAGCAAAATCAATTCTGAACCGGTCCGCTTATGGGAAATCCGCTCGTTGATAAGCCGCGTTAATCCCGTGAGTCCGTCAATTTTATAACGTTCTTCAAGCCCAGCGATTTCAGCCTCGATCGTCGCATCGGTCTGCTGAGCCATATAATTGGCAGTATAAAAAAAGATAAAGGCTAACAACAGTAATGCGGATATCGTAAACAAGCTCACATAGACCATTGTCAACAGCAGCGTAGAACTTCTAAACAGACTAATTCGTCGCACGAAGACAATACCCAGCACCGCGTACTGTATGTAACAACGGCTTGTCGAAATCTTTGTCGATCTTGCTGCGCAAGCGGCTGATATGTACATCGATCACATTGGTTTGCGGATCGAAATGATAGTCCCAAACACTTTCCAAAAGCATGGTTCGGGTAACCACCTGGCCAGCGTGTCGCATAAGATACTCTAACAAACGAAGTTCACGCGGTTGCAAATCAAGCACCTTTCCGCCGCGCTTGACCTCGCGGGACAATAGATCAATCTCTAAATCAGCAAGCTGCAAAACCGTTTTGGCGGCATCTGAATCGGAGCGGCGATTTAACGCGTCCAACCGTGCCATCAACTCAGAAAACGCAAAAGGTTTGACCAAATAGTCATCGCTGCCCGCGCGTAACCCCTGCACTCTGTCATCAACCTCCCCAAGAGCACTAAGAATTATCACCGGAGTACGTTTGTTCGCGGCACGCAACGCTTTGATAACCGACAATCCATCCAATTTGGGCAGCATACGATCAACAACTATGGTTTCGTATTCATTCTCCATTGCCATAAACAAACCGTCCTGACCATCGGCGGAATGATCCACGCTATGGCCGCCTTCTCTGAGCCCTTTGCACAGATAAGCCGCGGTTTGCTTGTCGTCCTCAATGATCAGTATTCGCATTCCAGCAGTAAAATCTTTTTACGCATCAATTAAAGGGCACCTCTATTAATTCATGAAAAAGCATCTTGAGCCCAAAATTCCCAAGTGCTGCGTTGCTAAGTGTTCCCAATAGAATAACTATTCCAAACACTTAGCGCCTTGCTCTTGAAAATGTTGAATCTCAATTCTTCTTACCCAGAACTAATAGAGGTACCCTAAAGGTGTTTGGTGGAACCAGTGTATAACAAAATTCGTTGAAGATATCGGCATGGAGCGGACCAGAACATTACAAAAATGTAATGCTGCGTTAAGGCTGGTGTAAGCTTGATTAGCATAAGATGACTGCCAAGACTCGATTCAACACTAACGAATTGCGAAATATTCTCGCAAGAAGGAGAGGACAATGGCTATTAAGTACCATAAATTGCCGACTAACACTGAACGCGTACAAGTCGCCGATAACCGGCTGCTGAAAAAAACTGTAATCGCAACTTCAATAATCATGGTCGCAGCACTGATTGCAACATTGTCTGCAACCTCACCGGCCACTGGAAAGCCGATGTTGCCACAAGCATCATCCATTTCGGTTCAACCGACTTCCGGCAGCATGGCTGATTTGATTGAAGTCGTTAAGCCGGCGGTTGTTAATATCTCGGTGACGGGCAAAGCCGCCGGTCAGATAAATTATCGCACGCGGCAGCCGGGCTTCCCGTCCGGAACACCGTATGATGAATTTTTTCGCCATCATTTCGGTCAGGGACCAACAAATCGATACCCAGCACCGGAATTCAAAGCAGCCGGGTCGGGTTTTATGATCACCCCTGACGGACTTGTAGTGACCAACAATCACGTGGTTCGCAATGCCGATAAAGTAACCATTACGCTGGATAACGGCAAACAATATTCGGCCAAGATACTCGGCACTGACCCGAAAACGGATCTTGCGTTATTGAAGATCAAAAGTTCAGATACATTCGCTTACGTCAGTTTCGGCGATTCCGACAGAGCCCGCGTTGGCGACCAGATCCTGGCTATAGGCAACCCTTTCGGTCTTGGCAATACGGCTACAACCGGCATAATATCCGCACGCGGTCGTGATATACAGTCGGGCCCCTTCGATGATTTTATTCAAATTGACGCGCCCATTAATCAAGGTAACTCCGGCGGACCGCTATTTGATTTGAACGGTAAAGTTGTCGGCATCAATACCGCGATTTATTCACCCAATGGCGGCAACGTTGGAATTGGATTTGCGATACCCTCGGCGCAGGCTGAGTCTGTTATCGAACAATTACGCACAACCGGTCATGTCGAGAGAAGCTGGTTAGGCGTACAAATCCAACCATTAACCAGCGAACTTGCGGACAGTCTGGAGCTTTCCGATACTGAAGGCGCAGTAATCGTCAGCGTGGTTTCTGACAGCCCGGCAAAGCGTGCGGGCTTGAAAATTGGCGATGTGATTACAACCTTTGACGGCAAGAAAATCACTAAACCCAAAGATTTGAGTCGCGCCGTGGCCAACGCGGCACCGGATCAGAAATATTCCATGAACGTATGGCGGAAGGGTAAACAACGTCGATTGACCGTGGTAACTAATGAATCGCCGCGACAACAGGTAGCGATCAGCCCGCAAAACAGCGTGACGGAACCCGGCAAATTGGGGCTGGCACTCGTTCCGCTAACGCCTCAAACCAGACAACACTATCGTTTGAGCAGCGATGTGGAAAACGGAGCTGTCATCGCCAATGTCGCGAACGGTAGCCCTGCTCAACAAACAGGATTATTGCCTGGAGACGTAATCGTTCGGGTCGGCGATAAAGATATATCCTCCCCTAAAGAAGTAGTTGAAGCTGTTACCCAAACCAACACCGAAGACCATGACAAAATTTTGTTACTGGTAACGCGTGGTGACAGCTCTCGATTTGTAACACTTAAAATCGCATAAACCTACTGTTATTGCAGCTAACCTCGATGCAATGGATTGCTTTGTTCGGCCGGCGTGGATCAATGATCTGCGCCGGTTTTTTTATTTCAGTGCCTTAACTCCTATTGATCAACAGATTCGGTAGGGTGCATTGTATGCACCAAATCCTTGCAAAATAACGTTTCTATAACAGTCGATACATTTCGTACAATGTGGTGCATGGAATGCACCCTACATGGCTATCTTGAATCCAAAATCCCCGATAGCCGCGTTGCTAAGTGTCTGCAATGCGAACATCCATCACTCCTTCGCCCTATCAAATAATGCACCGTTCGGCACCTCGCATAACGGAACTGCCTCAACGTACGGTGCGATTGGAAATCGCTTATCCCCCGGATAGACAACGGCAATACGTTCCAGATTCAGATCGTCGAGCGCAATCCGCATTGATGGAGTCATGCCCGGCGCGTCGGTACGTTTGCACTCAACGCCAAACATTTTCCCGTTTTTACGTAATACCAGATCGATTTCAGCGCCCTGGTGCGTCGCCCAAAAATAGGCTTCTTCGGGACGCACGGCATCCAGAACCTCTTCGACAACATAGCCTTCCCAGGAAGCGCCGAGTTTTGGATGAGTTAACAACGCCCGTTCAGAACCAATGCCCAGCAATTGGTGCAGCAAACCAGAATCGCGAATGTATATCTTGGGTGACTTGACCTGACGTTTACGCAGATTGGCATGCCAGGGTTGTAACTGCCTGATCATGAATGCATCGCTTAGAAGGTCGAGGTATCTGCGTGTTGTGGACTGACTGACCCCCATCGCCCGTGCGGGTTCGGCAGCGTTCCAGGTTTGCCCATGATAATGCGCCAGCATGGTCCAGAAGCGCCACAACGCAGTCGAAGAAACGCGCACACCCCATTGCGGCAGATCCCGTTCGAGTAGTGTCTGGACAAAACCCTTACGCCACGCCATGCTATCTGATTCTGTCGCCGCTAGATACGACAAGGGAAAACCACCCCTCAACCAATGCCGGGCCATGGACGCGCCACCCAATTCATCCAGGTTAAAACCACGTAATGTCAATGTCTCCATGCGGCCAGCCAGCGTTTCAGATGACTGTCGAAGCAGATCACCTGATGCACTGCCGAGGATTAGGAATCGACTCTCATAATTCTTACGATCCACCAGCACCCTAAGCACAGGGAACAAATCCGGTCGCCGTTGCACCTCGTCAATCACGACCAACCCCTGCAATGAACCGAGTGCCGTCATCGGCTCGCTTAAACGCGCCAGACTAATCGGGTCTTCCAGATCGAAGTAATTCACCGAGTCCTCCGGCAGAAATTCGCGCGCCAGAGTTGTCTTGCCGCATTGCCGCGGGCCGATTAATATCACAATCCGACTACGCGCAAGCGCTGTGCGGATGCTGCTTAACCATAAAAGTCGATCAATCACGAGGTCATAATACCATGAAATATGATTATTATATGCTCGTTTTTCATGGTATTAACTATGCCGCTGCGATTTGATGCATGGAATGCATCCTACATGGCTGTGGTCCTGACCCGCATTCATTACTAGAATAATAATCCTTAGCTTGATCTTTATTCCAACACGTTACAGACGGTTGCTTAGTTAGTCAGAAAAGCGTGTTAAAATTTAGCTGATATAACACTATCGAAACACCAAGCAACGGACGCTACTAACAATTCTTTTTCCAGCTTTAATCGCCATGTCCCAAAAGCCAACTGCACTACCCGACACCATGACTGCGAT
Organism: uncultured Methylococcaceae bacterium; assembly: GCA_964626505.1. GTDB lineage: Bacteria > Pseudomonadota > Gammaproteobacteria > Methylococcales > UBA1147 > CAZUGA01. Next base: position 8,248 of record CAZVFR010000089.1, read on the forward strand.
TGAAATTTCCCAGCCAGGTAACCCAAAGGTATTAAAACCTGCAGAAAAACCCATACCAAAACCAGGTCAAGATGAAGTATTGATCAAGGTCGCTGCCGCAGGCATCAACGGGCCGGATCTCATGCAACGTAAGGGTTTATACCCACCACCACCGGGTGCAAGTGAAATTCCGGGTCTCGAAATAGCAGGTACGATTGTGGCTTTGGGTACCAAGATCGATAAACTGGCTGTCGGGCAGGAAATATGTGTCTTGGTGACGGGCGGCGGCTACGCGGAATACTGTACCGCACCGGCCGTTTTATGCCTGCCGCTACCCACAGGGCTGAATATGATTCAAGCCGCGGGTTTACCCGAAACATTTTTCACGGTCTGGAACAATGTTTTCGAACGCGGACGGCTTATTCAAGGTGAGCGCTTCCTAGTCCACGGTGGCTCCAGCGGTATCGGAACTACCGCGATTCAATTGGCCAGCGCGATGGGCGCCAAGGTATTCACCACAGCCGGCAGCGACGCAAAATGCCGCGTCTGTGAGCAACTCGGCGCGGCGGTCTCGATCAACTACAAAAGCGAAGACTTTGTTGAACGTGTTAAAGCCGAAACCGACGACGCCGGGGTTGATCTGATATTGGACATCGTGGGTGGCGACTATTTGCAGCGCAATCTAGCTTGCCTTGCAGCTGACGGTCGTTTGGTTCAGATCGCGTTTCAGCATGGTCCCAAAACCAATATTAATCTCCTGCCGATCATGCTAAAACGCCTCACACTAACCGGATCGACTTTGCGCCCGAGAAGCATCGCCGAAAAAGCGCTGCTTGCGGAACAACTTCGGCAAAAAGTCTGGCCGTTATTGGAAGCCGGCAGCGTACGGCCTATTATCCACGAAACTTTTCCATTTCGAGATGCGAGTATGGCACATCGACTAATGGAAAGTAGTGAACATATCGGAAAAATTGTGCTGACAATGGGCTAGGGACTAGTCATTCTTTTGAAATGCCCGGTTTAAACTTGGCTGTCAGAAACATGGGTTTTATAATCCCTATCTATACTATCTAGCGGTTAATTTATTATGGCGACTATGATTCATCCCACGGCCTTAGTGGATGCAAATGCGCAGCTCGGTGACAACGTTAACGTTGGACCCTACGCAATCATCGAAGCCGCAACGAGGATAGGCGATGACTGTATAATCGATGCGCATGCCATGATTCGTAGCGGTACGTCCATGGGTACCGCCAATCACGTTTTTCCACATGCTGTTATCGGTGGTTTACCGCAAGATTTGGACTTTGACGAAACGCTTATCAGCTACGTAGAGATCGGAAACGAAAACGTATTTCGCGAAAACGTTACCGTAAGTCGCGCTACTCAGTCAGAAAAAAGTACGCGAATCGCATCCAACTGTTATTTAATGAATAACTCGCATATTGGCCACGATTGTGTACTCGGCAAGCAGAACATTATCGCCACGGGGGTTGCCCTAGGGGGACATGTTCAGATGGGGCGAGGCATTTTTATCGGTGGTGGAACGATGATCCACCAATTCTGCAGGATCGGTTCACTGGTGATCATCAGTGGGGCTATCGGTATAAGTAAAGATGTAATTCCCTATACCATGATCGGTGGTCTGCCGGCTCACCACTTCCGCTTAAACATGATTGGGCTGCGGCGGGCCGGCATTAAAGGAACGCGTTTAAAAGCGTTGTCGACGGCTTTTCGCTGTTTGCGCGAACGTAGCTCACTAGACAATATTCCGGTTACAGATGAGATCGAACATCTCAAACAATGGCTGGCCGACAAGTCTAAACGCGGCATTCACGGATTTTTGGCAGCCAAGTAACTAATCGGCATTGGCATTATTTCACGCTGACTGCAGACTTGCATTCAGATATTCCGGTCTTATCTACGACTTGAATCAATAGCCCGCAGTCCTCACCAGATTGCAAGATCATCGCGCAGAGAATGCTCTCACAAGGCGGCTTTCTGACCGAGTGGAATACCGACTGTCTTTCCGAGGAGGCGGGCTAGAGCTTATATGTATTCGTCGGGATCTGATCTTAGAGACAGTGTCAGCGTTAATTCAGACTACTACGCTGGAAGCGGACATTCAATCGATCAAAAAACAAACGTCGCGACAGGCTCAAATGCGCGAGGAGCAGACTGTGAGTTCAGTTTTTCTTAGGTTCGTTTTGATCAAAATCCAGTGGACTTTTTGTCTGTTTAAGAGTTCTACTCTGCACCGTATGCGTATAGATCATCGTGGTTTTTACATCGCTATGCCCCAACAGTTCCTGAATCGTGCGGATATCATAATTCGCCTGTAATAAATGGCTGGCAAAAGAATGGCGAAAAGTATGTTCTGTAGCCCGTTTAGGGGTGCGCGCATCCAGCCCCGGTAAGCCTTTAGCGTTTTAGGTGAATAATGGCGAATTTTAATCTCGCTGACCAGTTGATCAAAAACAAACACCCAACTGATTCCGACTTTTTCTGGTGGGTTATTGACGGTTATTGGATTAACACAAGGTTGCCGAGAACGAGGGTGTTGTGCAACAGGATCATGAGCCTCAGATGTATTACCATCGTGATGCAACCAATTATTTGAATGTACATTTTTTCGATCAATATCGTTCTGTGATTGACTGGAAATGCTTTTATTCTTAGTTAATGGCTGCATAGAACCTGATTGCATTTCATAGAACAGAGACACTGCTTGCTTCGCTTGATTTTGTTGCTGCTCAGATTGTTTTTTCTCTTGAAGTTTTCGCAAAAATAGTGACAAACTACCGCCATCAAAAGCCTCGTGATGATACTTGTGACAAAAATCCCAATAAAAACGCATCCACTTTTTATAAAAAAATGGTCCCTATCGCGGATTGTTTTATCGAGTAAAAATTTGTCGAAATCTTGTATCAAGTCATCAGCGAGCTTAAGCATCTTGATCTATCCAGACCTGTTTATCATCCTTAAACGGTAGGTTATCCAGTTTAGTACTACAAGGTTCAAGCGCTTTTATTGAGAAGTTCTTCACACTGCCGGGTAAGATAGGCAGGTCTAGATAATGACTTGTTATACCCCGCTCGGGTTGGTGTAGCTTGTCCGACAGATATTTGTAGAAGATAAAGCCCAAACAATAATCGCGAAATTCATCCGCATTCATCTTGCCGCGTAGTTGGTTAGCGATATTCCAGAGTTGTTGTTCGAGTTGTTTCTTTTGGGCTTCGGTCATCGTGTGCCGTTTTCCTATTGAGCCTGCTTAAAGGGGGATTGAAGCGAGTGCATAACCTTGATAGGACGGCAGATATTGATTTATCTGACTTCTTGCAACAGAGATGCTGCAGTTGTTCTGACATAGGTGTATTCACGCGTCCTGGTACATCAACAAACCGCTGCCTTACCCTATTATCTTTTCAATGCAAGTCTTGCGCGCCCTTTTTAGCGGTAAAACGGGCAACAATCAAAACCAAGCCCAACACTATGATAACCGGATAATCACCAAAGCGTATATACGGCGTGGCCCCGGACATCGGAATAATTGACCCGGTTACCGAGGTCCGTTCAAACTGCGGTGCCACAGCGACGACCTTGCCCCGAGCTGAAATAATCGCACTGATGCCATTATTGGTCGCGCGTAACATGTAGCGCCCGGTTTCCAATGCGCGCATCCTTGCCATTTGCAAATGCTGATGCGGCGCCAGAGAATCGGCGAACCACGCATCGTTAGTCACGTTTACCAAATACAAGGCTTCCGGCAAGAATACCAGGGATTCATGCCCGAATACGTCTTCGTAACAGATCGATGCGGCCAGCGGGAAACCCGCTGCGGTTAACACCGTCTGATTATCTTCTCCGGCGCTGAAGTTGGCCATCGGAAAATGCATAATTTCGGCGAGAAATCCCGAAACAGGCTGCAGCGGCAAATACTCTCCAAACGGAACCAGATGCCGTTTTAAATAGCGTCCAGGATTCTGGCCCAAACTGACTATCGCATTATACGATTGACTGAGCGCATGATCGTAGAGTGGTGCACCAACCAGCAGGTCAGTTTGAGTACGTATGGCTTTGGATTCCAAGTCGGCAAGATAGGTATCCCTAACGTCATGATAAAAGACCGGTAGGGCAGTTTCAGGCCAGACGATAACTTTGGAATCCCAATGCTTATCGGTCATGTCCGCGTATGTTTGCATGATTTGGCGGCGAGAATCGGGCGCCCATTTTAATTCCTGCGCAATATTCGCCTGAATTAATGTTGCTTGAAATTCGGCTCCGGCGGGTTGGGTCCAGGTGATGTTGCCCAATATTGCGGCTAGTCCAATTAGCCCAGCAAATACACCCATAATTACCCAGCGTTTATCTTTGCCACACACCCAAACCGCGACACCCAAACCGGCAAAAACAGCAGCCACTAAGCCCACACCGAATACGCCGGCAACAGGGGCAACCGAGCCAATCAGGCTATCAATTTGACTATAACCTATCTGAAGCCAAGGGAATCCAGTCAGAATCAAAGTTCTAACCCATTCAAAAAATATCCACGACGCAGGAAAAACCAGGACCAGGCTGATC
>CAZVFR010000090.1:0-12803 GCA_964626505.1 uncultured Methylococcaceae bacterium
GATCCTTTGCCAATGTCTTTGGTGGTAAAAAACGGTTCGAACATACGATCAATAATGTGGCTTGAAATCCCGCTGCCGTTGTCTTTTACTCGAAGCTCTATAAATTCACCTTGAAATGCTGAGTGGCAGGATACGCAATGGTTATTGTGAGTTACAGTTTGACGAACATTTAAGTTGATGTTGCCTTTTCCGTTCATCGCATCCCTGGCATTTATGCACAGATTAATAACAACCTGCTGAAGTTGAACCGAATCAGAGTGGATCAACAGGTTCTCGCAATCAATATCGGTATTAAGCTCAATACTGGATGGCAACAACGGCCGTAGAAGGCGTAGCGATTCATGAATTAAGGGTTCGACATTGACCGGTTTGGGCTCGCCCAGGCCTGTTCTGCTGAAGGTAAGCATCTGAGAAATCAAATCCCGCGCACGTTCACCGGCTTGTTTTATCTCGGTCAAATAGCTTTTTAGCTTTGGGTTGTTGTCATCAATGCAGCGATTCAACGCCAAGCCCGTAAAACCCAGGATGCTCCCCAAGATATTGTTGAAATCGTGTGCTATACCTCCGGTAAGTTGACCAATGGCCTCCATTTTTTGTGATTGGCGCAGCTGATTTTGAAGTCTTGATTGGGTATCGATAGCTTTCATGCGTTCAATGGCTATCGAAGTAATATCAGCTAGCGAGGACATTATTTCGAGGTCGTCAGGATTGGGCTCCCGGATTTCGTGATAATAAAATGCAAGGGTGCCGAGGATTTCGTTATTTGAGTCGGTTATCGGTTCGGACCAGCAACTTGCCAGTCCTGCGAGGTTGGCTAACTCGAGATAGGGTGCCCAATTCGGATGGCGTTTAATATCGGTGACGATAACGCGTTTTTTGAAATGCGCTGCTTCACCGCAACAACCGATTCCTTCGCCGATCGGCACGGTCGTTAATGCTTCGATGCAACAGTCGGGGAGGCTGGGTACGGCGCTGGCGACGAGTACATTTTTATCTAAATCGGCCAGATGAATAGAGCACATCATGCCGGGTCTATGCCGTTCCGCGAGTAAAGCGATTTCGGTCATGATGTCAGGTAACGAGGATGCTTTTGCGACCGTTTCAAGAACGTTTGCGCGAAGTATCTGATCCTGTTCGGCCTCTTTGAGTTTGGTAATATCTCGTCCGCTGATGACGGCGCCGGTGATGGTGCCTTGCGGGTCCACGGATGGGTTGATTTTGAATTCAATATTCAGAACAGGCATATCGGTGCGCCGAAGTTCGAATTCTGTACTGATGTTGTTGCCTTTAAAACATTTGTCTAGATTGGGCTTAATCTCGCTATTGAATAGTTCTGCGCTGAAGGTCTCGCTCAGGGGCTTGCCTATTATCGATTCACGTTGCTTAGCAATCATTTCCAGGAGTGCCGGATTCACTGCCTGGACGATATAGTCTGGCGTCACAAAGGCCAATAAATCGGAAGCATGAGCCACGATTTGCTCGTAGCGGTACAGTTCGGTTTTTAATGTTTCAGTTTCGCGCGGCGTTGATCCGGTGATTTCGTAGAGTATGTACTGACCGAAAAGCTTACCCTTGAATCGGATAATGTTACCGGTGACTTTGAAGTTGCGGATTTCCCCTTGTTTGGTTCGATGCGCGGATTGGAAGTGCTCGTACCCGGTTGCCTTAATGCGGGCAAATATCTTTTCGCTGCTTTCTGGCGTGGTGTGTGGGGCTATGTCTTGGATAGTGAGACGTAAAAATTCTTTACGGCTATACCCCAGTTTTGTGTGTGCTGCACTATTGCAGTCAACGATAGTAGCCGTCTCAAGATCGACCAGCATGACGCCATCCGAAGCGGCTTCAAACAACGCGAGGTATTTAGCTTCGCTTTCGTTTAATTGACCATCGCTTTTTGGTCGCATCCCTTTAGATCGAATTTAGCATGTCCAGTATGGGTAGCTATCTCTCCGCGGTCAAGATGTTGGGTTGAATTTTGTAGGGTGTATTTCGTTGCGCAATCTTAGTGTTATCTAGCACGTCTGATAATTCCGAGAGTTCGATAGGTTTGGATAAACAGCGTTCAGCGCCGGCCTCGATTATTTTTTGTTTGTTTTCAAGACTGGCAAATCCACTCATTGCGATTACGCGGATTTTTTTGGTATCCGGGTCGCCTTTTAATTTGCGACAGACTTCGAAACCGTCTATACCCGCCATCATTAAATCCAGCAGCACGATGTGAGGTCGGAAATTGGGGATGCATTGGCCGGCGCTAAATCCGTCAAATGCAGTTTCGGTCACAATCGTATCATCGTGTGCCGAGAAGTGCTCGGCAATATAGCGGCAAAATTGGCGGTCATCGTCGACAATCAGTATCCGGGTTCTGGGATCCTGACGTTCTTGCAATGTCAAATCTCTCTGTCGGGCAAATTTTTGAACTTCAGGTACCAGGAATCTTCTATGTCCTCCGGGCGTTAATTCTGCCTTGAGCAAACCTTTTTTTGCCCACTCACGCACTGTAATCGGTGACACCATGAACAAATCTGCGACTTCGTTTGGCGTGTAATATGATTTTTCCGGACGTATTCGTGCCATGGGCTTTTACTATCAATCCAAGTGTGAGTGGTTGCCGAACCGGTCACTTACTAGTAAACCGGGCCTCGATACGCGAATTAATTGGCGTTTGATGACCAAATATCAATTCTCAATTTGAATATGCTTAAGCTTCTAACGCATATGCTACCCGTAAGACCGAGTTCAGTAAATGTCGCAAATATAGATATTATCGATCCTGTAACAATTTTTTACACGAATATTTTTTGTGGCAGGGGTGTAATATAACGTTTAAAACTGAATCCGAGGTGAACGATGAACCTTCGATGATGTTCTACTAACTTTCGATCGCTTGAGTATCGACTCAAAGGCTATCATAGCTGAGTATCTGATTTGTTGATCTCGATGAAATTAAATATTGCCTAGATCAAAAATGTTTTTGATGTGATCGGGTGAATCTAACCTACAAGCTAACCGGCCGTTTTTACTTTTCTTTTTATATGGATCGTCACATTGCAGTAAAAATAAAATACTACTTAAGTAGCCAAAAACAGGGTCGTTCGATAGATATTTTGTTGTTGAATCCTGTTGCATCGTACCTCGGAAAAGGGTAACTTACAGCACAAAAATTCTAAAGGGGAAATCTTTGAATTCCGAAGTTGTTCATGTCGAGACTTTGTGGCCGTTGGTTATTTACGCGGTTGCAATAGTGGTGGTCGTAGCAGGCATGTTAGTTGGGTCTTATTTTATCGGACATAAAGGCCGGGCTCGTGGCATGCAGTTCGAATCCGGTATTGTTCCGGTTGGAACGTCCCAGCTTCATTACACGGTTCCGTTCTACCTCATTGCTATTTTTTTCGTGATCTTCGATCTTGAAGCCATATTTTTATTTGCTTGGGCGATTGCGTTTCGTGAATCCGGCTGGGCCGGCTATATCGAAATTTTGATTTTTATCGGCGTGTTGGTTGCAGCCTTGATTTATTTGTGGCGAATCGGCGCGCTGGATTGGCGCACCGAGCGGCAAAAACGCCAAGAAGCCCTTGTCAGGAGAACTTAGATGGCTTGGAGTTTAAGCAAAGCGGACGCGGACAGCGGTCCTCGTCCTGGCGGGCAGACCTATGAGCAGGCCGTACAGAAAAATTTCTTCATGACGCGTCTGGAGGATATGGTTGCCTGGGGTAGAAAGAATTCGGTATGGCCATTCAATTTCGGCTTGTCGTGCTGTTATGTGGAGATGGCGACCGCGTTTACGAGCCGGCATGATATTGCTCGATTTGGTTCCGAAGTCATACGCGCAACCCCGCGTCAAGCCGATTTGATTGTGATATCAGGCACCGTATTTCGCAAGATGGCTCCGGTAGTGCAACATTTGTACGACCAGTTGATGGAGCCGCGCTGGGTAATTTCCATGGGCTCTTGCGCGAACTCTGGTGGTATGTACGATATCTACAGCGTCGTACAAGGGGTTGATAAATTTTTGCCTGTGGATGTCTATGTCCCCGGTTGCCCGCCCAGGCCTGAAGCTTTGCTGCAAGGTTTGATGATGCTTCAGGAGTCTATCGGCAAGGAACAACGCCCTTTGAGTTGGGTCGTTGGTCCGCAGGATGTGATTCCCGCGCCGCAACCCAGTCAACGGGATTTAAAGCGTGCTGAACGCAGCAAGGCCACAAAACTTAGGAATCCGTTTCATGTACGGTAACTGGGTAGCAGCTTGTGCCGGCGGAAATGCTGGCCAAAGTGGTTTAAGGGGCATTTGAATGGTCGCAGCTAGCGTTAGTGCGCCCAACTCCGGATCGGAGAGCGGTGCTGAAGCACTCATCCGCCACTTTGGTTCCGAGTGTTTTGTGATTCAGAATACAATCGATCAGATTGCAACGCTTTGGGTTTCCAAAGATAAGCTCTGTGAAGTGCTTGGATTTCTAAAGCACGACATAGACAAGCCTTATAAATTTCTATTCGATTTGGCGGGTATTGATGAGCGGCTTCGGCAACATCGGGATGGTCTGCCCGATGCGGCCTATACAGTCATGTATCATCTGATGTCGTACGGACGTAACGAAGATTTGCGCATAAAGGTTGCGTTACCGGAATCCGATCCGGCGCTTCCAACCATCACCGACTTGTGGCCCATGGCTAATTGGTACGAACGCGAAGCTTGGGATATGTTCGGCATCGTATTCGACGGTCATCCTAATCTGCGGCGAATTCTGTTGCCACCCACCTGGGAGGGACACCCGCTCAGAAAAGATCATCCGGCGCGCGCAACTGAACTTGAACCCTATAGTTTGTCACAAGAAACCCTGGATTATGAACAGGAAGCTTTGCGTTTTGTTCCCGAAGAATGGGGTATGAAGCGTCAAAGCGAAGATTCGGATTATATGTTTCTAAATTTGGGTCCGAATCATCCTAGCGTACACGGTGTGTTTCGCATTGCATTGCAACTCGATGGCGAGGAACTGGTCGACGCGGTTCCGGATATTGGCTACCACCACCGCGGTGCTGAAAAAATGGGCGAGCGCCAATCGTGGCATACCTACATCCCGTATACCGACCGCATCGATTATTTGGGCGGTTCGATGAACAACTTGCCCTACGTATTGGCGGTTGAGAAGCTATTGGGAATAGAGGTGCCGGAGCGCGCCCAAACCATTCGGGTTATGTTCGCGGAGTTTTACCGGCTCTGTAGCCACTTGTTATTTTATGGGACCTTTGCTCAAGATGTGGGCCAGTTATCGCCGGTATTCTATATGTTTATCGATCGTGAGAAATTGTTCGATATCATTGAATCGATATGTGGCGCACGTATGCATTCCAGCTATTTTCGGATTGGCGGCGTTGCGATGGATTTACCCGAGGGAGTGGAAAAAAGTATTCGGGACTTTCTCGATTACCTGCCGGCACGCATGGATGAATATGACAAGATGGTGATGGCCAATGGCATCCTGAAAGAGCGTACTCAAGGAGTCGGAATTTATTCCACTGAAGAAGCTATCGAGTGGGGTGTCACCGGTCCTAACTTGCGCGCAACCGGTTTCGATTGGGATTACCGCAAAGCGCGGCCGTACTCGGGTTACGAAAATTATGATTTTGATGTACCAGTCGGGCAGAATGGTGATTGCTATGATCGTTGCGCGATGCGGGTCGAGGAGATCCGGCAAAGTCTCAGAATTATCGATCAGTGTTTGAAAAAAATGCCGAAAGGACCGTATAAGGCCGATCATCCCGAGACCACACCGCCGGCCAGAGAAAAAACCATGCACGACATAGAAACCTTGATCCAACATTTTTTGAATGTGAGTTGGGGGCCCGTGGTACCACCCAATGAAGTCAGCGTATGTATTGAAGCGACCAAAGGGTTGAATAGTTATTACTTGACCAGTGATGGTGGTACGATGTCTTACCGCACACGCATACGCACACCGTCGTTTCCGCACTTACAGATGATTCCATTAATCTCCAGAGGATTGATGATTGCGGATCTTATCCCGATCGTGGCGAGTATCGACTTTGTTATGGCGGATGTAGACCGATGAGTGCAACAGAAGTAATCCAGCCCGATAGCCCTTTAACTGCCGCGGAAATTGAAGAGATTTCGACTGAAGCCGGGCATTATCCTTACAAATCCGGTGCTTCAATCGAAGGATTGAAGGTTGTGCAAAAATACCGTGGATGGGTCTCGGATCAATGCTTGAAGCAGGTTGCCGAACTTTTGGACATGTCTGCTGAAGAGCTTGATCAGGTGGCGACATTTTATAATCTGATTTACCGTAGGCCGGTGGGCAAAAAAGTTATTCTGTGTTGCGATAGCGTGAGCTGCTGGATGCTCGGAGCCGATCGTGTCCAAGAGCGCATCTCGCAGTGGCTGGGGGTGCAACCTGGTGAAACAACCGCGGATGGTGAGTATACCTTGTTACCCATCGTATGCCTGGGCGCTTGCGATCATGCACCGGTGATGATGGTTGGAGATAAGCTGCACCATGATGTGGACCCGGATAAACTGGATAAACTTTTTGATACTGATTCCTTATAATTTGTAGAACCGATTAGGCCAACGTAACAATTATTTAAGAATGCTAATTACACTTCAGCATGATCAACCTAGCGGTCATATTGGAGCAGTAAAATAATAGATGCCAAGACTGAATGATTTTCCGGTTTTCCGGTTCGAATAATAATAAACCCCAATGGATACTCCGCTTACCAAAAACATAAAGCCTGGCCGCGAGTACGCGACCTTAGCCGATTACCAAAGTACCGGTGGTTACGAAGGCTTGCGCAAGGCGATCAACGGTATGTCTTCTGTTGATGTACAGCAAATGGTGAAAGACTCAGGGCTACGTGGCCGTGGGGGGGCAGGCTTTCCTACCGGCGTTAAATGGAGCTTTGTACCTCGCGGAGAAAAGGCGGCTGGCGATAAGTATTTCGTTATCAATGCGGATGAAATGGAGCCGGGTACATTCAAAGATCGCGTACTGATGGAGCGTGACCCGCATCAATTGGTCGAGGGGACCATTCTAAGCGCCTACGCAATAGAAGCCAACGCAGCGTATATTTTTCTCAGAGGCGAATACCATTTGTCTGCGGAGCGGCTAAACCAGGCTATCTCTGAAGCTTACGAGCAAGGATTCCTGGGCAAAAACATTTTAGGTTCGGACTACTGTTTGGAGCTTTATCTGCACACCAGCGCGGGTAGGTATATTTGCGGCGAAGAAACCGCGTTGTTGAATTCGCTTGAAGGCAAACGGGCCACCCCGCGCGCTAAACCACCGTTTCCGCAAATCAGCGGTCTTTGGGGTAGGCCGACGGTCGTTAATAATGTAGAAACCGCCTGCAATATCCCACATATCGTGCACTACGGAACTGAATGGTATATGGAATTGGGACGCGGTAAAGATCACGGTACCAAGCTGTTCGGCGTTAGTGGCCGAGTTAAAAATCCAAATGTATGGGAACTTCCCATGGGGATCCCGATACGTGAAATTATTGAAGAACATGCCGGTGGAATGCAGGATGGCTACGGATTGCGCGGCTTCTTACCGGGTGGTGCGTCTACTGATTTCATGCTGCCCGAACATCTTGATGTATTGATGGACTACGAGGCAATTGCCGAAGTCGGTAGTCGGCTCGGAACCGGCACTATGATCATCCTTGATGACCAAACCTGTCCCGTGCGTATGGTTCTAAATCTAGAACAATTTTTTTCACGCGAATCTTGCGGTTGGTGTACACCCTGTCGCGACGGTCTGCCGTGGGTTGTTAAAATACTTGAGGACTTAATTGGTGGTAAGGGTAGGCTGGATGATTTGACCTTGTTGCAAAGACAGACGCGTTTGTTAGGACCCGGTGCAACGTTTTGTGCTTTGGCACCCGGTGCGATGGGACCACTGCAGAGCGCTTTAAAATATTACCGTGAGGATTTCGAAAAATATCTAAATCAGCCGGTGTCGGCGGAGGCTGTGTAATGGTCAGCATCGAAATCGACGGCAAGAACTACGCAGTTAATCCTGACGAAAATTTACTCCAGGCCTGCTTGTCGCAAGGCTTGGATTTGCCGTATTTTTGTTGGCATCCCTCCATGGGTTCAGTGGGTGCTTGCCGTCAATGTGCGGTCACGCAATTTTCCGGGCCTGATGATCAAAGCGGTCGTTTAGCGGTTGCGTGCATGACGCCCGTTACGGAAGGCATGCGCGTATCTTTAGAACATCCCGAGGCCAGCCAGTTTCGCGCCGATATTATTGAGTTGTTGATGACCAACCACCCGCACGATTGTCCGGTTTGCGAGGAGGGCGGGCAGTGCCATTTGCAGGACATGACAGTCATGACAGGCCACACCGCGCGCAGTTATCGTGGGCAAAAGAGAACGCACACAAACCAGTATCTTGGACCGTTCATCAGTCATGAGATGAATCGTTGTATCGCGTGTTACCGCTGCGTTCGCTTCTATCAGGACTATGCTGGCGGGCGGGACCTGGGCGTGTTTTCTACAAGCAATAACGTATATTTTGGACGTTCCGAAGAAGGCGTGCTTGAGAACGAATTCAGCGGGAATTTAGTGGAGGTTTGTCCGACCGGGGTATTCACCGATAAGCCCTACAGTCTTAATTACAGTCGCAAGTGGGATATGCAAATCGCACCCTCTGTGTGTGCTCATTGTTCGGTTGGATGCAATATCAGTCCGGGCGAGCGCTACGGCGAATTGCGCAATGTGGTTAACCGGTACCACGGTGAAATTAACGGCTATTTCCTCTGTGATCGCGGTCGCTTTGGTTACGGTTTTGTAAATAATGAGTCGCGTATACGTGAACCTTTAATCAATAGCCAACCGGCTGCTAGCGATACCGCCTTGGAACATCTACAGTCGCTGCTGGAAACTCCTGATAAAGTTATTGGTATCGGTTCCGCGCGAGCATCGTTGGAATCCAACTTTGCACTACGCGAATTGGTTGGCGAGGATCGCTTTTACAGCGGCTTTTCCGAATCTGATGTTTCATTGGTCGATACGGCTGTCGATCTATTGCAGCACACTTCGGCACAAATTCCGTCATTGAAGGAGGTCGAATCGGCGGATGCAGTGTTCGTGCTTGGTGAAGATATCACTAATACAGCACCGAGGCTCGCGTTGTCAGTTCGACAGGCATTGCGCAATAAGGGTTTTGCCATGGCGGAAGCAATAGGCATTCCGATCTGGCAAGATGCAGCAGTTCGTGAGCTCGCCCAGAAAGAACGCGACCCCTTGATTATCGCGAGTTGCGGAACTACGCGTTTGGACGACGTTGCTGAAGAGCTCTATCAGGGCACACCACAGGATATTGCCAGGATTGGGTTTGCAGTAGCGGCCCAATTGGATTCATCGGCGCCAGAGGTTACCGGGCTAACGAAGGCACAAAATTCGCGAGCCAAAGCAATTGCCAAACTGTTAAAGTCGGCACGGAGGCCATTGATCATATCGGGTACCGGATGTTTTGATAAATCGGTCATGGAGGCCGCAGCCAATGTGGTAAAAGCTCTCCAGGCGGAGCAAAAAGGTTTGCTGCTGGTTACTCCAGAGTGTAATAGCGTCGGTCTGAGTTTGATGGGAGGACATGGACTCGCTGAAGCTAAACAAGCCTTGCAGTCCGGAGCAGCGGAAACGGTCATCATTCTTGAAAATGATTTGTACGGCCGGGCCGATGCCGCGTTTGTAGATGGGATGCTGGATGCTGCCGGGCATGTCGTTGTGATTGACCATAGCCCCAGCGAAACTACAAAACGTGCGGAATTGGTATTGCCCGCGGCAACATTCGCGGAAACCGAAGGCACATGGGTTAATATAGAAGGTCGAGCACAACGATTTTTTCAGGTTTATATTCCAAGTCAGGAAGTTCGGGGGAGTTGGCAGTGGCTCAAGGATGCCGGTGCTGGGGAGTGGCAGCATCTGGATCAAATTACGGCCGCGTGCGCCGAAAAGCAGTCGAGTTTTTCTCAAATAGTCGAGGCGGCACCGAACTCAGAATTTCGTGTTTCCGGGATGAAAATACCTCGGCAGCCGCATCGCTACAGTGGTCGCACGGCAATGTTAGCCAACATTTCGGTAAACGAACCCAAACAACCCGTCGATGCTGACTCCGCGCTGTCGTTCTCTATGGAGGGTGCAGGTTGTCGGCAACCGGCAGCTCTACAGCCCGGTGTTTGGGCGCCTGCTTGGAATTCAAACCAGGCCATCAATAAATTTCAGGAAGAAATTGGCGGACCGCTGAGAGGGGGTGACTCGGGTATTAGAATCATTGAACCCGATGCACAAGGGGATTGGTTTGTGGATATTCCGAGTACGCTTAAAAAACAAGCCGGAAGTTGGATGATTGTTCCACTACATGAAATTTTCGGTAGCGAGGAATTGAGCGCGAATTCCGCACCGGTAAAAGAGCGGATTCCAGAGTTTTATGCGTCATTAAATCCCAAAGATGTCGCCAAACTTAAATTACAGGACGGGGACCGAGTGGAGTTAATTCGGGAGGCGAATGGCCAGGTATCCCAACAAGCTGTGATTCGCGAAGACGAGGGTATACCGTCTGGCGTGACCGGTATTCCGAGTGGCTATCCCGAAGTTGGCGGCTTTGAATGGTTCTCGCGGCTCAGAATAAAAAAGGTTGACGAGGAGTCCTGATATGCTCAGCGGTGCGCTTGTATGAATAGTGAAATCGGATCCTTGCCGAACATCTTTGGCATCTTGGGAACCGTGATATTTATTGCGGCGATGTTGGTTTGGGTTGAACGCCGTCTGATGGCGATTTGGCAAGACCGCTGGGGGCCGAATCGGGTCGGTACCTTTGGGTTGATGCAAGTTGCGGCCGACATGATAAAGATATTTGCCAAAGAAGATTGGACCCCGCCCTTTGCCGATAAGCCGGTTTTCATATTGGCGCCGGCCATAATCATGGTGAGCATACTAATCAGTTTCGCGGTGATTCCGTTCGCGCCCAATATCGGCATTATCGATCTGAATATAGGGTTGCTTTTCATACTGGCCTTTACTTCACTTGCGGCCTATAGCGCGGTGTTGGCAGGTTATGCGTCGCATAATAAATATGCACTGATGGGAAGTTTGCGCGCCGCGGCGCAAACCGTGAGTTATGAGGTTTTTATGGGTATCGCGCTGATGGGTGTCGTGATACTGAGCGGGTCTTTCAATCTCAGGGATATTGTCGAAGCGCAGCGCGACGGTTGGTTTTGTTTTTCGCAGTTTTTCGCGTTGATGGTCTTTCTGGTCGCCTCGTTTGCGGAGACGCATCGTTCACCCTTTGATTTGCCTGAGGCTGAGCACGAAATTGTGGCTGGGTTTCATACGGAATATTCCGGCATTAAGTTTGGGATGTTTTTTGTCGGCGAATATTTGAGTATTCTTTTGACCGCGTCACTGGTCGTTGTTTTGTTTTTTGGTGGTTGGTTGGGGCCGGTGCTGCCGCCCATAGTTTGGTTCGTACTTAAGGTCTCGTTCTTTGTTTGTTCGTTCGTTTTGCTTAGAGCCGCTTTGCCAAGACCGCGCTACGATCAACTGATGTCGTTCGGATGGAAGGTTATGTTGCCTATTGCGCTGTTGAATCTTGTTATTACGGGCGGTGTTGCCTTGTTGATGGGGAGTTAAGGGATGGTGACTAGCATGCCATCGTGTAGGCAATCCCAGGGATTCTTGTTACCACGGAGCTGCAGGTTATGAGAATAGTTTCTATTATGCTCAGCCAGTTTGTGGGTATTTGGCTGGTGCTAAAACACACATTCACCAAAATAGATACGGTCGAGTATCCGGAGCAAATGCCCGCGCTTTCGCCGCGATATCGAGGGCGAATCGTATTAACTCGGGATCCGGACGGGGAAGAGCGTTGCGTTGCCTGTAACCTTTGCGCGGTGGCCTGCCCGGTGGATTGTATCGCCTTACAAAAAACCGAAGATGAGAATGGTCGCTGGTATCCCGAATTTTTCAGGATCAACTTCTCGCGCTGCATTATGTGTGGTTTTTGCGAGGAGGCTTGTCCGACGTATGCTATTCAGTTGACTCCGGATTTTGAAATGAGTGAATACAACAGACAAAATATGGTTTACGAGAAGGAAGATTTATTGATAAGCGGTCCGGGGAAATATCATGATTATAACTTTTACCGGGTGGCCGGAAAAAGTATTGGAGGTAAGGCAAAGGGTGAGGCCGAAAACGAAGCGCAACCCATAGACGTGAAAAGCTTATTGCCCTAGGAAACCATTATGGAATTGTTCTTTTTCTATTCGGCAGCTTTAGTTGCGGTGTTTTCCACGGTCATGGTGATTACGCGTCTCAACGCGGTGCATGCGCTGCTGTTTTTGATTGTTTCGCTGCTTGCTGTCGGCATGGTGTTTTATCTTTTGGGGGCTCATTTTGCAGCAGTGTTAGAGGTAATCGTCTACGCGGGTGCAATTATGGTCTTGTTTGTTTTCGTGATTATGATGTTGAACCTTGGCAAAACAACCGTAGAACAGGAGATGGCCTGGTTACAGCCTTCAATGTGGATTGTTCCCGGGATTCTATCCGCGATTCTGTTTATCGAATTAGTGGTTGTATTGGGCGCCGACCCCGGTGTGACCGGCGCATCAGTGGTCGAAGCAAAACAAGTCGGCATACTCTTGTTTGGCCCTTATTTACTGGCTGTTGAGTTCGCCTCGATGCTGTTACTCGCGGGTTTGGTCGGGGCTTACCATCTGGGCCGTCCTGATCCCGCCAAACGGAAAGATCCGTCATGATTACAATTCCTGTCGAACATGGTTTG
>CAZVFR010000091.1:0-12694 GCA_964626505.1 uncultured Methylococcaceae bacterium
TCGAAGGGTTCGTAATGCCGGTCGATATAGGCTTGTGCCTCCGGGCTTCGATCCAAACCTTCGATGGTAAAAGGGTGGACGTGAAACTGAACAATTTGATTGCATGCGCCCACCAGGCGGAAAAATTGCCTTTCGGTTGCTGCCAGTGCCGAGTCGGGCATCATGTTGAGCAGGCCGATATGCAGTTCCCGAATGTCTTGGTGGATAGCAAAATTTGGCGATAGTATACGCTGCCCTTCTTCGCGCAATCGCTGTAATGAGGGTAAGTCAGTGTTTGCAACCAGTGGCATCTAGCAAAGATCTCCGAAATTCAATGTTATAGAGTTGAAGTCATTGTTGCTTCTCGATGGCATTGGCAACCAATTGTAGAAAATCTTGTTCCGAACGGACCTGAAATATGTCTGCTGCGTCGATAACATAACCGTGTTCTTGTGCGATTGCTTCGTAGCGCGGAAGTCTGGCATGGAACAGCTTCGGAAATACCCAGGATACGAATTCGTCGGGCGGAATCTGATTCGTATTGGTATAGTTTTTCAAGTGCATGAACTCAGGTAGGCGTTCGTCCAGGAATGCTTCTCGGTAATATAGGGGTTTGGGATTGGCAGCGGCGCGCGCGATCAATGTTTGCTCGAATTCCGGCGAAGCGCGCAAATAAATAATCAAGGTGTTTTCGGCCAGAGCTCTGATTACATTATCATCGTCAAGCTCGACTACACTTCCACCCGCGTCGTTAATGAAATGTTTGTAACCATAGATTTTTTCAGCTTTGCGAATAAATTCGGGTACATCCAACATCGCGGAAATTTCGGCCTGCCGATGTAAGTTTTGGCGGCGTTTGAATTCATCAAGAGAAAGCCCGCCTAATTCCTGGGCACCTATTTTTCCCAGGAAAGTTGAGATGGGGGCCAGGTTGGTTACTGTGATGTTGCTACAAATATAAATCGAGTCTGATAGCAATAAGTCGCGCAAAAATGCAACATCCATGGCTTGGTGCTTAATATTGTCCAGTATGGGTTCTTCAAGATACTTTGTTCCAATTCGATAGTCGCCCGAGTAATGGAACCAACTAGCCTTGGGCAAATGATTAGCCACCGTGGTTTTACCCACTCCGGACATACCTAGAAGTGTAAACCGTTTTGATTCGCATTGAAGGAATTCCTGGGGGCTCATTCTCATGGTAATTACTGTTTCCCTGAGGTAGTAGGTGGCGCCACATTATTTGACAATAAAGACGCGTATTCTAGCAGGTCGTTGGATTGAGAGGGTTGAGGTATTGTCGAAAGACTTGCCCTATGGTTTGGTCGGTATTCTATTCGCAATATGACAAGTCTTCGCTTGATCTTCGTTCCCTAGGGAACGACGGGTTGTTCTAATTACGCCGAGTAGTATTATTTGGGTTAGGGTCTACTCAATCTAAAATCGCGCCCACGATAATTCAATACGACACTGTCGGATCTGATTTCCCCGAGTAACGGGCCATCGCGCAACTTTTGCCCATTTTTATACTTTACCATATTGATAATCACAAACCTTTCTTCAGGCACTTCGGAATAAACAAATACATTAATATTCAAATCGGGAATTTGCCGTTGAAAATCTCTAGCCATATTGTTGAGTAGAGGTATTGATGTGTCGTGGGATTCGGTTGCGGGTGGTTTGGGCTGCACAGTGGTGGTTCTATGTGTATTTGAACGTTTTGGCAGGTTAGATGGGGTTATAGGCGCGGCTGTTGCTACATTTGATTTGGGTTCCGGTGTGGGTAAACCAAGTGATGTTTTTCGATCTGTATTAGGGGTGGTAACGGATCTAGGCTGCGGTGGTGTAACTGCAGCTGCGATCGGTTTGGGCGGCGTGATTGTCGGCTTGGCAACAGTTTTACGGTTGCCTTCCGCAGGCAGGTTTGATTGCTGTGATTGAGGCGGAGATGGAACAAGTTTGGGTTGTGTTTGCGGCGGTGTTGGTGCAGTTAAGGCTGGTATTGCAGCGGTTGTTTGACCATTTGATGAAAATTTCGAAGGGTTTACAACTTTGGTTTTGCTGGCGGTTGGCGTTGGCTTGGCTGTGTGTTGCGAATCCGCCTTGGTACGTGGACGTGCAACCGATGTCGTTTGCGCTGTGGGTGAAGCTACGATCCTGGTTATCGGCTGGGGCGATGCAAATTCTTTAGGTTGTGGCTTTGGAGTCTTCTCCGGTGTTGACATTGTAGACGGCTGCGCTGCATTGTTTTGATTTGAAACCAATCCACTGTGTTTAGGCTGTCCTGGAAAAGTGTGTGTTTTTTCTTCGTCGCTAGCTGCTTCGTCGGCCGTATCAACGCTCGGTGTAGCATCTTCTTGATCGAATACTGTAATAACTAATAAAGTTACAATATTTAAGCAAATGAGTACCGCAATCAGGATAAAGATCCAGGGTTTTTGAGAGGATTTTTCCGCCGTATCAAATGGCGCATTTTCTAGTGTTGGAACCGCACCAACACGGCGTTCATGTTCGGATTTACGCAGTGCATCTAAGATATAAGACATTTTTACTCGTGGTTTTCCAGCTTGGGTATTCCTGGCACGCTTGATACACTGTTTAAAGCAATGAGTGTCATGACGCCAACCAAACCATCGGGGAACAAACCCTGTTGTTTCTGAAATTCAATTACTTTAGATTTTAGTTTATCATCGAAATAGTTGGGGTTGCGTACTTCATTTGCGGCATCCAGTTCGGTTTTTAGCTGTGTTCGCAGCCATCGTATGGTGTTCGATCGATAACCCGGTGTCATCAAGCTCACCGTAGGGTCGGGGGATTTCCAGAAAATGGAATAAGTGCCCTGCCAATATTCTGAGATGTCGTCGAATAAAAACGCGCGTGGTGTGTCGTCAAAAAAATTGAGTATTGCCGATTGCTTTTCTATCCCGACTAGAGTGACATAGCGGTTGCCACCCTTCGGCAAGGACAGCCTGAGGATCGCGGGGCGGTTGATACGCCGTAACGCCTCCCAGTCCGCGGTGTGATTCAGGCACCGGAGCGCGTGCAATCTAGCTGCTGAACAAACGTCGCCGAAGTCTGGTGAATGTTTCAGATTCCACTTGTGAGATAGATGCACCAGCGCGGTCGGTAGACTCAGTTTGGGATCTGAAAGGAGATCGAATAACTGTTGTGCATTCTCGGTTTTGTGTGGCGGATGATTGCTTGTTGTCGGTGGCCGAATGTCCCGAGAGGTCGGGCCCTGTGATTTGCCTTGCCTGTGTTGCGTGGCTTTATTTCTATTGGCTACCCCATCGATCGAGTGTGTTGGGGCAACTGTTGACGTTATTTCCGTAGCGGACCGGTAATCTGTTGGCAATGTTGTAAGAATGTCATTGAGTTCTATGGTTTTGCTTGCATGCGGTTGGGCAGTGACTATGGATTGAACCGCAGATGAAGAGTCCACAGATAAATCGCCGGTGTTGCTGCGACTATTCGAACTTGTTTCGGTGTTCTCTAAAATTCGAGAATCATTAATCCATGCCATTATTCGCGATTGTGACCAGTCAACCGTAAACAAACCCCAGACGCCGAGGCCGACCGCAAGAGCCAGCGCCAGGGCAGGCAGCAAGTGGTATAAATTTGGGGAGGCGCTGTGCCGGGGTAATACTTCACTGGCCGCTTTGGACACAATCTTGTTGGTTATCTGGTGGGTCTCGGTTGCATAGGCACCCAAAAGCGCGCGATCACAAATAATGTTGATCAAGCGCGGTATACCGCGCGTATAGCGGTAGATTTTTTTTAAGGTTTGCTTGGGGAATAATCGTTTATAGCCACCGCTGACCGAGAGCCGGTGGTAAATATAAGCAGCGGTTTCGGCTTGGGACAGCGGCATCAAGTGGTAGCGCGCCGTGATGCGTTGGTTGAGTTGGCGCAAGTCTTTGCGTTCGAGCACTGTATTCAACTCGGGCTGGCCGACCAGAATAATTTTTAACAACTTCGTTTCACTAGTTTCGAGATTGGTCAATAAACGGATTTGCTCCAAAACATCAAAACTTAAATTTTGCGCTTCATCGATCAAAATAACTGTATGCCGACCCTGGCCGAACGATCTCAGGAGGTGTTCGTTCAAGGCGTCCACCAATAACTTTAAGCTCATATTCTCGTGCGGAATCTTTACGCGTAATTCGTCGCATACATTAGCTAATAGTTCGATTGCATTAAGGGTGGGGTTGATGATCAATGCAATGTCAACATGGCTGGGGATTTGTTCCAACAAGCATCGGCATAAGGTGGTTTTTCCGGTTCCGACCTCACCGGTTAAGGCCACAAAACCGCCACCTCCGTCAATGCCATACAGAAGGTGCGCCAAGGCTTCACGATGCCGCGGACTCATATACAGAAAACGCGGATTCGGAGCCAGCGAGAACGGTGGGCACTTCAGACTGAAATATTGAACGTACATGGTCGTTTTTAGTTTAAACGGCTTCGAATCCACGGTTAGCGAACTCCAAACTTGATAGCGCGGTTACCGCAATTTTACCTGATCGGTTAATATGCTATCGCAATTCAAAGCTAAACAAAATTCGAATCGACTGAATCTGAATGGGTTCTTGGTGGTAGATCGTGGCTTGCTAAATAGAGACCCAGCCGTGAAAACGGTTGGGTAGCAGCGGAAATTAGACAGTTGAAAAACTCCAAATTAAAAATATTGATAATAGTTTTCAACGGTTTTAAAGCAGATTTGTTGAATTTTGGCGTCGGTTGCTTGGCAAAGTGATTTTGCTCGTTGATCATCATGTAGCGCGGAAACAAAGTTTTTGCTGGCACCGATTATACAGTTTGATTTTTCATCGATGGACCTGCCAAGGTCGCATGTGGTTTTGGTCGCATGCACATCGTTTGAGCTGCGGCTGGCAGCGTCTCTGCCGAGGCTTTGAAAACACGTGAGTCGGTAGCGACCTAATACATCAGCGCACATCTCGAAAATTTTGCCGAAATTGCCGTTTGCGACTTTGAGCATGTACGAAGTCTGCATCAAAAAACAATCGTTTTTATATTGGTCCTCTACCGCATTACAGGGGTAAACCGGATCTTCCGGCTTCAAGTATTTGGTATGCTGGTTACGATAGTCGACCATTATATTTTCCATATAAACACCCCCGTAACACGACGATTGCTCCCAAGAGCCTGTCAGTTTCGAACAAAGTTCGAGTGAGTCGAAGAGTTCGATACCGTTGGAGGCCATGACGCCGTGTCCAAGACCGTGAATACAGTTGAAATAATCGAAATCTTTTGTTGCTTTGCCCGGTATAACGGAACAAATGCTATCGATCTGGTTGGGGAGTTGGTCGCGCCCGATCCTGGCAATGATGCCTTCCATTACGCCATGGTAGTACCCTGACCAACAATGGCTGTCTCCGTGTTCAAATGCGTCCGTCACATTGTCAAACTTTTCTACCGCGGCGTGTCCGATTGCATGGACGATAGGATGGCACATAGAAAGTGCGTAGGCGTTATTCTTCTCACGCTGTTTGGCATCCGTAAATGCTGCCGCGATGCCATCAGAGCGTACTTTGGATTTGTAATAATGCTTATAACATTCAAAATTGGTAGCGTTTTGGCCTGTACACGTAAAATCCACCAGTTTTGGAGATGCGGTGACGACGGATTCAGAATTTTGATTTGCTGAGGAATTTCCCGACAGGCCCGCAAAGAATTCAGAAATACTTAGAAAAAAACTGCTTGAGTTTGATGCGTCTGTTGAATTGGTTTCAAGGTCAATTGAGGCAAGGTCTTCCACAACTGTGATCTCGGCTTCAAAACCCGGATTCAAATGGTCGTGCATCTTCCAGGTACCCAGTTTGTCAAACTTAAACTGCCAACTCGTACCGGGCTGAATGGTTTCGCGAGAGTCAAATCCTGGGTACATTTCGTGGCTAGGATGGTTATTGGACGCAGGCCAATGCGTGTACTTGCCCGTATTCAAAAAAAATACTGTTGTGCCACGTTGTACCTGTATGTCCTTCGGGACCAGCCCTTTATCCGTCATTTGGATAACTTCCGTTGCGGTTGATCCCGCGACACTAACGGTTGGCACGATAGTGATGCTTAGCAAGAGTAGAGTCGCGAGACTAAACACTAGGCGTGCTCGTATACGACGAACTGAGCGATGGGAATAGTATTCTAAGCAACGTTTAGTAAACGACATTTTCATGACCATAATTGAGTGATGAGAGACCTCTGAGCAAGTCAGAGGTTTTATGGATTAGGGGTGGGCCGCTGGAACAGACCGTCTAATGAACTGATTTTGTAAGATCAAAGTATTGCGTTTGTAAACAAGGTGCTGTGGCAAACTGGGATGAGTCTTATTTACAAATAAGTTTATGCGAAGAATAGGTAAATACAACAGTGTATGGGATTGTCATATTGGAAAGAAATCCGGGTTCCGAGGCTGGAACAGCCTAGCGTAGCTTCCGGCGAAGGATTTTGCCAACGGTCGATTTAGGTAACTCATCAAGGAATTCTACATATTTAGGGACCTTGTAGGCGGTCAAACGTTGTTTACAATGTCTTTGCAGTTCTTCAGCGCTGAGTTGCATACCCGGTTTTGTAGTAACAAAAACCTTGACGGCTTCTCCCGATTGTTCATCGGGTATTCCAATACAGGCGCTCTCCAACACACTGTCGCATTCGGCCACCACCTCTTCGACCTCGTTCGGAAAGACATTAAAACCGGATACCAGGATCATGTCCTTTTTGCGGTCAACGATACGGAAGAAGCCCTTTTCGTCCATGGTGGCAATATCACCGGTCTTGAAGAAGCCATCTGCGGTCATTGCTTCCTGTGTAGCGGCTTTCTGGCCCCAATAGCCGCGCATGACCTGGGGTCCTTTAGCGCACAATTCGCCGGATTCTCCAACCGCGACCGCGTGACCGTGCTCGTCGCGCAGAGAGATTTCGGTTGACGGCACCGGTAAACCGATAGTTCCGCTGAATTCGGTCAGATTACAAGGATTTAGTGTCAATAAGGGTGATGTTTCCGAAAGCCCATAACCTTCCAGAATATAACAGTGCGTGGTTTTGAACCAGCTATCGGCTACGGAACGTTGGATTGCTGCGCCACCACCGATACAAATCTTCAACGCGGAGAAGTCCAGCGCGCGGAAGTCTGGCGAATTAAGCAGCCGGTTGAACAAGGTATTGACACCCAGCATTACCGAAAAATTCCATTGGTCAAATTCGGTAACCAGCGCGGGCAGGTTACGTGGATCGGTAATTAATATATTGTGTCCACCGAGATGCAAAAATGCCAAACAATTAACCGATAGTGCAAAGATATGGTAGAGCGGCAATGCTGTAAGAATAACCTCCTGACCCTCGTCTAATCTTGGGCCGAGTACGGCCGAAAACTGCAGTATATTAGCGATTAAATTTCGATGTGTTAGTGTGGCGCCTTTTGATACTCCGGTGGTTCCTCCGGTGTATTGCAGAAAGAGGATGTCTTCGTTGTTTACTTCCACCGGATGAAACTCAAGTTTTTTGCCGCTAGCTAGCGCCGATCTAAATTCAACTGTTTCGTCGTTTGCGTCACTGGATATTTTATCGCTGGCGGTCAAGTCATCAGATCGCACGATAATTACGGTTTCGATCGATGTTTTATGCAGGATTTTCGACAACACAGGCATAGAATTGCAGTGGACCACGATGGTCTTCACTCCGGCATCGTTGAGTTGATGTTCCAGTTCAGTCGGTGTGTATAACGGATTCACGTTGGTGATACGTGCACCGGTACGCATAGCGCCAAAAAGTGCAATGGGCAATTGCAATAGATTCGGCAACATAATGGCGACACAATCGTGGTTTTTTATGCTTAAACTTTGCTGCAGATAGGCGGCAAAATCGCTTGATAGCTCATCAAGCTCGGAAAACGTAAGGGTCTTGCCCGAATTGGTGAAAGCCGGGCGAGCGCCAAACTTCAGGACACTCTGTTCGAATAAAGCGACGACCGACCGATAGACATTCGGCTCTATCGTTTTGGGTACATCCGCAGGATATTGACTATACCAAATCTTTTCCATAACTCAGCGGGAATCTACCAGAAAACTAACTTTTCGGCAATATGATCAATTCCATGGATTTTGCTGGGTCGTTGCAGCTGATATTTCAGAAAAATTCGGCGATCTATGAATCGGTTAAGAATCTACGCCACCACCACGCTTTAATAGTTGGGCGGTAGATTTTTGAACAGATCCTTAAAACAATTCGACCGCGCCGGTCGTTACGCTGGATTGTGTGATTGAGGAGTCGTCAAGTGCCGCGAATGACTTTCGTCCAATCTCAACTGCTGAATCCAAGACTGCTATGCGGGCTTTAAATCGATCTTCGTATTGACTGATATTATTATCTTGATGACTGACGATCAGTGACTTCAGATATTGTTCCAGGATTTGCGAGCGTGTCATGGATTTTTCCAGGAGTTGTCGGACAATATCGTCAAATTGCAAAGATATGACACCCTCTTCGATCAGATTTTGAATGCTTTTCGACAGTCCGTTGATCTGCTGGGATTGCTCGCTGGCCATTTCATTAAGACTAATTAATTCATCCTTCATTTGAGTGACGTTCTGTTGCGAATCTGAGGCGGCCGAACTATCCGATAAATTGGCTCTATCCATGGCGTTGTCGACGTTGTTGATTGATTCGTGAATACCAACCAGTAACCCACGAATTTGCTCGCTAAACTGACTGGTCCTTTGCGCCAGGTTGCGCACTTCGTCCGCGACAACCGCAAACCCCCGGCCTGCTTCCCCGGCCCGCGCAGCTTCAATCGCAGCGTTCAGAGCCAGTAGGTCGGTTTGTGAGGTGATTTGATTCACGTCATCCAAAAGTTTGGTTACCGCATTGACATGCTCACGCATTGCATTGAAATTTGTTGAAATCTCTGATCTTGATTGGTTATTGTCGCTAACGGTTTCTACAAATTGTTGAATGACCGATTCTGTCTGTGCGACAAATGAATGCAGGCCGGCAGTTTGTTCGGAGAACTCTTTCCCGGTCGCTGCGGATACAAGTTGGTTAACCAGTTGCCGCAGCATTTTTTGTTGATTGCTTGAATCTTCTTCTAATCCGAATAAGCTGTTGGATAGCTTGGTGGTCGCACTGGTAACCGATTCCTGGATTTGATTCAGGGTTTTATTAAACGCACAAAATTGCTCATTGGTATCGTTTAAAGCCGAATTCATAAGGTTGTCGTAGGTGCCTAACATCGTCGAGAGTCGCTCTTTATTCTGCTGTTTTTGTCTCGCCTGCTTGGCTTTTTCCGCGCGCAGCTGAAACATAATTCGGACCAGCAGTAAAATGGCAATTAACTGCAGGCCGGCTGCGAGACTCGAAGCCGCTGGAAAATATTGCAGGATCAATGCGGCTGCTTCGAACCCGATCGATAATGGAATTAAAAACTTCATATGGATAGTGGTATAGGTCGAAAGTAGGTTCGGTAGTGTGACTGATTGTTTCAGGCTAGGTGATAAATTAAGAGTATAGAAGAGTTAGACGCGTTTTTTCAGGCGGTTATTGAGTTACTTACCCGAATTTCTCACCAGAATGACAATTCTTCACGCATTGAAAGTGAATGGCCAATTATTTAATAGTGTCCTTGTTCTGGCCAAGGGGAAGCACTGTTATCATCACCTTGATGTACTTTACTTCTTCGTTGCCCGCTTTAGTTGGTCATTTACCGATCTTACTATGGAGGATTCTAAGAGGTAGTCCGGTTCAAATGTATTGCAGTCAATATCATTTTAACTAGACAGCCTCTAAATATTAATACTCATCGGGATCTTAGTCGGTAGCAGATGGGGATAAGGAATTGCTCGGTTTTTATTTCGCGTTTTAATCTCATCCTCAATTTTTTTCAGCGCTTGTTGAAATCGATCCAATGCCTTGCCTTTACCGATGACTTGTTCATCCTCGAACCATTCAAAGTAAGGAAAACTATTTGATTGATAATTGCCTAACATGCGATAGTAAACCCCACCCAGCAGGTGTAGCAGATTAAGTTGATCTGAGGCTACTTTTATAGGCGCCAGGGTATTCAACCATTCCTGTTCGGTGCTTCCTGTAGGATCTTTCTCTCCCCATATAATGCCCGAAATAGCCGGGTTATAGCTCATGATGGTGCTTTGTGGGAAATTCGCTGCTGCGTGTTGGGCGCTGCCAGTAAAGATGACCATGGTGAGTACCTGCGCCAATTGTTGCGTTGATTCGATGGGTTTAAAGCCTTTGACTTTTCCTCGGCCGATCAGGTCGGCCGTCCACGCCGCGAGTTCGGTATCGGCTTTTAGTGCTGCGTCATTTTCGTAGTAGATGTCGATATACTCCGTGACCCACTGCTGGATACCCTCCCAGATCAGTAATGCGTCATCGCGGTAGGGATAATTTGGCAGAATTGTTGCGTCATCGATACGGCGTCCTTGCAAATCGGCGGGCAACATATTGGCGTAAAAATCATAATCCAATCGATCCGTCCCGGCAGCTTGTTGACTGGCGGTGATTTTTGCCGCCAGAATTTTTTCAATGGAGCCACCTTTGGCGATCAGGCCCGTTGCAGCCTTATTGTTGATAAACAAGGTGCCCTCAAAATGCGGCAACAATAAAATATTGATCGGGTGTTGTTCGGCCAAATTCCGGTGGGTCGCTACAACAAATGCTTCGATTAATAAATGCGTTCTTGCCAAATGGACGAACAGCTCGTGGTAGTTTCCCTCGGCCATCTCCACGATGCTTTTAGCGGTTTGCCAAGGCCAATATTCTTTGTCTGTTTCATCAGTAGTGGCATAGATAATTGCCCCGGCATCCGCGCTTTGGGTTCGCTGTATCGCAACGGGTACAAGATCATCGTCCCCTTCTGGACGTGCAAACAAGGCTAACGGTGCGAACAGTTGTTTGGCTTTTCCTTCGTATTCACCGGGGTTGTCTACCAGGAACTGGATTTCTTTATAGTCCAATATAAATAATCGATTGCCGCTAAGTGCCGCGGCCAGCGAATCGGTTTTGCCCATAACAGATTGATAGCCGTGTTCGCTAACGGGAAAGTTATCCGGTATTTGTGAGATACACCGGATCAGCATTGGGTTTGGGCCACCCACTCGATAATAGGCGAACACTCTATCTTCTTGAAAGCGCTCGGCGATTGGTTGTAATTTGATCGATTTGAACAGGCTTTTATAGGCTGCCAGACCTGATAGGGTGGCTAGTTTTTTATCGATGGGATGGTCATCAATTATTTTCTTTAGTCGATCCAGCTCCTTGGTGGGCGAGGCTATTCGAGTAAACAGCACCCTACCCACTACCGACAGAATTTCGCGAATCAATGAACCTTTATCGCCATTATCATCGCCGCTTTGTGCTTTTTTGAATTGCTTCAGGTTGTTTCGAATGGATTTCAATTGGTTGTTGGTGCCGCCGCTGTCCCGATCAATAAAGTTGATTAACGTGTTTTCAACGATCTCAAGGGCGATTTCAACTGCTTTGACCAGCCAGACAATGGTCGGTTTATCGCTTGAAGGAACTTCCGTGGACATCGGAACACCTTCTACATTGGGAAATTGATCATCCCAAATATACACGGTCTGAGTTTTTGCCAATTGCTGTTTTCGTTCCGCCCTTTGATCAGGCGAATCATTTTGAGGCAAAGAGGGGGATTTACGGCGGTTGAAGAAAAACATCGAAACTCCTTGTATTATAGTTAGGCGATCTAATAGTGGTGGTCCTTATTTTCGGTTCCAATATACTCGAAAAAAATTACAGCGGCAATGTAGCCGGAGAGTTGAACCGCTAAAGTTAAATTAGTGCCGTCCTAATGTGCTAAGTTAGTCGTACGGGCTTGAAATTAGAACCAATTTCGATATTTACTGGTGAAAAAAAAGACTGTTAAAACTTATCTCGTAGGCGGATCGGTACGTGATGAGCTTCTCGGTCAACCTGTCTCCGACCAAGATTGGGTGGTTGTCGGTTCGAGTCCTGAAGAAATGGTTGAACAGGGTTATAAGCAAGTCGGTAAGGATTTCCCGTGTTTTCTTCATCCGGAAACCCATGAGGAATATGCGCTTGCTCGTACGGAACGTAAATCAGGTAGAGGCTACAAAGGTTTTGTGTGTGAATTCGGCCCGGATATCACGCTAGAGGAGGATCTGTCTCGTCGAGACCTTACCATCAATGCGATTGCCAAAACGCCTGAAGGTAATCTTGTCGATCCATTCAATGGCGTAGCGGACCTTAAAGCCGGCGTACTACGGCACGTATCAACTGCATTCGCTGAAGATCCGTTACGCGTTCTTCGGGTTGCGCGCTTTGCGGCGCGTTTTGCGGATTTGGGCTTTGAGATTCATCCCGACACTTTGTCATTGATGGGTGAATTGGTTACCGCAGGCGAGATGGCGGAACTAACGCCGGAACGAGTATGGAAGGAAATGCATCGTGCATTGACGGAAGCGCGTCCGAGTGAGTTTTTTCGCGTACTGCGACGCTGTGGTGCGTTGCAGTTGCTGATACCGGAAATTGCGGTTTTGTTCGGTGTGCCACAGCCGATTGAACACCACCCGGAAGTTGATACGGGTGATCATGTAATGTTGGTTATCGATTACGCCAGGAAATACTATGACAAGCCGATAATAACTTGGGCAGGGTTGATGCATGATTTGGGCAAAGGTGTTACGGCTCGGGACCAATGGCCAAAACA
>CAZVFR010000092.1:0-249 GCA_964626505.1 uncultured Methylococcaceae bacterium
CAGTTTGTCCATATCGGTTCTGCTGATCAATTCTTGGGTTTTTGTTCAAAATCGCCGCAACCACCTTCACATTTCTGTGCGCTGCTGCGGTAATTAACGCGGTATTCCAAGTCGATTGATCCTGTATACCGACCGGCATATTTGCGGCCAGGAATAAATTTAAAATGTTTTCATCTCCATTTGCGGCTGATGCTAAAAAGCTTTGGAGGTCGTAGGAGATGCCGCTCTGTGCCAGTTGGTAGCGAGCGG
>CAZVFR010000092.1:259-12496 GCA_964626505.1 uncultured Methylococcaceae bacterium
TGGTGGCCAGTTCCTGGTTGTCGAACGAAGGAATGACAGGATGCGATATTTTTCTTTTAGCGACCGTTTTGACGGCGACAGCACGTGAGGATTGTTTGAGTCGGTGTTTTTCGGCGAATGAATTTTTTGGCGGTGAACTATGGGCGTTCAGAGGATGCCATTTTTCGAGGGCCGGCTCGGCCGAGTACCGTATTACTTGGTGTTTGGTCCACTCAGCTCGTTTAGGCAATTGCTGTTTTATTCGCCCATTCCTGCGGGCTATATCTTCATTACCGAGGTCCAGCTTGATCAGGCGCAGGTAAGATTCATCCGCTCTGTCGGTTTTCGGTTGTGGGAGCCGGCTATTGCTGTTACGCGTCTCCGCCATTGATACCAGGTTGGCGATACGGGCTTCGATAGATTCTTTATGCGTCTGACTGGAACTTTTTATAGGCAACGCGTTAGTGCTGGTTGCGGCGGTTTGGGGCTGCAATGCGGCTATTGATGTATTATGCACTGTCTTGAGTTTTGGGTGAGTGTCTGTGTTAGCAATATTTTTCTGATCCTGGTCGGTAAATGTCGTCGGCAAAAACCAAATAATGGATACAATTGCCAGCAACATTCCAGCAGCAACAAGTACTATATTGTGTCTGGATCTATTGGAGTTTCCCTCGGAGTCCGATTGATCTGGCCTTTTTGTATCGATAGCGGTAACTGGCTTTGATATGAGTTGGTGCTTGATCGTTTGGAACGGTGCCGAAACATGCACCGCATAGGGATTAATGGGTGGAATGGGGCTATCCGCCGCCAGCTTTACATTTGCAACGCTGATATTTTCTGCAGGTCTATTGGGAATGGTCGAATTGATCGCTCTGGTGGTTTCTTTCGTGGCCGCGATGTTTGAGGCTTGTTCAGGAAGGGATTGAGCCAAGTTTTCCGATGCCGGTTTGAGCGGATCGGTCATGGGTTCCGGATCAGTCAACATTTGGATAATTTGCCGCAGCGTCTGATTGCGGGTTTGGTCTGGTTGCTCCAAGCTCTTATCGGTTGGCTGTATTGAACGAGGCTTAGCCGGCAATGTCTTGGGTTCTTCAGCTTTTGAGGTATCTTTTTCCAGAAAGCAGAATTCAGCGGCGGCTTTGACTGTTTCTTCGGTAACGGCATGATCGTGATCCAAGCTGGCTAACAGCAGGCTGCTTCCACAGAGCGTATTGATTACACGGGGAATTCCCTTGGAAAGCTCCGCAACACACCGTATTGCGTCATCGGAAAACAATGATTGCCCGGAATAACCCACAAATTTCAAGCGCTGGAGAATATAGTTACCGACTTCTTGATGGCCCAGCCTCTCAAAAAACCAGGGTTGACCCAGGAGTGTTCGATAGGCTCTGAATCGTGTAGACTCAATCCGGGCTTTCAACTGGGATAACCCGACCAAAATTAATAAGGTTGGCATATTAGATGCGTTGCGTTTAGAAACAACAGTCAGCAGTTGTTCCATAAAATCGTCGCTTAAGTTATCCGCGTGGTCTAGCAGAAAAACAGTTTTTTGGTGTCGGGCGAGGGGGGCTGGTGTGCTTCTATTTGACAGGTTTTCAAGAAATATCGTTGCTTGATCCCGTTCGAGTACCGGCCATTCAACGCAATTACTTAATTCTTTGATTATGATGTCATGATTTCGATGCTTTTTTAATAACTGATGGATCAAAGTCGATTTACCGACGCCTGCTGGCCCAAGTAGTATGGATACACCGGTTTTTTTCTCGACATCTTCGTTCAGCCGTTTTGCATGTAATTGGCAGTTTTCTGACAAGTAGTTGCAACTGGTTAATGTGTTCTGGGTGAAAGGGTAAGTATGAAACCCAAAAAATTGACAATACATGACGCAGTTCTCAATGGGGTGGTCAGCTCGATAACGGCGGAAAGGTTTTCCAGACTAAGTGAATCTCGATCCTTTACTCAGCCATCTCAATGGCGATTGGAAATTATTCGGGGAGATTCGCCACTACAATTTCGACGCGGCGGTTTTGTGCCCGGCCTTCCGGATTGTCCCGATCGTCCGCTGTCGTATTTGGAGCGATGGGATATTTTTCGCCGTAGCCGCGGCGTGTAATCCGGCTATCGTCAACCTTTCGTAGGACAAGGTCGTCCGCTACGGCGTTTGCCCGTCGCAATGAAAGGTCTTCGTTGTATGTTTCGTCACCGACCGAATCGGTATGGCCTTCCACCAGAATTTGTCGAGTTAAGGTTTTGGGATCGATAAGGACATGGCCAATGATCGTGAGTTTGTCGTGCGCGGACTGGGTCAATTCAGTACTGTTAAACTCAAAAAATACTTCAGGTAAAAAAACCACGACGCCGCGTTCTGTTTCTTTGGTGTTAAAGCCTTCGGAGTTAAAAATATCCAACAATTCGCTGTTTGTATAATGATTGGCACACCCCGCAGTGAGTATCAGCAAGGCGAATCCGGCGATGCCGATCCTTATCAATTTTTTCATGGTTAATCTCCAAGCAAGTTTGTGTTATTAGTATTCGATGTTGTGTTGGGTTATGCGAAAATGTGAATGATCTTTGGGGCTCAACCTCATATAAGAATCCAAAATTAGATACGGTACGTTAGTTGTGAACGGTCGACGCTGGCGATGCATGTTCAGATTTCTGGTAAACTAGCAAGAACGGTCATTTCCCTTCAATACATTTGCATCAGTTTTTACAATTGTTTACAAATAACATCCGTAATATTGCGATTATTGCTCATGTCGATCATGGTAAAACGACCCTGGTCGATCAATTGCTGCAGCAATCCGGAACCTTCTCGGCCCACGAAAAACTTGTTGAACGGGTCATGGATTCCAACGATCTTGAGAAAGAGCGCGGCATAACCATATTGGCCAAAAATACCTCCATTGAATGGCAAGGTTATCGAATCAACATTGTCGATACACCGGGTCATGCGGATTTTGGCGGTGAAGTAGAGCGGGTTCTATCCATGGTCGATTCGGTTCTGCTGTTAGTAGACGCAGTAGACGGTCCGATGCCGCAAACTCGGTTTGTGACCCAAAAAGCGTTTGCGATGGGCTTGAATCCGATTGTTGTGATTAACAAGATAGACCGTCCTGGAGCGCGTGCTGATTGGGTTGTTAATCAAACCTTTGATCTGTTCGACCGCTTGGGCGCCACCGATGAGCAGCTGGATTTCCCTATAGTCTACGCTTCAGCCCTGAATGGCTATGCAGGTTTAGACGCAAATGTTTCGGACGGTAACATGCAGCCGTTGTTTGAAACAATTAGGGATAAAGTTTTAGCGCCGGATGTCGACCGCACCCTACCGTTTCAAATGCAAGTCAGCAGCTTGGATTATAGTTCGTACGTCGGTGTAATCGGCATAGGCCGCATCAGGCGCGGAATTTTGCGCAAGAATACTGACCTTACCTTGGTCCCTAGGGACGGCGCTCAGCGTAAAGTGCGGATATTGCAGATTTTTGGATTCCATGGTCTGGAACGTATCGAGGTGGAGCAGGCAGGCGCGGGTGACATTATTGCGTTTACGGGGGTCGACAATCTTCAGATATCGGATACGCTTTGCAATTCTGAGGCTGTTGAGGCATTGCCCCCGCTTTCAGTGGATGAGCCGACTATTAGCATGACATTTCAGGTGAACAAATCACCTTTTGCGGGCAAGGACGGCAAATATATTACGTCGCGTCAGATACGCGAGCGCTTGCATCGCGAATTGCAACACAATGTTGCATTGCGTGTGGATGATACGGACGACCCGGATAGGTTCAAAGTGTCCGGTCGGGGTGAATTACACCTTTCGATTCTGATCGAGAATATGCGCCGTGAAGGTTACGAGTTAGGCATATCCAGACCCGAAGTGATAGAGAAAGAAATTGACGGCGTTTGCCGTGAACCTTATGAATTTGTCACCGTGGAAGTCGAGGAACGTCATCAAGGTTCGATAATGGAAAAACTAGGTACGCGCAAGGGCGAGTTACGCGATATGGTTCCGGACGGAAAAGGGCGAGTCAGGCTGGAATATATGATGCCGTCTCGTGGCCTTATCGGGTTTCAAACCGAATTTTTAACCGCAACATCGGGTACCGGTTTAATCTACCATGTATTCGACCACTACGGACCTGTGGTTTCCGGCGAACTCGGTCAGCGAATTAACGGTGTTCTGATTTCCAATGTTGCCGGCAAGGTTTTGACCTTCGCGCTGTTTAATCTGCAGGCCAGGGGGAGCTTGTTGGTCGAGCCTGGCGACCCCGTATACGAAGGAATGATCGTAGGTGTCCATTCAAGGTCTAACGATTTAGTGGTCAATCCGACCAAAGCCAAGCA
This sequence comes from uncultured Methylococcaceae bacterium, assembly GCA_964626505.1. Lineage (GTDB taxonomy): Bacteria > Pseudomonadota > Gammaproteobacteria > Methylococcales > UBA1147 > CAZUGA01. Next base: position 4,583 of record CAZVFR010000092.1, read on the forward strand.
GTTAACCAATGTTCGCGCGGCGGGGAACGATGAGAATTTAATTTTAACATCGGTGCAAAAATTGACTCTGGAGCAGGCTTTGGAATTTATTGATGCCGACGAACTGGTCGAAGTTACCCCAACTTCTATTCGAATCAGGAAAAAATTTCTGTTGGAACATGAACGTAAGCGTGCGATGCGTTCCGCTGCAAGTTGAATTGACACAGCATCCGGTGATCTGCTTTAGCGTAACGATTAGTTGGTCTCAAGCTTGAGTAAGTTGCAAGCTAATGTGGAAATTTTGGTATTGGGTCTGAATTCTAACTGAGGTGCGCCGGTGATAGCCGAATGGGTTAATCTGGTGGGCGTACTCAAAAGAAACCCCGATGAAATCCATTCACCGGGGCGGATATCGCCTGCTTGGTTGGCTTAGAGGTCCGGTCCTTGGCAACGTCCTATTGGCTAGTCCTCGAATTCCGTTTCCGTTGATCGGCGACAGGGATAGTATTTCAAACTATTGCAACCGAAAAAGCAGGTTGTGGATTAAATTTGAGTAAGTAAATGCTTACATGGAAGGCTTGGAGGGGGAATTCGAAGAGATTCGCCGAATTTTTGTAGCAAACTATTGCTGTTTTCCCTTCCTACAACACCCCGGTATTATATATTATATATCCGGTAGTTTCTTGTGCACTGCGCACTGTTGCTTTGTTCGAGACTATATTTTAGGGCAATCCGAGCAGTTACAGGGTGTCTTAAATTCGCTAAGTAGTTATACTCTCCGCACACAATATTGTAGCATCCAGTGCACGCACTCTTTCGCGAAGTGCTGCGTTAGAAAATCTTGCTGTAGAGCGACTAGAGCAGCTATTTTCCGCCTTGTTCTCGACTAAATTTTACGCACCCTGAATGCTAAAATATCATATGCGAAGAGTATACATTTATAGTGTAAAAGTTTATGGCTGATCGAATTGCAGAAGTAGTGCGTAATACCTTGGAAACTCAGATTCATGTGCGGGTAAATCTTGATGGCAATGGCCAGACTTCGTTTGCGACAGGGCTTCCATTCCTAGACCATATGCTCGATCAGGTTGCTCGTCACGGTATGATGGATCTGGAAATAACAGCGCAGGGCGATTTAGGTATCGATGCGCATCATACCGTTGAAGATATCGGTATTACTTTTGGACAAGCGATCGAAAAAGCCTTGGGTGACAAAAAAGGCATCGTTAGGTACGGTCATGCGTATGTTCCGTTAGACGAAGCCTTATCGCGGGTAGTGGTTGATTTTTCGGGTCGGCCCGGCATTTCTTATGAGGTGGGTTTTCCGCGTGCTCGGATAGGTGATTTCGATGTCGATTTATTCTTGGAATTTTTCCGCGGCTTTATAAATCATGCCAAGGTCACTTTGCATATCGATAGCTTGAAAGGAACTAATGCGCACCATGTAGCCGAGACGATTTTTAAGGCTTTTGGCAGAGCCATGCGTATGGCCATGGCTAAAGATCCTGAGATGCAGGGCATTATGCCGTCTACTAAAGGCAGTTTATGAGCAACTGCTCAGCTTACCCTCAAATTTATCCGATTACGGCGTCACAAAAACGCCGGGAGCGTTTTTGAACAGCCAAAGGCTGGCCCGAAGGGCGAAACGCATGGACGCGTGAAGTAAAAATGCTCATGTACCTCAGTACTTCGCCCAGGTTATATTGACGGGTTCAGAGCCTCGTAAAAACGTTAATGCAAGGCGCTGTCCGCAGGAAATGGCAGGCCCTTTTCAAGGACAGCAACGCCGCATTGGCGTTTTTGCGAGGCTCCCTCCGGGCGCGGCGAGAAACGGCCATCTGCGTTGTTGTGCTCCCTTGAACTAGACTCGGCTAGTCCTGCGGGCGCACGCCTAGCAGTTAGCCACTTCTCGCCACGCTGAACTCGCCAATATAACCTGGGCGGAGTACTATACACTGCGCGTTTTCTCCTTGTACTCGAATAAATTTGAGGGCAATCTGAGCAGTTGCGGGTATTTTTAAGTTCGCTGAGTAATTACGTTTACGAGAAATCGGGTGCCGTTAGTGCTGCGCGGCGGTATATAATAGACAACGTTGAAAGGCCTGCTCAATTAAGAATACCGAATAAGAACCAGAAATAGAATAGCCGTTTTAAATCGATGGTTTTCATCGAAATCAATTTTTATGTCTTCTATTGCCGTAATTGACTACGGAATGGGAAATCTACATTCCATTTCCAAAGCCCTGCAACATGTCGCGCCGGGTGTCGAAGTTTGTATTACTTCGGATCCCGTTAAAATTCACCAAGCTGATCGGGTCGTATTCCCCGGTGTGGGAGCGATAGGCGATTGTATGGCTGCATTGTGCCGCTTGAATTTATCTGATGTCATATTGCAGGTGGCTCAAGATAAACCGTTCTTGGGTATTTGCTTGGGTTTGCAGGCTTTGTTGGATCACAGTGAAGAAAACGAAACGACTCCTTGTCTGGGTGTGTTTCCGGGTGCTGTGGTACATTTTGACAAGGATTTGGTGGATAGCGAAGAGCGGGTCTTAAAAATTCCGCATATGGGATGGAACAGCGTGAGGCAGGGATTTGATCATCCCTTGTGGGTGAATATTCCGCAGCAAACGCGGTTTTATTTTGTGCATAGCTATTATGCGCAACCTACCGAATTGCGACATGTCGCGGCAACCGCGGATTACCCGAGTCCATTTGCTTGCGCATTGGCTCACGACAATATCTTTGCGGTTCAGTTTCACCCGGAGAAAAGCCAAACTGCTGGATTGCAGTTATTGAATAATTTTATAGCTTGGGACGGAGCTCGTTGATGGTTTTGGTAGTACGTTAAACTGAGGTTTAGTGATGTTATTGATTCCGGCGATTGATTTAAAAGATGGAAAGTGTGTGCGGCTACGTCAGGGGCGCATGGATGACGACACGGTTTTTTCTGACGACCCCGTCGCGATGGCTGCCCGGTGGGTTGGCTTAGGAGCTAAGCGTTTACACTTGGTTGATTTGGATGGCGCGTTTGCCGGACGGCCGCGCAATGCGGAAATTATTCACAAGATTGCCGACGCTTACCCGGATGTGCCCATACAAGTGGGTGGCGGAATTCGTGACGAAGACACGGTTCAGGGATACCTAAACGCCGGAGTTAGTTACGTGATCATCGGCACTAGGGCGGTCAGCGAGCCGCATTTTGTAAGCGATCTAGGTGCGGAATTTCCCGGGCATATTATCGTCGGTTTGGATGCTAAAGACGGCAAGGTTGCAATCGACGGTTGGTCGAAGTTGTCGCGACATGATGTTATAGATATGGCACAGAAATTCGAACAGGACGGCGTTGAAGCTATCATATACACAGATATTTCCAGGGATGGCATGATGGACGGTGTGAACGTCAATGCAACCGTAAAGTTGGCCGCCGCGATTCATATCCCAGTTATCGCGTCCGGTGGTATTAGGGATTTAAACGATATACGCGCTCTAGGCGAGGTCGTAGACGAGGGCATTATGGGTGCTATTACCGGGCGTGCGATTTACGAAGGAACGCTGGATTTTGCTGAAGCAGCCAAACTGGCCGAAACGTATTAACCGACAGGTATTCGCTTACAGACTTGCGAATTTAACCTGGTTTTATTTCTTTTGTCATTCATTGTGAACGATGAGTCTTGCTAAACGGATAATACCGTGTTTGGATGTCGATAATGGGCGCGTAGTAAAAGGTGTCAAGTTTGTGGATATCCGCGATGCCGGCGACCCGGTAGAGGTTGCGCGCCGCTACGATGCTGAGGGTGCAGATGAGTTAACCTTTCTGGACATTACCGCGAGCTCGGACGATAGGGCAACGATGGTGCACGTAGTCGAACAAGTGGCGGGTGAAGTTTTTATTCCGCTGACAGTTGGCGGAGGTATTAGAACTCTGGAAGACATACGGCGGATGTTAAACGCGGGTGCCGATAAAGTGGGCATTAATACTGCCGCGGTCTTCAACCCGACTTTTGTCAAAGACGCGGCTGAACGCTTCGGCTCTCAATGTATCGTGGTAGCGATAGATGCCAAACAAATGGGTACGGGTTCGGATCAATCCCATTGGGAGATCTTTACCCATGGCGGACGCAAATCGACCGGACTTGATGCGGTGGAGTGGGCTCGAAAGATGGTTGACTATGGTGCTGGAGAGATTTTGTTGACGAGCATGGATCGCGACGGTACCCGCGAGGGTTTCGATCTTAAACTCACTCGGGCAATCAGTGAAGCGGTTGCGGTACCGGTGATTGCATCCGGGGGTGTGGGATGTTTGGATCATCTCGCGGATGGCGTTTTATTCGGCAAGGCGGACGCGGTGTTGGCCGCGAGTATTTTCCATTTCGGCGAGTACACTATCGGACAGGCAAAAGAGCATTTAATGGCTAAGGGGATAGAGGTGAGATTGTGAAGGCGGACGCTTGGTTGCAAGAAATAAAATGGTCAAGCGACGGTTTGGTTCCGGTTATTGTTCAGGAAGCGGATAGCGGTCAAGTTTTGATGTTTGCGTGGATGAATCGCGAGGCTTTGGCGCTGAGCCAGGACGAAGGTTACGCGGTTTTTTGGTCGAGATCGAGAAAAAAACTATGGCGCAAAGGTGAAGAATCCGGGCATCGGCAGAAGCTTGTCGAGATTCGACTGGATTGTGATGAAGACGTGTTGCTCATGACTGTTCAGCAAATCGGTGGTATTGCATGCCATACAGGACGCCACCATTGTTTTTACCGCAAGCTTCAAGATGGCAAATGGGCCGAGGTCGAAGCGGTGCTGAAAGACCCGGAATTGATTTATGGGCAGAAGTCATGAGCTGCGTGCTGAACGAAATCGCGCAGGTTTTGGAACAGCGTAAAGGTGCCGATCCGGAAAGTTCGTATGTAGCCGGACTGTATGCCAAAGGTTTGGACACAATTCTGAAAAAAATCGGCGAGGAAGCGACCGAAACGGTAATTGCGGGAAAACAAGGTGACCGGGATCAGATTGTGTATGAAACCGCCGATCTATGGTTTCACTGCCTGGTTCTGCTAGCGAGCCAGGGTCTAGGCCCTGACGATGTGCTGCAAGAACTGCAACGACGTTTTGGATTATCGGGCCTGGAGGAAAAAGCCAATCGATCCTCTTAAAGTACGGAGGGTTTTATGGCATATTTCATATAAGAAATACCAACAGTCGGATGGAATCGCCGGTTATGCGTAACTGATACAACTGATCACAAACAATTGCGCCGCATTATCTGTTCAATCAATTATCCCTAACTGTTTCGCCAAATCATCCGGCCACTCATCGAAGTCTTCGGCTAACTGAATCTGTCCCGAGAATAAGCCAAGTCTTCGATGTGCCATTTCGGGTTCGAAACGGGTAATTTTGACAACTGGTTTGCCCATTTTAGTCACTATAATCTCTTCTCCCTGCACGGCACGCTCAACAACATCCGAAAATTTTGCTTTGGCTTCAGTTAAGTTTAGTGTTGTGGTCATTAGGATACCCATATCTAGTCCGATCTGGTTTAACTATATTAAAGCCTGTTGAAAAATTCAACTTTGCCGATATTTCTCTGATGCAGCTTTTAAGACATCACCGCCAGCCTTGGTATCATGTAGATTGGTCGCATAGACAATGATCTGTATGAGGTTACCCAACGTATCTACCACGATATGCCGCTTGCGCCCTTTGGTTTTCTTGCCTCCGTCAACGAGGCGTTGCTTGCTAGTATGGCGCACGACCGGGAAGCGCTGCGGATCTTGCCGCCGTGTTGCGTGAAAAAGCGCAAGCCGTCTCGGTTCTTTTGCGCATCGTAGCCTAATTGCTGGTACGATTAATAAGGCATTAAAGAAATTAGAAAAAAGGCAGTTATAAGTGGCAGACTGGAAGGACATGCTTGTTGACGTACTGCGTCTAACTGATGAGGTAAAACGCATGAATAGAGAGTTAGAGCGTGTTGAATCTACACTATTGGGCGTTGATATAAACGCGTGGTGAGACTTGAAACAATGGTTGAAATTGCACAGGCACAAAGCAGTGCTAAGAAACTCGATCATTGAGACAACGAAAAAGATGACGGAGGCTGGCTAACGGGGTAGCAACCTGTTCATTCCTTTCTCGCTTTGACAACCGATAATATCGGCAAAGTTATCGGAGATCCAATTGATCAAAAAGCGTAAAATGTGCCTTATTATCCGGTCGAAAGGGCGAGAAACGTCGACCAGTCCCGGTCACCCGGCCCAGGAGATTCCTTGGTCTGAATTGGACCAAGCATGTGCCAAGCACGACAGGCCTGTCGAGGTAGGCCCACCAGGTCGATTCGGTTGACATTGGGGCTGCTGCTGAAACAGCTGTAATATCTCAGCGATGCAAAGCGGGTGGCTTTCAGTGCCGGCTAATCAATTGAACGATGGAGAGAGACTATGGGACCTAGTATTTGGCAGTTATTGATTGTATTGGTGATTGTGCTGTTGCTGTTTGGAACGAAGCGCATGCGGAATCTTGGTTCGGATCTGGGCGCGGCCATCAAAGGATTCCGCAAAGCTGTCAATGACGGCGAGCAAGATAAAGAATCGCAAGCAAAAACAGAGCTGGAAGATGGCGGACAAACCATCGATGTGGAAGTTACGTCCAAAGAAAAAGAAAAGACCTAATCGGCGTCGACAAATTATCGTTCGAGTTTATTCACGTTAAATTGCTATGTTCGATATAGGATTTTGGGAGCTCACATTGGTTGGTCTTGTGTCACTGATTGTGATTGGGCCGAAACGATTGCCGGGCGTGGTTAGGGTGGTTGGGTTTTGGGTGGGCAAAGCACGGCGTACGGTGGACTCGGTAAAGCGGGACCTCAAGGAGGAATTGTATGCTGAAGATCTGCGACAGACGCTGGCTAAACAATCTCCCGTTGAAGCAATTCGCGGCATGATTGACGAAACCCACAGAGCAATCGAAGATATTTCCGCAGTGGAGCGGGATGCTGCGGATTCGGCCGATCATAAATCGAAGTCCGAACACGATTCTTAAAGTTTCCGCGTGTATGGGAAAAGCCGATCTACCGACGGAGATGGATACTGAGCAGCCGCTGATTTCTCATTTGGTGGAGCTGCGTAGCCGTCTATTGAAAGCGGTGCTCGCTGTATTACTGGTTTTTCTGGGATTGGCGCCGTTCGCAAACGAAATTTACGCGTATTTGGCCGGACCGCTTACAGTCCATCTACCCGAGAACACTTCGATGATCGCGATCGATGTGGCTTCGCCTTTCCTCACACCGTTCAAATTGGTTTTGGTGTTATCCATATTTGCGTCGGTGCCCATAATACTCTACCAAATGTGGGCCTTTGTAGCGCCGGGACTGTACCGGCACGAGCGGCGAATGATCCTGCCTCTGCTGATTGCGAGCAGCTTGCTATTCTACTTGGGTATGGCATTCGCCTATTTTGTGGTATTCCCGTTGGTTTTCGGTTTTCTCACTGCCGCGGCACCGGAAGGTGTGACGGTAATGACTGATATTGCAAAATATCTGGATTTTATCTTGACGCTGTTTTTTGCGTTCGGGGTGGCTTTTGAAGTGCCGATTGCGACCATCCTTTTGGTCTGGACGGGGGTTGTAACACCCAAATATTTAGCGGATAAAAGGCCTTATGTTATCGTTGCGGCATTTGTAATCGGCATGTTTTTAACGCCTCCGGATGCGATTTCACAAACTTTGCTTGCCGTACCGGTTTGGATGCTTTTCGAGATCGGGTTGGTATTTTCACGACTGTTTGTGCCGTCGAGGAGAGTTGCGAACGGCGAGGATGACGAGCCGGATCGCACAGACTCCGATTAAGGCGGATTGCCTATTTATTGGACTTAAGCGTGCAACGCTCGTCCTTGAGCGTACGCGGTTTTGAGTGGCTTTTGAACTAGAACAGCGTATAAATAAATGGC
>CAZVFR010000093.1:0-12473 GCA_964626505.1 uncultured Methylococcaceae bacterium
AAAAATCAGGGGTTCCGGCGAAAACAATTTTCATTCTGGCAAGCAATACGGGTTACAGGTTAGAGTGCTTTGCTTGTATTTTTGCTCGAACCACGATCTAATCGGTGCGTCTTCTCAAGTTTTTTACGTATCCGCTGCCGCTTCAACGGCGATAGATAATCCACAAACAACTTGCCCTTCAAGTGATCCATTTCATGCTGAATGCATACCGCCAACAATCCTTCAGCCTTCATGTCAAAGGTTTTTCCGTCCCGGCCCAAAGCGCTTACGTTGATATTTTCCGCACGCGTAATATTTTCGAAAAAACCCGGCACCGAAAGGCAGCCCTCCTCGCTTTCTTCTACACCTTCTTTATGACTGATCTTTGGGTTGATGAGACAAAATGGCGCGTCCTTTTCCTCGCTTATATCCAGGACTATAATCTGCCGGTGAATATCGACCTGTGTTGCGGCCAGACCGACACCGGCCGCCTCGTACATAGTCTCAAACATATCATCAACTATTTGTCGTACAGAATCATCCACATCCTTGACTGCAACAGCTTTTGTGCGCAAGCGTTCGTCTGGGAATTCAAGGATATTTAATAAAGCCATAACACTCTCTCATTTTTACCGCACCATAATGGTGGAATTTTAGCTGAAATCATCTAGACTTTGGAAGCAAGTAAATTTCCAATCTCCAAATCGGTATTACCAGCCGCAACTAATTAGGGTAATCAATATGTCTTTCCGAGCAATCTCAGCGTTTTTGATTTGTTGCCTGATCAGCTTCACCTGTGTTGCTGATGAACTGGCACTTAATCCCTCGCACCCCGAGCGATACACGGTCGTTAAAGGGGATACGCTTTGGGATATTTCAGGCATGTTTCTCAAAAACCCCTGGGAATGGCCGAAAATCTGGCATAACAACCCACAGATTAAAGACCCACATTGGATCTACCCCGGCGATGTCGTCTCTCTTAGCTATCACAACGGCGAACCCCGACTCAGTGTACGCCGAGGCGGAATGGCTGGCGCCAAGGATCAACTTTCACCGCGCATCAGATCTGAAGACCTAAAAGAACGAATTCCGGTTATTCCTATTGATGCAATAAAGCAATTTCTAACGTCACCGCGCGTTGTTACCCAATCCGATATCCAAAATGCACCCTATATCGTGGACATCGCGGGTGAACACATAATAGGCGGTGCAGGCGAGAATATTTATGTGCGCTCAATATTAGACGATAGCGTTGGAGGCTATACCGTATTTCGACCCGGTATGTCTTATATAGATCCCGTAACTGGAGAACATCTTGGCAACGAAGCCCTTTACGTTGCCGATACTAATTTACTTAGATTAGGCGATCCAGCTACTTTGTTATTGACAAGAACCGAACGGGAAACACTGGTTGGCGATCGCCTGTTACCCATCGTCCAAGAAAAGATCCAGCTCAATTATCAACCCAGGGCACCGGAATTCAAACTCTCAGGTCACATCATCAGTGTATTGGACGGTGTTTCACAAATCGGGCAATACAACGTAGTTGTAATCGACCGGGGTACCGCCGACGGCATAGAATCCGGGCATGTACTCGCAATCCTGCGAGCAGGTACGATAGTGCGCGATACGGTACTGGATTCTTCCTCAAAAATGGTAAAAATGCCCAATGAGCGTGCTGGCATATTGTTGGTTTTCAGGCCCTTTGAACGCGTCAGCTATGCGTTGGTAATGCGTGCTAGCGACGCACTGCACGTCATGGACTTGGTCCAGACCCCTTAACCCGGATTCTCCTTAAAGGACGATTTGGTCGTGCGGAAATTTGATTTCAAAACAGGTTTTCTATTAGAAACAACGATCAAGCGAGAAATTGTCATTCTGATGAGAAACTCGGGCTAAGCAAAGGCCATTTAATAATCAACACCGAAGATCTCCGCTTCTGGCTGGTATTACTGCGGACATCCGGTATCGGTGCGGCGACATTTAACTCGCTATTAAAGACGGTCGGCCCACCGTCATCGGTATTTCATCAATCAAAAAAGGCACTGTCAGCGCTGGCATTAAGCGACGCCAGCATTCAATCTTTGCAACACCCAGATTGGACCCGTGTTGACCAAGACCTCAAGTGGGTGTCTGAGCCCAATCACCACATCCTTACCCTAGCTGACGAAAGCTATCCACCGCTACTTAAAGAAATCTCGGTTCCTCCGCCGGTACTCTTTGTGATTGGAGACCCCTCTCTCCTTTCGTGGCCGCAAATTGCGATCGTCGGCAGCCGTAACCCCTCTACGCTTGGCGAGAAGACAGCGCAAGCCTTTGCAGCCAGTTTGGCTAATGCCGGCTTGTGCATCACCAGCGGGCTTGCCCTGGGCATCGATGCCGCTAGTCACGAAGCCAGTTTAGCCAATAGCGGCAAAACCATCGCGGTAATGGGTACCGGTTTGGATCGTGTTTATCCGGCGCGCCACAAACAGTTGGCGCATGACATCTCCAGAAATGGCGCGATTATTTCTGAGTTCGTGCTCGGAAGCGAGCCCAAAGCCAACCATTTCCCACGTCGAAACCGCATTATAAGCGGGTTGAGCCTGGGAACACTGGTCATTGAAGCCGCCAAACACAGTGGATCACTGATCACCGCAAGACAAGCTCTAGAAGAAGGACGCGAAGTGTTCGCTATTCCCGGGTCTATACACAATCCGCTGGCTCGCGGTTGCAACGAATTGATCCGGCAAGGCGCCAAGCTGGTCGAAACCGCCGAAGATGTTCTGGAAGAATTAAACTTGTTTGTCGCCGAGGTAGAACAAGACTCCACAATGCCGAGAGGTACTTCCGAATTAGAACAAACCCATCAACATATCTTGAAATTTGTTGCGTACAGCCCCACCTCGATAGATACTCTTGTCGAGGAAACAGGAGAATCTCCCGAAGTTCTCGCATCGACCTTACTGCTTCTGGAATTGCAAGGTTATGTGGAATCTGCGGCGGGCGGACACTACACCCGCATTAAGTAATTATTTTGTATAGCGAAAAATTCAGACAACACAATAACAAATAAAACTACCGGCGTTTGATCAGCACTCTTAATCAGGCAATAATCAATATCGAGTTGGTAAAATTAATAAAAGAAATGCGACAATAGCTCCATAGAGGTATACAAACAACCGTTATGCAAGGACGTAGATGATAAAACCGCTGCACTCAGATGCGATAGAACTATGAAAGAAAACCTATTCGATATCATTATTTATTTGTTCGAAAACTATCTGGATGACGAATCAGGTTTCATTCCCGACCCAGACGCGATCCATACAGAACTTCTAGAGGCGGGTTTCTCCCAAACCGAAGTCAGCAAGGCGTTTGAGTGGTTGGAATCCCTGACACACCAACAAGACATTGTTAGCGCGGCGCCCTCATTTCGAGTATTCTCAAGCGATGAAGCGGCCAAGCTGGATATTGAATGCCGCGGTTTATTGATTTTTCTTGAACAATCTGGAATTCTAACACCCACCAGCAGGGAATTAGTTATCAACAGATTGATGGCGTTTAATGACGAAGAAATATCTATCGAAAACTTGAAATGGGTTATTCTAGTTATACTCTTTAGTAGACCCGACGAAGAAACGGCCTTCGCAAGAATGGAAAATCTGGTATACGAAAACATGCCAACTGCCGTACATTAACGAATCTTTTCAAATTTAGCGAAGGAAGCGCGGTCAATTGTTGGAATTTTGTTCGGTACCATAAACCACTATTAGATCGAATAGCCGTATCCCGACAAATCCCTATACATTCATTCTGGTTAAGTAACTGATGAGCAAGAACTTAGTCATCGTAGAATCACCTGCAAAAGCAAAGACGATCGAAAAGTATCTGGGCAAAGACTTTCAAGTGCTTGCCTCCTACGGACATGTCCGCGATTTGATTCCGAAGGAAGGCGCGGTAGACCCAACACATGATTTCGCGATGAAATATGACCTTATCGAGCGCAATCAGAAACATGTTCAAAACATTACGAAAGCCGCGAAATCAGCCGACGCTTTGTTTCTGGCGACTGACCAGGACCGCGAAGGTGAAGCCATATCCTGGCACCTTTACGAAATTTTGAAGGCTAAAAAAGTACTCAAAGACAAACCCGTGCACCGTGTTGTATTCAATGAAATTACCAAACGAGCGATTACCTACGCGATCGAACACCCCAAGGAATTGTCCATCGATTTGATCAACGCGCAGCAAGCCCGCCGGGCGCTGGACTATCTTGTGGGCTTCAACTTATCTCCTCTATTGTGGAAAAAAATACGCCGGGGTTTGTCGGCCGGCCGAGTTCAAAGCCCGGCACTAAGGATGATCGTCGAACGCGAACTGGAAATCGAGGCTTTCCAAACACAGGAATACTGGACTATAGAAGCAAACGCCGAATCCAACAAAAAACCGTTAAAGGCAAAACTTACGCATTTGGATGGCGAAAAGTTGGGACAATTCAGTATCACTAATGCGGACCAAGCCAGCAAAATTCAGCAAACTCTATCGGCAACGGCAAACGGCAAACTGCTGGTCGCTAAAATAGAGAAAAAGCAACGCAAGAGAAATCCTGCGGCACCTTTTATAACATCCACTTTGCAGCAAGAAGCTGCACGTAAACTGGGCTTTACAACTAAACGCACAATGACGGTAGCCCAACAATTGTACGAGGGTATAGACATCGGTGGAGAAACCGCGGGGCTAATCACGTACATGCGCACGGATTCCGTCAACCTTGCGCAAGAAGCTTTAGCGGAGATCCGCCAGCTCATCGAATCGCGGTTCAGTAAAAACGACTTGCCCAACAAGCCACGGCATTTCAAAACTAAAGCCAAAAATGCACAGGAAGCTCACGAAGCCATTCGACCAACCTCGGCACTACGACTTCCCGATGCGATCAAACGCCACGTCACCAACGACCAATTTCGACTCTACGATCTAGTATGGAAAAGAACCATAGCGTCTCAGATGATTCATGCAACGATCGATACCGTTGCGGCTGACCTAAGTTGCGGCGGAAATAATATATTCCGCGCCACGGGTTCGACCGTCAAGAATCCAGGATTCATGAAGGTTTATCAGGAAGGACACGATGACGTCAAAGAATCCAATAATCAGGAAAATTTTCTGCCGGAACTAACTCAGGGCGAACTCATCGACTTGAACGCTATTCTACCGATTCAACATTTTACCGAACCACCGCCGCGGTTCGGTGAAGCGAGTTTGGTAAAATCGTTAGAAGAACATGGTATTGGTCGCCCATCGACCTATGCTTCAATCATATCCACGCTGCAACAGCGTGAATATGTTGTGCTGGAAAACAAACGCTTTCAGCCCACCGATGTCGGACGCATCGTAAACAAGTTCCTGACCGAACATTTCACCAAATACGTAGACTATGACTTTACCGCGAGACTCGAAGACGAACTCGACGCGGTATCGCGCGGTGAGAAAAACTGGATTCCGCTGATGCGGGAGTTTTGGGACCCGTTTAAACTTCTAGTCGACGACAAAGACGAAAGCGTGCAGCGAAAAGATGTCACGCAAGAAATGATGGACGAAAAATGCCCGGATTGCGCCAGTCAACTTTCCATACGTTTAGGACGCAACGGGCGTTTTATTGGCTGTACAAATTACCCGGAATGCAAATACACAAGAAATCTTAATGGAGACAATGAAACCACCGAGCCCGAATTGGTTGAAGGACGTAGCTGCCCAAAATGTAACTCATCACTGGTCATAAAAACAGGACGTTACGGTAAATTTATTGGTTGCAGCGGCTACCCCTCGTGCCGCCACATAGAACCGCTTGAAAAACCAGTAGATACTGGTGTTTCCTGTCCGGAATGCAAAAATGGAACAATTTTTAAAAGAAAATCGCGCAACGGTAAAATCTTTTTTTCGTGCTCTATCTATCCGAAGTGCCAATACGCGCTATGGAATCCCCCCATTGCACAAAAATGTCCCGAATGTGGATGGCCGATTTTGACCCTAAAAACCACCAAACGCCGAGGGCCGGAAAAAGTATGCCCGCAGAAAGACTGCCGATACGCTACCCCCTATGAGGGCGATTTAGCCGCTGGTAAGGCTACATCGGCGATCAATAATTAAACCCCCTAGTTAAATGAGAAATTGGTTCTTTGTCGCAATAGAACACTATTTTCGAGCACTCCGATAATCATCGGTTCAGATGCTTGACAGGCCACAACGATGCAATAACTATGCGACTTCCGTGCGCATATAAATTGCGCCTGGCCGCACACGAGATAAACAATGGCGGCTTGATCGCCTACCCGACCGAAGCCGTCTACGGTTTAGGCTGCCATCCTCGGAATCAACAAGCAGTTCTACAACTTCTAACTTTAAAACAAAGATCTATCGACAAAGGACTGATATTAATTGCAGCGAATTTCGAGCAAATACTACCGTATATCGCATTCAATAAAATAAATCAATTAGCCCAAATTAAGAAAACTTGGCCTGGCCCAGTCACTTGGCTACTTCCCGCACACCCCTCTGTTCCCGTGTGCTTACGCGGTAACCATAGAACCATAGCTGTGCGGATCACTGCACACCCCATTGCCGCTGCAATTGCAGAAATCGCAGGTACAGCACTGGTTTCAACCAGCGCAAACAAAACCGGATTTGAGCCTGCCAAAACTGCGCTCAAGGTCCGACAGTACTTCAACGATGAAAAAATCCTGATCATCAACGGCGCAATCGGCGGCCGCAAGCAGACTAGCGCTATTTTTGATGCAACAAGTGGGCAACAATTGCGATAGCGGATTGATCTGGAGTGAGGGCCATTTTTAAAATGGTCAATTACAGGGACGCTTAACGCACTGGTATGCAAACGGCCAGAAGCAGTAAGAAATCGATTACAAGGATGGAAAACGAGGGGGTAGCTGGCGACTCTGGTATGAAGATGGAGCGGTTAAATATGATGGCCCTTTTCGGAGAAAATAACTACACGATAAGAATTAAGACAGAAATACTGATAGGAAAAAATAAGGGCTTACAGCCATCTAACTGTAACCTCTTGATTTATTGATTGGGGGGGAAGGATTCGAACCCCCATTGACGGAGTCAGCGTAAAACAACGTGGATCTTAACAGGTAATGAAGTAAGCTGAATCCTTACGCCATTATCTTGACCGCATTGATCATCGTGCAACTTGCTTTATTGTGATCATATTTCGCGTGTTATCATAATAATCATCCGTTTCCAAGGATGACTGGACACGAACCGAGTCGAGTCGCTTGGTATTTCGATGTATTTTTTCAAAAACAAATTACACATAGGATTAGCAGGGCATTCAATTAGGGATTGAGCTGAGAATGCACCTAACTGAATCTCCGCGCCTAGGAATATGGAGCTTGAAGGAAAGCTGATGGATAGATGAAGGAACTAGAAGTAATTGGGTTACTTTGGCCCTTCGTACGACGCCACGCCCGAGCTGTATCAGTCATGATTTCCCTGGGTCTTCTCGAGGCATTATTGGAAAGTGTTGGCATCAGCCTGTTTATTCCGCTCTTCTATAGTCTGGAACAGTTTAACTTCGAACCGGAAACTGGCAATTTACTGAGTCAACTCCTGAACCAGATCTATGAATTCGTTCCGGCTTCAAATCGACTGCTTATTATCTCATTATGCATCTTTAGCTTAATCCTTATAAAGAATATTATCTCGTATGGAAATGGCGTACTTTATAGTTGGACGAATGCCCGATTAAACCATTACTTGCGTCATAAAGTTCTTGATCAACTGCTGCATGTCGGCATGGGTTTCATTGAGCGTAGCGATCCCGGTAAACTACTTAACACCTTGGAAGGTGAAACCGAGACGACCAGTGATGCGCTATCAACCCTTGTCGGGTTAATGATTAACCTGTGTACCATCCTTGTTTTCACAGCGCTCCTTCTGCTCATTTCTTGGCAACTGACACTTTTAGTTGCAGGTGTCCTATTCTGTATTTCCGTCATCGCTCGATTTATAACGCGCCGAGTCGAAGGCCTTTCACGAATAGGACTGCGGTCAGAGGAAGTGGTTTCACGGCGCATTCTTGAGATATTCAAAGGCATGCGTACCATTCGCATTTTTGGTAACGAAGCCCATGAACAGGAAACGTTCGACAAGGCTTCGTGGCGCGCGAGTCAAGTCTACTTCAAAATAGACCGGATTTCCGGATTGATAGAGCCCGTGTCTGAAATCATAGCTGTCAGCTTACTTTTCTTCCTTTTCTTCAGCACACTCCAAAATCCACAAAATCTCCCTTTGATACTGGTGTTTATTTTTATTTTGCTTCGGCTGCGCCCATACTTTTCCGAGCTGGACGATTCCCGCAACGAACTATTGGCTGCTAGCGCTGGTATAGAGGAAGTGGTGAATCTATTCGATCGCGAAAGTAAGCCCTATATTAGCTCTGGGAAACGTACTTTTAGCGATCTAAAAAACTCAGTTTTCCTTGATTCCATATCTTTCCAATACGATCCTGCCGACCCTCGAGCGCTTGATCATATCTCAATGCATATCTTGCGAGGCCAAACAACCGCGCTTGTCGGTCGTTCCGGCGCGGGCAAATCGACTCTTATTAATCTTATTCTTCGATTTTACGACCCGACTGAAGGTACGATTTATGTTGATGACGTGCCGCTTCGGCAGTTCGATTTAGAATTATGGCGTCGGCGTATTGCTATCGTTGATCAAGATGTTCATTTGTTCGATACTACAGTGCGGCAAAACATTGCTTATGGACGCTTGCAAGCGACCGAGAAAGAAATCATCGGCGCGGCCAAACAGGCTAATGCTCACGAATTCATTTCAGCCCTTCGTCGAGGCTATAACACTCGGATTGGAGACCGAGGTGTGCGGCTCTCAGCCGGGCAGAAACAGCGTATTGCGCTCGCAAGAGCGATCGTGCGCGACCCGGAAATTCTTATCTTGGATGAGGCGACAAACGCACTCGACAGCATAACGGAACACGCTATCCAAGAATCCCTCCAGAGGTTTTCGCAGGATCGGACTGTTATCGTCATCGCGCACCGGCTTTCAACAATTGAACAAGCCGACCAAATTATCGTATTGGATCATGGCAAAATTGTTGAGCAAGGAAATGTACAACAGCTTCTGCGAAATGGGGCTCTGTTCGCTAATATGCATGCTCTGCAGAACAAGCAGTCAACATAGGATTGATCGATCCAGTGTGTCGGGACACGGTTAGCCACAAGGCTCATTTCACCAAGAAGGGTCAGAAGTGAAACGCTGTGGCCTCATCCCGGCTTACTAGAAGGAATCCATCAACAGAGGAATCTAGCGCGATGAAACAAGAGAAACAATACGGCAGACCGGGTGCAATACATGTATCCATCATCATCGCGGCCCGAAATATTGAATCGACAATCGCGGAAACGTTAGTTTCCGTCCTCGAGCAAAAATTTGAACAATGGGAAGCACTAGTTATCGTCAATGCGTCTTCGGACCGTACGCGTACAATCGCCGACGAATTCGCTGCGAAGGACCTGCGCATTCGCGTGATAGAACAAAGGCTTCCGGGAGTCAGTGCAGCCCGCAATCGGGGGATTGAACTAGCTCAATACGACTGGCTGCTATTTCTGGACGGGGACGATTGGATTCCGCCAAATCATTTGGACCGAATGACCACTGCGTTGAGTGCCGACCCACAGGCATCAGCGGTATATTGTGGATGGTGCTGGGTATCTCCGGATGGATACCATTTTCATCAATACATTGGTAGGGAAACGGGCGATTTATTTCACGTCCACGCTGATGAGTGCCCTCATGCGATCCACGCCTACATTATCCGTCGGGATATCATCGATACTGTCGGAATGTTTGATCCTGAGCTGCATACCTGTGAAGATTGGGATATTTGGCAGCGAGCATCCCGTACCGGTATCAAATTTGCCCACGTTCCTAAAGTATTGGCACCTTGTCGTATGCGTCCCTTCTCGGCATCTACGGACGGACGTAGGATATTGGCCGATGGCTTGAAAGTTTTGATGAAAGGGCACGAACAAGATGCACGTGTACCCTACTCTCATCCAAAATATCCGCATGGTTTGCCCCATCACCATTTATCCGAAAAGAAAATCTACTTACTGTGCTCAGCCGCTGGATTACTGATTGGCCGTGGGGAAAACCCGAATTACCTATTGGGAGAACTGAAACAAGAATTCACGCCTGATTTGGACTTTTATTCGGTAGCGGATTGTATAGTATTGGCAACGCTGCTGTCTGCATGCAAACCGCTCGCGCTATGGGATAAAACATGGGCAGAATTCGAGCCCCGCAGTCATAAATTTTTGGTTGCATTGGAAGCACATTCAGGACTCGCTGACCTAGCTCAGAATGCAGGGGCTATCACGCCTCGGCTAGCGCAAATCCATATGGGTTCCATAGGCGGGTTCAATAAGCTGCGTGAACTAATCAATAAGGTGATATTATTCCCGCACAAACTGAAAGCTGTTTTACCTAGATACCTACAATTGCAAAAATATTACTTGAAACGATACATTCTCACCAGCTTACGCCTGGTACCTCGTCTCAACCAGTGGGTGCTTATGGCTTATCAGCGCATATGTCCGGCGGAAGACGAAGATTTTTTTCAAGAACTGTTCGACGACCAACCTGATCCCTGGGGCTATACCAGCGCATATGAGCAAACTAAATACGAGCAAACATTGGACATGATTCCAGACCAGCCGATCCAGAATGCTATCGAATTAGGCTGCGCAGAAGGGCATTTTTCCGTACAACTTGCGCCTCGGGTCAAGCAATTATTGTGTACCGATATATCGGACACCGCACTGGATCGCGCGGCAAAACGCTGTAGTGAATTCGACAACATTAAGTTTCAGCGCTTGGATATTACCAGCGACCCAATTCCCGGCAAATTCGACCTAATGATATGCAGCGAGGTCTTGTATTATGCGGGAAACCGCAAAAATCTTCGCGTGATAGCACAAAAGATGGTTGATGCGCTAAACCCACAGGGCCGATTGATTATGGCCCATGGTAACTTAGTGGTTGATGAACCCAACCGAACGGGATTTAACTGGAGCCATGCGTTTGGAGCCAAAGGCATCGGCGAAGTGTTTTCAGAAATCACCAGTCTTCATTTTGAGCGAGAATTACATACCCCACTGTATCGGGTTCAATCGTTCAGAAAAATTGACCCGACGAAGCAAGAGAGCCCACTGACAAACCGCCAAATCATCGAAATCGATCAACCAACCGAATTGGAAGCAGACGTTGAATCACAAGTACTTTGGAACGGGACGTCAGATAAATTACCTATCTTGCTATACCACAGTGTGACTCCAAATGGTTCTGAGGCGTTGGCTGAATGGAGGGTTTCGCCGCAAAAATTCGAAGAACATTTATCCGCTTTGCACGAAGCAGGCTGCCAAACCATTACGCTGGATGATTGTTATAACTGGATATACGAATCGACACCGCTACCCAAGAACGCTGTTTTAATTACCTTCGACGACGGCTACCTCGATTTCATGGAGTACGCTTGGCCTTGTTTGCAACGCCATGGATTTACCGCAAGCGTTTATTTGGTCGCAAACGAGATTGGAAAAACCAACGTCTGGGATAGACAATACGGAGAAGTGAAACCGTTGATGGACTGGAAACAGATTTTACAATTGCGCAGTGAAGGCATTTCGTTCGGTTCCCATTCAGCGTCTCATCCCGTGCTCACATCAAAACATCGGAAATTCGTCGTAAACGAATTAGAACAATCCAAAGATATCTTGGAACAAGGATTCGGCGAGCCAATCAAATCTTTCGCTTACCCTTACGGAGAAAGCACTATCATAACGCGCTTTCTTGCAGGTAGTGTAGGGTACGATCTTGCCCTAACCTGTACGAGCCAAATCAGCCAATTACACCATTCACCACTGGCGCTGCCGCGCATTGAAATGACTGAATCCCACACCGGGAAATCCCTTATAAAAGCCTTAGGACTTTAGACGGATACCTGGAATTGCAACCGTTTGTTAACAATCCAAGCCGCTCATATAGGTCGATGCGTTAGTACTTTATAATGAGTAATGGATTTTGGTTAATCGCTTTGGCGATAGCGATCTTAAACCATTCCTTAACCTTGTAAAGTTGAACGTACCGTACGTTGAGTACGGGCAGAGCGCGAACGTTTACACGAATATGGCAGAAAATGAGTGGATTTCGTCATGGTAATATAGGCTAGAATATCGATATACTAGAAGATTGTCATAAAATACCGTAAAATACCGTACAGCTGAGGTTAGCATTAGTGCAAACGGGCAATCAATTTGGCCTAGACGGACCTCTATACAGAACAGGGAGTAAGCATTGATAACCACTTACAGCGTTGAGCGCCCCAGCCGCTTGGTCAAATCTACAAGCCCATTCGAATGGTGGGATTACATCATCTTTGTAGTCCTTAGTGCGGCAATGCTTTACGCCAT
>CAZVFR010000094.1:0-1201 GCA_964626505.1 uncultured Methylococcaceae bacterium
AGGAGGTGAGGATTTTATCTTAAATCATTTTGCTTAGAACCTTTTCCCTCCACGAGATTCTTGATTCGCGACCTGGCCTCTATGTCGTGGCCACTATGTCGCGTTCCGCCCTTTGTCTATTCAAAAACACTCCGGGCGTTTTTGTGACGCGGTAATCGGGTAAATTTAAGGGATAGCTGCATTGTTACTCAATTTGTTTGTGAAAGCTCGGCAATAAACTGACGCGTATCCTGAAGACATTGCCGCACGAGTTCGTCGGGGACGTCGCCCACGTGCATTAACGAAATTGTGCGTGTTATCGATGATGCCTGATCGCTTGTCAATAAGCCTTTTTTCAAGGCCTCGCTGTATATCCAGAGCGTTGCCGCTTCGGCCGTTGAACTTTGCTTCAAGCCGGCCATGACCGCTGTAACGGATAGCAACGAGGAACCCAGCAATTCCATTACACCGGTCATGCACTGACGTTCTATCAGGATGTCCGCGGCATTGATTTTTTCTTCGGCCAACTTTAACAGGGGATGGATTTCCGGGGTCTTTATCGCATCCAAGCTAATCGGAACTTCTTTGTATTCGGAGGGTAGCGCGCCCAGGCGCTGCAAACCGGTTAAAATGGCCGGAGTAGTAACCGCAACCGCAACCTCGTCGGAAATTTCCAGCGCTTTTTGTTCATCCTGCTCATCGAGCTCGCTGACGACAACCAATAACCCGCCGCCCGCACCCAGAATACGTTCCAGTCGTGCGCCGAATTCGCTTTGAATGCGCTCTATCATGCGCCGGATTCGCATGTCTGATTCTTCAGACTCCGTTTCGCTAGCTTTTACTTGGCTGCTTGCTGCGGTACTTTCTGCTTCGACAGTCGCCTCTGGATCGGCAGCAGCGCTGCCTACGACGTTATCGGTTTTATCCGCCAAATCCTCGATGATGGTTTCGAGCATACGCTTGGAAACGCCGACGACATCTTCAGACGCTTCAGAACTAATGACATTATCGAATAGGTTACGCTTGCTCTGAACCAATTTTGTCACATGCTCTTCGTAGGCATTTTCCGCGATCAGCAGAAACACTTGCACGTTCTCTTGTTGGCCGAGACGGTGCACACGCGCAATGCGCTGATCCAGTACGGCCGGATTCCAGGGCATATCCAGATTGATTAAAATGCTCGCCGATTGCAGATTTAATCCAACGCCGCCGGCATCCGTGG
>CAZVFR010000094.1:1211-12353 GCA_964626505.1 uncultured Methylococcaceae bacterium
GGATACTGTCGTCTTCGCGAAATCGATCCATTAACTCGCCGCGTTTATTTGTGGGTACGCCGCCGTGAAGACGCACACAACCCAGCCCCATCTGTTTGACTCGAGATTCGACCATAGCCGTCATGCGTTCCCACTGGGAGAATACGACCGCTTTTCGATTAGATTGCAGGCAAAGGTCTTCGAGCAAACGCGTTAATTCATCCAATTTGGGTGACCCTTGGCTAACCTTGTCAACCAGACCCGCCGCGTTACACGCCATACGGGCTTGTTGCAGGGCTGACAGTAGTCTTTTTTGTTCATTCGGCGTTAACGGTCTGCGTTTGGCGATATTGGCATAGCGTCCTGCCGCGCTGAGTGCGGAATCATGCAACTCCTGCTGTACGTTGGTCATCGGAATATCCAGCCGAACCTCGGTACGCTCGGGTAACTGGTCCCTGACCAAACTGCGGTCCCGACGCAGCATCACCGGCGCGATTCGCCGCCTCAGTTCCGACAGATTGCGGTAGCCGAGAATCTTGCCGCGTTCATCGGTGATGTGAAAATCCAGCATACAGCGCCATAACGGACCGAGTACGCGCGCGTCTACGACCTGTAACAGGCTGTAGAGATCTTGCAGACGATTCTCTAAGGGTGTACCGGTCAGAATGAAGGCATATTTCGATGGAATTAATTTGATGGTCGAGGCAATTTTAGTCTGCCAGTTTTTAATTCTTTGGGCTTCATCGAGAATCAACAGATCGGGTTTTAGAGTCGTACTGATCACGCTCAGATCGCGTAACACCAATTCATAATTGACAATGACAAACAACGAACGGGTTTTATATTGAACCTGCCGCATGCTCGGGCCGCCATGAATAATCTGCGCCTGATGCTCGCTAAATTTTTTAATTTCACGTTGCCACTGATGTTTCAGCGAAGCCGGGCAGGCAATCAGGACTCGTTGTACCCCTTCATGTTCAGCCAGCCAGGTGGCGGCTGCAATTGCCTGCAGGGTCTTACCGAGCCCCATGTCATCGGCAAGTAATGCCCTTCCGCGCGAAGCCAAAAAGGCCACGCCTTCGACCTGATAGGGAAACAGTTTCGCCCTGATGCCCGGTAAAATGCCGCTACTGCTATTGATCGTTTGAGTGATTTCCTGTTTTCTGATCTCCCGCGCCGCATCTTGCGTAATAGTTCGCACATGGCGTATGGCATCTTCGCCCATGTGGATGTCCGTACGCCCGTAAATACTATCTTCCAGTCTGGAGAAATTTTCGGGTAGTCTGCCTTGAAAGTTATTCGACTGATCAAAATATGTATCAAGAACATTAGTCAGTTTTTCATCCATTGGCTTAGCACGATGTACTTTAATCTGCGCATGGGTCGCCGATTCCCAGGCCAGGTATATAAAAGAATCGGGATTAGCTGTCTGCTGGAGAGTTTTTGCAAGTCGTTGTTTTTTCAGGTGGTGCAATACGGCTTCGATGTGTTTGCAGGTACCCAATCGGTTCACGGCCAGATCGGGGCAGGTGCAAAAATTTTGGCGCTGTTCCAGCGAGCGCAAATGTACCTGGTAAGTTTGTTCCCAGTGGGTGGACGAATGCAGGGAAGATGCCTGCCAGATGCCAAAGCAGGTCTCGCCGCTAGTTTGTTTGATGCGGACTTCGTTACGTCCTTTCTTGATTCTTTCGTGAATCGCTTGATCGACAGCGCTGTCCAGATGATTCTCTTCGAATGTAAATTGGTCGCTGTATGCGTACAGCACGGATATGCAATGCTTGCACACTGCAGCGTCATCATAAGGACAACTGCAGTTTGCCTGCATTCGATCATCTTGCCCTCGAACCAGCGTCACCGAATACGGCTCATCCGGTATGGAGCCTTCAACTTGCGCCGAAATTTGCCCATCTGTCCATTCCAGATCAAAGACCCGGCGCTCACTAAAGTATTGCAGGCCCCTCTTAATTATGGCTTCAGCAGCCAGTTGTTGCAGACGTTCTGCATCGTAGATAAAGAAATTGTTAGGCATAATCTTTGAAACCAGGGTGTTGATGGATAGGCGGGGATTCTACCCTAATTCCTGTATATTGAACTATTGCGGGTGCTCGGGGATTTACTTAGCTTATGCCATTCTATTTACAGCCGACGTCTTTGCCTGACTTTTTATACAGGAATGTCTGATCAACCGCGCATTTTAGGGTCATCATTTTAGGGTCAGGTCGCGAATCACGAATCCCACGGTTTTCGAATAATCATGCAGGCTACCTACACAGTTTCAACAACTACTCCAGCAGCCAATTCAATCAATCCAGATATTCCCTTTTCCAACACCTCGCTATCCACTGTCACAATCGTCGCATGACCCAGCTTACGACCCGGTCGGGGTTTTTTGCCATAGTCGTGGAAATGAATATTCGGTTTGGACAGGACATTATCTGTTGCGGGCAGGTTTCCGATAAGATTTACCATCGCGGAATAACCGACCGCAGCAGTCGAGCCCAGAGGTAGTCCCAACACGGCTCGCAAATGGTTTTCAAATTGACTGATTTCCGCACCTTCTAGTGTCCAATGGCCGGAATTGTGGACCCGGGGGGCGATTTCATTCGCGAGTAGACGACCGTCGACTTCGAACAGCTCCAAGGTCAGCACCCCGGTATAGTCCAACGCATCCAACAGACGTTTCACATAATCTTCGGCCTGAGCTTGCTGCGGGTCTCCGGGTTTGCACACGGACAAGTGGAGCATGCTGTTGAGGTGTGTGTTTTCAGGTACCGGGTAAAAAGCTGTTTCATCGCTGCGACCGCGGACCGCAACGACTGAGATCTCGCGTTGAAACGGCACGAACTGCTCCGCGATCAACGCTACGCTAGCCAGATTCTGCCAAACCGAATCGAAATCACCTTCGGCTTGCACGGTAGCCTGCCCCTTACCGTCGTAACCCAATCTTCGCATTTTGACAACTAAGGGCAAGCCCAGTTCGGCTGCAGCTTTATCTAGATCTTTACGGCTATTGATTGCTCTAAATCCGGGTGTGGGAATTTCGAGCTCGCGGAAAAGATTTTTTTCCTTCAAGCGATCCTGCGCAACCCCGAGTGCGGCAGGCGGCGGAAATACCGGATGCTGTTCGGATAATATGTGGATGCTTTTATCCGGTACATTCTCAAATTCAAAGGTCACGACGTCCGTCTCTCGGGCCAAGCGCCTCAACGCCGATTCATCGTCATAGTCGGCTTGGATCAATTCGCACACCTGACCCGCACATGCATCCGGCGCGGGATCCAAAACCAAAAATTCCAAGCCCAGGGGATACCCCGCGAGAACCAGCATCCGGGCTAGTTGCCCGCCACCCACGATACCTACCTTCATGATTCCAACTTCGGATCCGGATTAGACTCAACGGTTTCTGTTTGGCGTTGCCTGAATTCGTTCAATGCGGCGTCTATAGGTGGATATTTATTGCCTAAAATCGCGGCGGCTAGCAACGCCGCGTTGACCGCACCAGCTTTGCCAATTGCGAGCGTCGCAACCGGGATGCCAGCCGGCATTTGCACGATCGATAAAAGCGAATCAATACCGTTCAATGCTCGCGATTGAACCGGCACACCGAGCACCGGCAACGTTGTTTTAGCCGCGATCATGCCAGGAAGATGCGCTGCGCCCCCAGCGCCCGCAATAATCACCTCCAATCCGTTGCTGCGGGCTTGCTCCGCGTATTTGAACAACAAATCCGGCGTTCTATGCGCTGAGACGACCCTGGCTTCGTTAGGAATATTCAGTTCTTCGAGCATTAGTTCTGCGTGACGCATCGTTTCCCAATCGGACTTGGAGCCCATGACGATACCGACTAATGGTTTCATTGCTGTCTCCAATATTGAATAAAAACTCTGTATTTAATGATACGAATAGAAACCCATCGGACGCGGTCTAATCACGACTGTGAGCCATCGAATGACACCGGATAATAGAGGAGAACAAGCATAAAAGAAAGGGTGAGACATGCGCGTTAATAACGAATAAAAAGATTTGTCGAGATTATATGGTTCATCGCATCAAATCGATTTTCGTTGCCAATGAATTGGTTCATATAACCCAGCTCAAAGCGAAAATGCTGTTTCGAATCGATATACACGCCGAGTCCCACAAACGCTCGGTTTTGATTAAAGCCGCTAACCGCCCCAAAATTTGTGGAGTTGATGTTCACAAAAACTTCGTCCCAAAGCGACAGATAGAGCCGCTCAAAATAGAGTGGATGAGTAACTTTTATGAACTGTCTAAAGCGCCACCCGGTATCATCACCATTACTCAGAAACCGTTGCTCCAGACGCGTTCGGCTAAATAGTCCACCCCAAGAAAACGAATCTTTCCAACTCAGCTGCTGCCAAATGCGATGTTCATTTGTCTCACTGCGTCCCAGCGGCCGTGTCAAAATCCATGCATAGCCTAACCATGCGCTGAAATTGTCCGATAACTTGTAGCCAATACCCGGCCGGATAATGCTCTGGCCCAACCGGCCTGCATCATTAAAAAACCGCCCCTGACCCTCCATCCACCATTGCCAGTTTTTCAGCGCGGAATCATTTTCAACAAAGCTGCCCTGCCCTTGAACTGCGCCCCACACCGCAAAATCATCGTCAACATCAGACACCGCAACACCGGGTAGAAATAAAGCCAACAACGATAAGACAACAGTAATTTTAAACCTGAAGAATGTTCTTTTCATATCACCCGCTGTAACCCGTGGCGCTGCAAGGCGATCTGGTGTTTCCTATACAGTTTATCCGCCTTTTGCTCAACAGCCGCCCAAAACCCGCGCTCGGAATCTAAAGCTCGGCGCAATGGCTGGCCCGTGTAAATTTTAATAAAGCGAAACAAATCGCGTTGAGTCAAGCCCAAGTCCCTACTTGAAAAACAGATGCCGGCGATATCTTTGAGTATCCAGCGATGGGGTGTTTTTGGCCGAATTTGGGCACGGTGCAAATCCATCAGATATAAATGCAGCGGGCCGGATAAAGCCGTTTCCGTCTGGATATTGAAGTGGCAGACGTAAAAATCTCTGTGGTTAATTCCGTTGCGGTGCAGTGTCCTGGCGGTCTCGGCAATGCGGCGTATCAACGCACGCTTGAGTGAAACAGGTGGCGGCGTATTCGACCAATCCAGGGTATACTCTTCCAGCGTAACAGTTGCCGGCAATTCCTCGGTAATTACGAATGACTCACGCTTGGCAGGGTTCAAACCCCTACAGCCATAGCCCATGGGTTTCATCGTCTCGACGCCGAGCTCGGTCAGCCGCTTTATCGCTCTATACTCGTTAATCGCGCCGAGTACCGGCAAACGCCCCTGCAACAAATTCTTAAAAATCTCACGCCAGCCAACGCCATGATGCATCTTGATAAAATAGGCATGATCGCCTGCCGTAAAGCGTAAGGTTTTGCGATCTTCTACGGCCCGAAAAACCTTTCCATCAAGGGCCATAATGGCATCGAAAGACGCTTCGCCGGGAAAATCTTGTAGCAACTGCGATGAAATTTCCAAAGTATTCAAACGTCCGAACCTTGTGGACTCTCCAAATATTCGACAAACAACGCAGACAATTCGGCATTCCCATTCCAGTTACGCATGAACCGCCTGTGATCCCGCGCAACCCGGCGGCGCGCCAGCCAATCACACCAATGCTCCCGCATTGCATCCAGATCGACCAGTACGATTTTATCGTCTTCAACCAGAATATTGGTTCCCTTCATATCACCATGGCTTATTTTACAGGCCGCCAGCCGTTTAAGTATCGCACCAATATTTTTCGCGGTTTGGCGTACCGGATACTGGTCAATGTCGTGGGTTTCGAAATACTGCAGGCAATTCATTCCCTCAAAGGATTCAGTTATAAAATACGCTTTGCGGCGTAGCGGTCCCCACCGGCTTTCGACTAGAGCCACAGGCTTGGGTGAGTCCACGCCATAGAAACGCAATCGATGTGCATTGCGCCACGACACCGCGGCCCGACTGGCTCGAAATGCCCGATTAAGCCCATGCCTCCAATTCTTTATATTGTAACGTTTTACAATTAATTCACGCCCATCGACTTCAACACGCGCAACCGTGCTGGTATTACCGCGCTTTATAAACGTACCTTTTTCCATACCCGCGTCCAGATCCGAGATCAAAGCACGTAAACCCGGCGCATCGTATTTGCGATTAATCACTGCGATTTTATGCCACGACCTGGAACACACATAATCGGTGCAACTGCGAAATATCTTTTCCAACACTACCGACTTTCTGTGCCGACGCCAACGTGACAAAGCTTTTTGCAAAGATAGCCGGTCTCCAGACTCGGATTCAATACCCCGGACCCGCAGATATTCGGCAAAAGCGTCATCTAACCACGCATCATACTCTGACTGAAATTGGGCCAGCAGCAAAGCCAGATTATCCAGCCATTGTTTGCTAGCTGGGGCTTGTTCCATTGCAACGATATTGGCCGCATCCAACGTATAGATCGTACCGCGAGCGAACAAAAAATTATTAAGGTGTAAATCCTGTTGTAAAATCCCAGCATTGTGATGACCCGCGATTAAACTCACAAGTTGCAACAAAATTAGCTTTTTGTCCTTATGCAGCGCGGCATTCCAATAGGCCTCACCGTTGGTTCCATCCTGCACGTACTCGAACAAAAGAACCTGAATCTCCGCGAGTTTAATCTTCGTATGGTATAGCAAGGCTGGCGAATCTACACTCGTGGCCCTAAGCATTTCACACCCGCGTTGCTCTCTCGCCGCGTGAATTCCAGCACGTCGCCAATCCAGAAAAATTTTTACGAAAACTCGACGACCGCGCCAATGTCCCAGGCAGGCGATACGCTTTTGGGGAATGCAACGGTAAAGCGTGGAGCATTCGAGTAAATCGGGCGCACTAGGGTCAGGCGATAAATCCAAGCTTAGTTCAACGCTACAACGTCCCGGTTGAACGGCGTCAAAAGCTTCACGAATCTCCACCCTGTCCAAGCTCCTCATTAGCTGTTGCGCAGCCGATCTCGGGCCACGGGCTCAGATTGAACATGATCGCAGCTATCGGCCGTATTGAATAATGTTGTGGGAGCAAGCCTAGAGCCCATAGTCAGCGCAGTAATAGTAGCGAGAGGAAACCAGAAAAAAAACCAAATTTGAGCAGGATTTAGCAAAAGTTTATGATAATCCGTCGCCACACAGACCAGTGCAAAAAGCACCAAAGCCGCGTAGGTAGTATCATGCCGCACGCTACTCTGACCTACAGCTTCGATAAAAATCAACAATACGACCGCACCCAACAAAATACCACCGACCAAGCCACCATAAATCAAGTGGGATACGTACACGCTATGCGCGTGATTCAAGGTGTGATTGCCGTTAATAATGAGCGCCTCGTCGGTATTCACACCATAACCAAACCACGGTGCTTGGATAATACGTTCCAAGGCATTAGCCCAGGCCGCAAACCTGAAGTGATCGCCGCCGTGGCGCATCAAATACCAACTGGACTCAATTACACCCGCTTGGATCAGCGAAACATAAACAATTCCCGCGACCAACGGCACGATAATTAAAAAATACTGCCTCCGCATAAGCTGTATGAAAATGAAGGTCACGACCAGCGCCAGCCAAACCCCCCGGCTCCAGGTTAAAGCGATATCAATCAGCAACACTGCAAGGATCAAAGTATAAATCCAGCCACGATTCCCCGGGGCTCGAGTAAGAAAATGACAATAGCAAGCTATCGCGGCAAGTCCGTAGCAGGCCGCTGCAATATTTGGGTGGTATAGCGCACCCCAGTTTCTGAGCCTAATAGCCGGAAACGAATGATCCGCGTAAAAGACACTGATCGACACCACCGACATAGCGCCCGCAACATAAACCATCCCTATAAAAACCTTTGACAAATAGCTCTCATCACGACTGATAAGCCGGCACAAGACCGCGATAAAAACCAGCAGGTTGATTGTCCGAGCAAGATAGCTAAAGTACTCGGGTTGCCGAGTCGCGGGATTCCAGCTTATTGTCAAATAGACATAAAATATAAATACACAAATGGCTACAAACAACTTCGAGCGCAGCAGCCATTTTAGCTCCGCAACAGTAACCGTTAGTAGATACGGCAACAATATCGCTGCGTAATAAAAATTCTTCAGCGAATTTTCAGTCGGAAAAAAATAAATCCCCAGCAAGAAAATCATTACCGTGACTTCCAGTATATTCTTTGATTCAACCCAGATTCTTGTTATGGACAAAAAATACATATTTTCGCTTTGTCTTTAAAAAAGAAACTGCTGCAAAGTGCCCACTACGCTTTCTATAAGTTAGAAACTAATAACATATGAACGTACCTCTAATACCCCGCGCCCACTGCTGAATAACATAAACCAGCACTTTTCGGAAAATACGATATTTGAATTTCATTCGAAAAAGAAGAGAAACCTGGTCTTTCTCCTTACTCGAAGTATCTATTTCTTCTACTCCAGCCAATTCCCCTAACCAAGCTGTGTCTTTTTCATAACCCATATCAATAAGTTTGGATGAAATTGGTCCATGTATTCGCAACTGCGATACTATCCGTCCTTTATGTTGCCGCCATCGCCCGATACTGGTCGAATTAATAGGCCGTAATCCACTCAATGCTCGATCGGCGGCATCCGATGGACTAGCGTATTTATGAAACTCCGAAAAATTACGTGTTTTACGTAAAAAATACATGCGCTGTAGAATTTTATTTTGCACCGCATCGGGATCACCTACCAAATCCTCATAACAAATACGCAAACAACGCGGATGATTCAATACTTTCAGGCTGTAATCATGATACAGATTCCAAACTCTCAAGTTGGACCAGTAACGCGAGGGTTCTTGCCTATGCCGACTGACAATAACGTCCCTTGGATCTCTTAGCATATAAACGACCCAAAGCGCTCTGTTGAACCTGAGTAATGCGGGCATATAGGGCATTTCACTCGGATGTTTCGAACAATAAATTCGGGCTTTCGCGGGGTCGCTTCTGAATATACTTTTTTCATGTTCACAATAGTCCTCAATAGATAAACAGGTGGTCATCAATTCCATCATCAGAGTTGTACCACTTCTTGGCGAACAACCAACGATATGGATATGATGCATATTTGAAACCATTGTGGAGAACATAAAGGTCGACTAAAGAGCTACGATAATCGCCAGCATCATTGTTTAAATTAGCTCCTTGGGGTTTTCCCCAGCCTACTGATAGCATCCAAGAAAAACATTCGAAATTCGAAAATTGGATTTCATTAGCGCAACTGAGGAATAAATAATCTAAATGCTCGGAGAACCACACAACGATAGAATTGCTTTCGCAACCGCGGGCTTGAACCGAGAGAGTAACGTAAGCGGTGGTATTCAACTAAAGCCTCGCCGTATAGTTTTGCTTTGACCATCCGCTTAACAACAGTCGCCGCAACACCATTCGACAAATGATAATTCATAAAATCTCTACTCAAATATCCCTTTAATACGAAATTCTCACCGGATTGCATCATTGCATCCAGCGCCAACAACGCGCGTCGCGCTTTTTCAGAAGCCTCTTGTTGGCTCAAAGACCCACTGCGACTATGATACCGATATGAAACAGCATTGGAAAACCCAAGTCTTTCAATGCTTACGTGCGACATTACGTCCAACACCCAGATTCGATCTTCGCCATTAGAAATCTTTGTATTGACTAAAATTGCATTTTCAACAACGATGGAACGGCGCACCATAATCACCCAGCTACCCGGCTTGCCAGTACGCCAATAATAAGCCAACGGCGATTCGTTCTCGGCGATAGGCTTTAAGTCTTCACGAACTATTTTATTATCCGGCGCAATCCGACAAAAAGACTGCATGACAACATCAAAACTGTTTTGCTCGGCACAATCCAATGCGGACAATAAACCATAAGCATCTATTTCATCATCGGAATCGCAACGCTGTATCCATTCTCCCTCGCATAATGCCAATCCATCATTAACGCAGGCACCTACTCCGCCATTCTGCTTTCTCGCCAGCACCTTGACATTTTTTCTGCGCATGGCGAATGCTTGGCACATCGCCATGCTTTGATCTTCACTGGCGTCATCCACTAAAACGATTTCGACACGCTGTTCCGGAAGTTCTTGCAAAGAAGCAAACAGCCTCTCGAGGAATGGTTCCGAATTAAAAACCGGAATATAGATGGAAAGCCGGATAGGTTGGGTCGGCATTGCTAACAACTACGCTAAAAATTAATTCTCAAAAAAGGCGCTCTCCTTTGCAAAGCTCTCGGGTTTTTCATGTCTTTTCTTATCGCAAAGTATTACTGCATTACACGTTTTGTGTATTCAATAATTCACTACCACCACAAACCCTTGAAAACGCTACTTCAATGTTAATTTCAGTTATATTCCGAGGCTTAAATAAAAATCAGAAATAGGTAGCACTCGCCAAATTTCTAGGCAAAAGCTACACTTGGATGGCGCTATTTGCAAGGAATTTGAAGCGTCGATCATCGAAATAGGTAACAGGCACTGAAACAATCTTGGATAAGCACTATTTTTTGCGATCAGTTACACTCCAATTTTGTAGTTTTTAAGCAACATATCAGAATAAATGCCTAATATTATGTAGCTTTAGCCCCATTATCTTGTTAGAATTTTACAACAAATCCGCACCACTCGATACCCCTAGAAACTCTAACATGGACGATTTAACTGATCCACAATCCGGAGCACAAGTCTATAAGCGATTGCTCGCTTATATCCGCCCCCATTGGAAAAAATTCGTAATCAGTATCGGCGGATATCTGATGTACGCAACCTCGCAGCCTATGTTTGCCCGACTATTGCAGTACATCGTCGATTCGCTGCAATCCCTGAACCGCGAAGGAATCTATTGGGTTCCGGTTGCGTTTGTGGGAATCGTAATTTTTCGTGGTGTCGGATCGTTTCTGGGCAGTTACTTCCTGGCGATGGTCTCGTACAACATCATCCACACGCTACGCTGCCAAATTTTCGAACGCTATACGGTATTGCCCGCGGCCTATTTTGAAAGTTCGAATTCCGGACATCTGATCTCCAGAATCACTCATAACGTTAACCTGGTGACATCGGCGGCGACCAACGCGATCAAAGTGGTAGTCCGCGAAGGT
>CAZVFR010000095.1:0-12300 GCA_964626505.1 uncultured Methylococcaceae bacterium
GGGAGTCCATTCCAGCATCATACCGGTTGTGGTGCTAAGGGGATACCCCTTCTTTGGAGAAGCATCTACCGCTTTGATTCCCGTTCCAATACCGCCGTTCATGCTGCTAAAAATATGACGCCTTAGCCCCCATGTATCACCGTAACGCACGTGGTTCACCCACGCCTTGACAGCTGAATCCAACTCCGCAAAAGATATCCGATCTGCCGCGTAATTACACCAAATAGCATAAAGTCGCTTGCGACCTTTGCGTGCCATCCGTGCTTTCAAGCGACGATGTGTCGGATAAATTACAAAACCTAGCCACGGAACACCACTATCGACTGGTGATACCTGCGCTGATGATTCGTGCAATTTCAGTCGAAGCCGGTGCAACCGCCCAATCAATAATCGCTTCCAAGTCCAGAGTTCAGTCTTGGTATCACTGAATAGCACCATATCATCGACGTATCGGACATAGCCCGGGCAACAGAGTTCGCGCTTGATGAAATGATCCAAAGGGTTCAAGTACACGTTCGACCAAAATTGCGAAGTTAGATTGCCAATCGGCAACCCTCTAGGTCGAACCAAGTCAACCAAATCGTCGCCTGGAAACAAATCGAATCCACAGTGTTCCACGGACGATTCCCGCCCGCTGGCAATAATCTTTTTACAGAGCTTCAATATGCCGTCATCAACCGGTGCAAGAGCGATCTCATTCAACAAAATATTGTGATCAATCGAAGGGAAGTGTTTAACAATATCCAGCCGCAACACGTAGCGATAACGCCGTGTTAATGACTGCAGACGATCAAGTGCCCGGTGGGTTCCCTTATCGACTCGGTTAGCATAACTATCGGCAATAAACCTCGTTTCGTACCAGGGTTCCAGTACCTGACATAGTGCATGATGTACGACTCGATCACGGAAAGGCGCCGCGCTGATTCTGCGTCGCTTGGGTTCGTGGACGTAAAAATGCTTGTAGCCTCCAGGTTGGTATTGTCCATTGCTCAATCTATCCTGCAAGCCAAGCAGTTGATCAGACCAGAATGCCTCAAAGGCGGCGACTTCGAACCGAGAAGTTTTATTGCGGGCCGCTTTCTGCGCTGCTTGAGCTAAATTGGCCCAATCGTAAACCTGAGACAAACGAAGGATAGAATTAACCATGAAACAACAACCGCTGATAATTTTGACCCGCAGCAGCGCAATGCTCAACTGGCTGCTGCCCAAAACCGAACGTTTTCCGCGTGCCTATCGAACTTCGCTGACTCAAAGACTGATGGACGCCGCGCTGGATTTTATCGAGCATGTCACCGACGCACTCTATCACAGTGGGAGTACCCGCGACCGCCACCTCAGACAAGCCGACGCAGCGTTATTGAGGTTGCGCCTTTATCTGCGTCTGGTTTACCGTTGGCGCTGGCTAAACGACGGCCAATACCAGCATATCAGCCGCATGGTTCGCGAACTTGGCCAACTATTGGGCGGCATGCGCAAAGCCGGCACAAAACGTAAGTCGGGTGCTTCGGGGCCATAGCCCAGGAAGCACCCGTTTTTTATCTAGGCCCGGCCGAGATAACCCAGCGCGGACGGGACAACTCCGCGCCCTAAATGATGATTAGCCTCAAGCCGCAAACCGTAATCAACGGCTGCTGTTGAAACGCGAACCTTAGCTCAACGCAGATCCGCACCGTGCAGTCAAACTGCAACTGCACCTAATCATCGAAACTAGGTGGGCGCAGCACACACGAAACCCGATATTGTTGTTACGATTATCGGGATGATTGTTGTTGCGATACGCGGCGCGCGCGTTGCGTTGGATATTGTTCCAAGAGCCGCCGCGCAACACCCGCAGCTGAGACGCGTCGTTGATCTCATCTAATCGCCCGGTATCATAAGGTGGTGTTTGTTTATAACCGCTGCGGGTCCAATCCCAGGTATTACCGGTCAGGTCGTAAACCCCCGTAACCGGTGATTTACCCATTTCGTAAAGCCCGACCGGGGTAGGTGCACCGACCATAGCTGAGGCTTCCCGAATATTGCAGGCATCCCCGCGAAGTTCGTCGCCATACGCGTAAATCCGTGGACGGAGTCCTTGGCCCCGCGCCGCTGCCTCCCACTCCAATTCGTTAGGCAACGTATACGTGCAGTCGATTACGTCACTTAACCAACAGCAATAAGCCGCGGCCTCGAAGAAAGAGACGCCGACTACTGGCAGCATTGGATTGTTATAGCGCATCGCCGACCAAAACAGCGGTTGCGTAATCTTTTCGCTTTGTCCGCGAATATTCTCAAGGTGCGTTTTCCACTCGGCTGGCGATAGCCCGACAGTATCACGTATCTGTTCCTGAAAATCAGGCTCATAAGATGTCTGTTTAAGTTTTTCGTCGAGAATCCCATCGTCATACCATTTCTTCAGAAGAATCCAACCCTGTGCCTGCCCTTCGTTGGTCCCGTGTCCTTGAAAAAAAGCCCGCGACGCCTCTCCCACCCACCAACGTGATTCGGTATAGCCACCCGCCGCGATAAAACAGCCCCATTCCGCGTTGGTAACCGGGTGAACCCCGATTTGAAACGCATCCAGCTCGTGATCGAAGCGCGTTTCATTATCGTAAGCTTCCGGGTCGTCCGAGCTGCCGAAGGTATAGCGACCCTTGGGGACCGCAGCCAACGGTGGCTGCCACGCGACGAGCTGTCCCTGATCGTCGCTCAGCCGCCGGTAGCCGAGTGCTTCCAACGCGTGCATATCGCCCAAGGCCAAACCGGCCGCAATACGCGCCCTGAGATCCGTGCTGCCGTCGCGCATCCGTGTTAGCAGCTGCGTAGCGAGCAATTCGCGGTTTTCCGCGGACAATTTGGTTTTGTCCGCACATTGTCCGGCTAGCGGCAAATTAACCACCGCCAACTTGGCGACGCACTTGTCGCGATCTTCGGTTAGCTCCGCGGCCAGCAACACGGTTTCTTCCCAGCCGCTCCGGTCCACGCTCGGCAACTCTTGCCACGGTTTCATCGCCGCCCGAACCTGATCCAAGGGCACGCGGAATTCGTTAGGCCGCGATGGTGCTTTGGCAAGTTCCAAATTCAAGGGATCCAACAATCGCCGTGCCGCGAAGAATTCCTGGAATTGCTGGTGCCGAAATCGTAGCGTTGCTTCGTTTTCACCGTGTACCAACAGCGACAAGGCCAGTGCAGCATTGAACACAGCATTACCTTGTTCGGCGCCATAATCCTCAACGATCGAGTCCCGCAACTCGAGTACGTCAAAGCTGACTTCTTGCCGTTCTTGTTGAAATTCAGCTCGCTGACGCTCATAAGCTTGCGTGCTGAGCGCGTCGAACAATGGGTTGCTACGCAAGATTAGACGGCACCGTACTGCCGACTTATCGGTACCGGAGCCGGACGGCTGCACCGCAACCGCATTATTTATCGCCTTGATCTCTAAATCTGAAAACAGGCGTGTCAACGGCGTGGACGTCCTTTGAAGCTCGCGCAATACCAGCTTGAACAAATACGCAGCGAACAAATCAGCCCGTCCGTCCGGAAAATCGCCCTGTGGTGTCAAAACTTGCTCTAACAAAGTCAGCATCAGCGGCGTGTTGTACAAATTTTCCAGCCCACGCTTACGAATATGCTCGATTGCGGCATGAGCTTGGGTTTCACTGAGGTCGCTGCGGTTATTCAAAAACTCGGCTATTTTGTCGCCGTCCAAAGGCTGCACCTCCAGATGCGGAACCGGCGAGCCGCCGATGTCTTGCAGCTGGTTCAGATAATCCGCGCTGCGACAACTAATGATGACTCGGTGGCGAGATGCCTGCTGATCCAACCAACGACGCCAGCTATCGACTTTATCGACGCGGGTAAAATCGGTTTCGTCGGGCAATTCGTTGAGCCCATCCAACAACCAGAGTATCGTATGCCCGCGTGCCAAATCCACCACCGCAGGCATCTCTGGATAGACCTGCTGCCATTGTTGCCGCAGCCATACCTCTGGGCTTTCCGATCCGCGGTGAGCCGCGAGCTCGACAAAAACCGGCAACAACGCATGACTTTCATCGATTGCGCAGTCCAAAGCTAAGCGCTTGAGCAAGGTCGTTTTGCCCGCGCCGGGTGCGCCTTTGAGCAAAAAAACCGAAAACGCCTCATCCAACGCCTGATTTAGATTATCCAAAGGTTTCGGGGGCTTACCTTCGCCATATTCGGAATCTTGACGTTTATCGTCAAGTAACATCAGCAAGGGCGTAAAATCCAAGCGGATATCAGCCGTATCGTAATCTCTGGCCAAACGCTGTAAGCGGTATTCCTCCACCGTGTGGGGTTGATTCTTTCGTACCCGTGCCAAACATTCGCTATCAAACTGTCTACCCGGTGCCGACAGATCCCCGATTTTTGTGATAGATTGCTGCAAATCGAAAAATGGTTGCCGCCGCACCCGCGTTAGCGCCGGTGCAAGATCCAGTAGACACTTGGCGGGAACGATAAAGTCGTACTGGCGCCCGGGGTTATCAAACAGCCGCCGGGACCGGCCCAAACCGATCAGTTTACCCGCCAGAAACACCGGTCCCCCGCTGTACCCACGACTGATACCTTCGCGCTGCGGACGGCACTGGATGCGCTCGTCGGTGATCGCCATCTGGCACACTAGGCTAACAACTTGGCCTTTATCACAACCGTCCGGAAAACCGAAGGCCTCGACCGGCTGCCGCTGCCATTGATCGCTACCGATAATTTCCAGGCACGCGGGCAGTAAATCCGGTTCCTCCTCGGGCAATTCCATGATCACCAGATCGAAATCGACAACCGGGCTCCAGGCTATGAACCGGTTGATTTTCAGTGCGTGTTCCCGACCATCGCGCCGAATAATTAGTCTAATTACACCTCTTGGGGTTTCTACTTGATCACGCTGTAATTCCAGCACATCCAACACTACGTGGGCACAACTGGCGATGTGCCGCGGTGTAATCGCGACACCGGCGCCTTGGATAACATCATTGGTCGATTCAACCCGTACCGCGCTTTCGTGGACCCCGTAGCCCATCAGCCGGTGGCTGAGAATTATTCGGGAGTCTGCGGATTGGTCCATTTCAATCCTATTTTGAAATTGCACTCACTTTCTGCGGAAGCGAACACGATACCCGCCTTGCCGCACAGTTTAACGCCGAATTCAAGATTGATTTCCTGCGGTTTGTTGAAGCCCTCCAACGCACCCAACACGGTTTCCGCGACCGGTCGGATCTGTTGCACCACCACACCAAAGCGCTGCTCCGCCTGCGGAATCTCTTGCTCGCCCCGCCCCATCAACTCTTCGCCACCGTCCGCATTACGGTCGGTTTCGAATACCACCTCGGTGTCATCGTTCAGGCGATAACGAATCAGATGCTTTGCCATATTCCCTCCAAGATCAAACCCGGCGTTCATTCTGAGTAACAAGGCTTCGGGTTGCAAGTGCAAATTTCCATTGCTAGCCTGGATTTCTCACCAGAAGGCAAGATTATTGCGCAGAGGTTTGTTTTAACAAGGGGTTTCTGATCGTGCGGAATACGGACTGTATTTCCGAGTGAAGAAAATTACTTGTGGGAACAAAGATCGAGTAAGGACCTGTAATTCTGGTGAGAAATTCGGGCTAGAGCAGCAACCAAAGGGGTTTTATCTTCACTCGCGCGTTACAAATTCGCCCACAAAAAAGGGAGCCTAAGACGCCCATTGAATTCAGAGGACGCATCGAGGGCCGTTTTATACTTTCGCGTGACGGAGACGCCGTGCAAGTAGCTGTGCTGAGATCTGCAGGCTAATATGCGAAACTGATAAATCGAAAGCCCGCGTTAGCCACCTCGTAATTCGCAGCTAAGCAAGTACCCGCATCGCTGATTTGATGCGCTTATTGGCTTTGTACAATACGTTTAGTGAAAAATCAGGATTGAGTTTGCCGTCCTTGATTTTAGAATACGCGGGGATCGAATTGATGTAAGGCAAACCGGTCGTTTTCTTACGGCCGAATTTGGCATGTAGTTTCGCCAATATCACAATATCTATCAGGCTAAGGTCGTTGCCGCTCTCGAAAAACCAGTCTTCGGCAAAATTCGGAATCTCAACCAGCTCATCCGTAAAACCCAGCGTATGGAGTAACAGGGAACCTACAGGTGCCCGGAGGTATGGCATCGATTGCTCCAATTGCTCAAAGTCGGGGTATTCCTCGGGGTATTGATCGGCAAAATGTAACAATGGAATAATACCCATATCACTAATCAAACCCGCGAATAAGGCCTTATCCGGATTGATTTTTCCGCTTTCTTGAGCCAGCACGAAGCTCAAACTTGAGACATATAAGCTATCCATCCATAACGCTTGCATACGCTTCATGAGTTTTGGATCTTTACAGCGAAACAACTGTTTTAAGCTGATCCCCATCACCAGGTTGCGGGTTGCATCCAAGCCCAAACGGTTCAAAGCATCAATACAGCTGGTAATCGGTGTAACCGGAGAATACAGCGCACTGTTGGCCAGTTGGATAAGTTTGGCAACAATCGGCGCGTCGATTTGAAGAATTTCAGCTGCTTCGCCCACACCAATCTCGTGACGCATCGCTTCTTGTAGCTTCAGCGCCACATCAGGTAATGAAGGTAAGTACAGCTTATTTTCCCTGTATGCTTGCGCGAAGCTATTAAAAAATCGATTGTCGCCAATTTCCGCGGGGAGCTCAATATCACGTAACTCGATACACGATAACGATTCCTGGTTTTGTTCCACCCACAATGTTGTGAGTTCGGCCGCAACGCGGAGAATTTTGACCTCAGTTGTCGCTACAGCCGTGGAACCAAATATCTGTCCGGAATTCAATGGCAAATGTGACAACGTAGTTCCTACAACCACATCGTAGCTGTTATCAGCGTTCGGCTGGATATTAACCGTCCCCTGCAACAAATAGTACACGGCAGTGGCTTCATGCCCGAGTATAAACACATTCGAACCCGCGGCGTAGGTAGCAACCGAATGCGGAATCTGCAAAATGTGTTTATCATCCAGATTCCTAAGCGGAATAAATTTTCTGAGACTATCAAGGCTCAGTGGTTGAGATTCTATCGAAACCGGTTCGTCGATAAGATCCGTTGCGGGGAAAGACTGATCATCTATGCTAACCCCGGAATGAACGGTATCCGGCTTCTTGGAAATAAGGTTGGGCAGCCAGTTCATATTAGATCGTTAAGTTCGAATGATGGAGAAACTGATTTTCGTGCACATTAATATGACTAAGCGTTGTCGACAAACCTTGGTTTGTCAATAACTCATAGTGAAATCAGTTATCTAGCCCATATTTCTCACCAAAACAACAATCCCTCGCTTGATCTTTGGTGAGAATTCCAGGCTAGCGCGACAACGAACGACCCGTAGCTATAGGTCGGTATCCAATATCATTTTGGCTTTGTGATGGGTCATGCCTTTATGGTCCTTAGCCAAAGGAACCGGTTTGCCCGCTCCTATCCAGCCAGGAAATGCTCTCCTATAGGTGGGGTTCTGATTGATTACGATTACATTGGGTCGCTTTTGCTTTTCGAGCTTGCGCTTCAGATCAGCGTAGGCTTTCTGTTTGTTTATTTCTTGTTGTTGCTTTGCCAGTTCACGGCGTTCTTGCTCGCGCATCGCATCGCGCATCTCAAGCTCAAGGTAACGCTGTTTGGCCCGGGCGACCTCTTGTTCATTAGGCGGCGGTGGAGTATTGACTGTTTCTATCTGGTCTGCATTGTCGGGTGGTGTTTCCGAGTAACTCACATTTCCATATTTGTCCACCGACTTGTATATTGGTGCCGCGACCGCGATATTCACAGCCAGTACAGTTGCAACAACAAGCAAAGTTTTCACAATCATTTTCTCAGTTTACACGCCTTAGAGCGTACACATCAGGACAGCTTATCATAAACCCTATAACTGCACTGTTTGACTCAGAAAAATGCGCTGGGTTCATCTACGTAATTAACCCCACTGAATTCCAAATTTATGTATCTCATGAAACTAACACACGCTGACAAAGCGCTACTGCAACAAAGTGTGAACCTGCTTGAGAATCCTGGAATCGCGATTCGACTTGGGCAGTTAGTTGGGATGCCTATGGAAAAAGCCCTGACCGCGCTGCCCGCCAACTGGTCCGCAATTATTGAAACGATCACCAAAACCGCATTAAACAGAGCAATAGACGGTGCGCTATATACCTTGAATAGCCAGCGTGCGAACCCCGCATCCAACTCCACACACAAATTATTGGCGGGTTTGAGTGGAGCCGTAGGCGGCACATTCGGCCTAACCGCACTGGCCGTCGAACTGCCTGTTTCGACCACGATTATGCTGAGGTCCATCGCTGATATCGCGCGCAGCGAAGGCGAAGATATCCAAACCCTGGAAACCAAAATGGCATGTCTGGAAGTTTTCGCGCTGTATGGCGGTCAATCATCCAGCGATAGCTCCGATACGGTGTATTACGCGGTCAGGTCGCTGATAAGCCGATCCATGAACGAGACAGCCCAGCATATTGCCCAAAAAGGATTGTCAAAGAAGGGTGCACCCGCATTGGTCAAGCTGCTAAACATCGTGGCTAGCCGGTTCCACATCCCGGTATCACAAAAACTCGCGGCGCAGTCGTTTCCCGCGATAGGTGCTATCGGCGGTGCTTCCGTGAATTTGATTTTCATGTCGCATTTTCAGGATATGGCCAGAGCACATTTCAGTATTCGGAAATTAGAACGCACTTATGGAGAAGAAGTTGTACGCCAAGCTTATCAACAAATCACCGTATAATCCTTTCCGTGGACATAAGTAGATCATGCGGCTGAAATCGGTAAGTGCCTTTGCGCATATTGAAAAACGCCAACTCGGGTAAACTGACCAGAAACCCTTTAACACCTTGCAACAAGGTTTCGCCGCCATCCTGCGGCAGCATTATCAAACCCACCAAACTTTGCGCGACACCCGCAACCGCATTGATAGCCCCGAAGAGCGGCCTGGGCGGTATGGCATCATCGGTAAAAAACACGAAAAATGAATCGTCGGGATTGCGCTTATAGATTGATGAAGTCAGCACGTTGGATTCGCGAAGGTATGCCAACAACCCATTTTCGTTGCGATAAATCTCCTCAAGTTTGGTTTTTCTATAGGAGGGAAGCTCTCGAATCGAATGGACCGTATAGGTCGCATTCACGCGATTCGCCGCGACGAATGGGATGGCAGTCAGAAACCTGGCATCCACATACCCGCCAAGTCGACGTATGGATTCATTCATCGCAAGTTGATTCGCTTCAATCTTGTCCAATTTAGACAACGTATCCTGCGCTTTAACTGATCGAGAATGATCCTCCAGTGCAGCATCGATGACGCGAAAAATCTCCGATACACAATTTCTAGTCAACAGGTCATACTGGTACAGATTGCGTAGTTTATTCAGGTACGCTGTTTCGAATCTAGTCGCCTTGGACAGCACCGTGCGCAGCTGTATTCCGGTCAATTCCGGTACCTCTGCATCAACCGCTGCTTTGCCCCGAAGCGGCGCCAAATTACCGGTGTTTACACGCATCGATCGATTTGTTTTTAAACCCAATTCGAGTTCACGATAAACGTTTGCAGTCGATTCTATATGGCTATAGGTTTGTTCGTCGATAACCTGCGCCGCCAAAAACCGTACTTTTTGCGTAACAAAATCTGTACGAGCTTCATTCAATAATGTCCGAAACGCAGCACGATAAGGGGCAATATCTT
This sequence comes from uncultured Methylococcaceae bacterium, assembly GCA_964626505.1. Lineage (GTDB taxonomy): Bacteria > Pseudomonadota > Gammaproteobacteria > Methylococcales > UBA1147 > CAZUGA01. The sequence goes on from CAZVFR010000095.1 coordinate 9,718, forward strand.
CTGCTTCAACTCGCTTGGCTTTATCTTCGAACGTATCCACAAAGACCAATCGACCCACCTGTATAGATTCTCGCAATACAATCAGCCGGGCCAAACCCACTAGAAATGGATATCCCCAATCGGGACGGTTTGAACCCACCAATCGCACCAGATTAGTCTCCATTTCCTTCGCATAGCGGCGCAATACCGAAGTTTGCAACCCACTCAAACGGAACTCGGCGTTATCCAGCGTCACTCGAGCATCAGCGCGCAAAGTCCATCCAGTTTGAATAGTCTCAAGCGCAGCCTGTATAGTCAGAAGATCCACATAGCGACTGGAAAATGAATACGAACCTAATGGAAAAGACTCTTCGTCCAGCATAACGCCAGCGATATCCCAATGTGTAGGATTAAGTTGGCGTATAGCGCGGCGAATGGAGTCCTGTTTATCACGCACGAACTCAGGACCGTAGACTTGTACCAAGCGCTTTGCCACAACCGACGAAACAGCCGCAACCGGGTCAGATCGGCTCCCAAAGCTGACATCGTGTTGGCGTGAAAACAAGCCTGCCGCAGCTAACTCGAACGGCGTCGTATCCAGGTCTGATTGTGAACTTGCTGCGGAGGAGGCCCGCAAAAGCCATGCAACCAAACTACGATCAGCTCTCACCGCATCTAGAATCGCCAGCTGCTGGTTTTGAACTAAGTGATGATGACTAAAACGATCTTTAAGTAAATCGTAAGTTTCGTCACTGACATCTATTGAACTAACATGTACCGTCCGGTTAGCAAGAAACCGGTATTGGTATTCCACCTGCATGGAGTCCTCTCGGACTGCTCTCAACATGCCATCGAAATATTGAAAATGAAACGTATCCTCACCAAACCGGATCGCGGCGTGGCCACCACTGGAATCACCTTCCCCCGCATCGATGTACAAATAATCCATGTTGCGTGGTTCGGCCGAGCCAGCGGCTTCAAGCGAGCATAATCCGACCAGTAACACTGTACAAACGATTCGAAAAACTGCCATAAGACTTGAGAATTCTAGGCTAAGGGGCGAGCTACTACCTGGGGCGACTACTCGCCCCAGGTAGACTCATTCGAATAGTGGATTTATTTGGACTCGTAACCTCGCTCAATATCCTGCATTTTACTGTAGTCCCCCGCAGCCAGATTCTTCTTGAAGGTTTCGTATTCTATCCCCTTGATTTTTGCTTTCTTCAAACCCCGGCCGATCGCTACATAGGTTGCGGGTTGAACCTCCCAATTCGTAACCCCATGGCGTGCCGCGATATCACCCAGTCCGCTCTTAAAGCCCGCGTAGTCGGATGTCGAAGATCGAACATATGCATTAGTATAATCTCTGACTTCGTTATCATACTTGGTGGAACCTTCGGCTGAAGAGCTTCCGCTAATTGATTTAAACGGGCTGGAAACTATTTTTGAAGAGCTCTCCGAACTGTTGGAAAACGAACAACCATTCAAACTAATAATGACTACCACAGCCGTTAAAACGCAGGGTAAAAGGTGTCTGTTGGCGACTAATCTCATGAGTAGAATCCCTTGTGTAATGAAGATTAGAACGATACCTATAATACCGATTACGATCAAGACCACACTAAAACACCGTTGCGATTGTTTGTCGTAAAGATCTACGCTTGCATACGATCTAATATCGAAAAAACCCTACGAAACTATTGATGTTACAATCAAGCACTAAACAAAATATCAATTTATTTGCGCTTGGTCGCTGGTTGCCATATTACAGAACAAGAATCCTGAATTACGCGCAGCACAGAATAGCAACATCGGAGCGATCAAAAAGAGTTCAGGGGACCAGCTTGCTACTGAACTGCATACTAAAAACCTACATAAATTGGCTGTATAAAAAGAGGGGGTTGTAAATGCCTAATCCAAAACAAATCTGTATTTCGACACTTATAATATCAAGCCTGAGCGGATATCTGCTGGTATCCAATGCTTCCGCAAACGACGTTAATTTAACGGAAGATCTGCCCTTTATCGATATTCGCTACGCCGGGAAAACCGTACGCATAGAACGTAACCAGAATAGCGAAAACAAACTCGATAACAGTTTCGCGAAAACGTCTCGCCCGTGCCCTCCATTTTGTATCCACACCATGAAAGCCGCACCTGGGGTCACTACTGTTGGCGAGTTCGAGTTATTCGATTTTTTATTAACCGAGGTTCGCCAAGCAGAAGGATTATTGGTTGATGCACGCATTCCGGACTGGTACAACAAGGGTACGATACCCGGCGCGGTTAATATTCCATTTACAATCATTACCGCAGAATCTAACAACGTCAGCCTTGTAAAGGTATTGACGGCTCTGGGTGGTAAGCAGAGCCCGGCGGGAGAGTGGAATTTTAGCGGGGCCATGCAATTACTTCTCTTTTGCAACGGACCCTGGAGTGACCAATCGCCGAGAGCAATAAAAGGTCTATTGCGATTGGGTTATCCACCTGAAAAACTTCGCTATTACCGCGGCGGCATGCAAATGTGGCAACTATTGGGACTGACAACGATCGAACCCACCTAATAACATTGAAAAAAAGAAAATTCCTTAGTACTAACAAAGA
>CAZVFR010000096.1:0-6374 GCA_964626505.1 uncultured Methylococcaceae bacterium
GGTCGGGATTGCGATAGACAACGTACGTCGCTGGGGCTACATAGCTATCGGCCCAGCGAATCGGGTTGCGGTAATTGATGCCCAGTCTTTGGAGGTTAAAGACTATTTGCTGGTTGGGCAGCGGGTTTGGAATTTGACTTTCTCATCCAACCAGCAACGATTGTACACAACTAATGGGCTCAGCAATGATATTTCGATTATAGATTTGAACCGGCATAAGGTAACTAAATCTGTTGCGGTAGGGCGTTATCCCTGGGGCGTGGTGGTAAAGCCATGAGCGCATCGTCGGCGTTAAGCGTTGAAGACGTGAGCTACGCGTTCGGAAAAAAAATAGCACTGGATCGAATGGGCTTTGCTATTGCTCCAGGTGAATGTACGATGTTGCTAGGTCCCAATGGAGCCGGGAAAACCACTCTGTTTTCGTTGATTACTCGATTGTACGATACCGGGGAAGGCCGAATTCAGATTAACGGTTACGATCTTAGAAAAAATACCGGCAAAGCACTGGCAAGTTTGGGGGTTGTGTTTCAACAACCGACCTTGGATCTCGATTTGAGTGTGGTGCAGAATCTAAAATATCATGCGGCCCTGCACGGCATCAGCCGCAAGATTGCAATGCAAAGAATAGAAACCGAACTCAAGCGCCAAAATATGCTGGAACGTGCGCAGGAGAAAGTCAGGTTTCTAAACGGTGGTCACCGCCGGCGTGTAGAAATGGCCAGGGCCTTATTGCATCAACCCGACATTCTTTTATTGGATGAGCCGACGGTCGGTTTGGATGTACCCAGTCGCCAAGGGATTGTGCGTTACGTGCATAACCTTTGCGAAGAAAAAGGTATTGCTGTTCTGTGGGCCACACATTTGATTGATGAGGTTTACGATTCAGATCATTTGGTTGTTCTGCACAAAGGAACCATACGTGCCGAAGGGCCTGTGGATCAGGTGCTCAAAACCACTCATTCTGATTCCGTGCAAGCGGCGTTTCAACGTTTAACCGAGGCGGACTAGTGTGACAACATTGCATTACATTCGCGCGATGCGAGGTATTGTTGAACGTGAGCTGCTTAGGTTTCTGCACCAGAGAGAACGCTTTGTAGCGGCTTTGGTGCGGCCTCTGGTATGGCTTTTCGTATTCGCGGCTGGATTTCGATCTACACTGGGTATAGCGATAATTCCGCCTTACGAAACCTATATTCTATACGAAGTTTATATCACACCGGGCCTGATCGGTATGATTCAGCTTTTTAATGGCATGCAAAGTTCGCTGTCGATGGTTTACGATCGGGAAATGGGCAGTATGCGTACTTTATTGGTCAGTCCGCTGCCGCGGTGGTATTTATTGGTGAGTAAACTGCTCGCGGGAACGGCCGTCTCTATACTACAGGTTTATACGTTTTTACTGGTCGCGTGGTTTTATGATATCCAGCCGGACTGGACGGGTTACCTTTGGGTTTTTCCAGCGCTGATACTTTCCGGCTTAATGTTGGGTGCTCTGGGCATGCTTTTGTCATCATTTATCAAACAATTGGAAAATTTTGCCGGCGTTATGAATTTCGTGATATTTCCGATGTTTTTTATGTCGACAGCGCTATACCCGTTGTGGAAAATAAAAGAGTCGAGTGCGTTGTTGTACACTTTAGCTGAATTTAATCCGTTTTCGCAGGTGGTGGAATTGATAAGGTTTGCGCTCTATGGCCAATTTAACCAATATGCATTGATCTATACCTTGTGTGCGTTCGGGTTATTTTTATCTTTGGCGGTATGGGGATATAACCCTTCAAAAGGCATGATGAAACGCAAAGGTGGTGGTTAAATGATTCATGACAAAGCGATCCTGGTTACGGGTGGAGCAGGATTCATTGGCAGTAACTATGTTTTGCGGCGGGTCAAAAAAGCTGATGTCTGCGTTATCAACCTGGATGCTTTGACCTATGCGGGAAACCTCGAAACCCTCGAACCGATAGAACATGATCCGGAACACCACTTCGTCCTGGGTTCAATCGGCGATCGCAGTTTGATCGACTATTTAATGTTTCGTTATAGACCCAGCGCAATCATCAATTTTGCGGCCGAAACGCATGTAGACCGATCTATCGATGCACCGGCAAGTTTTATACAAACCAATGTAAATGGAACATTTGAGTTATTGGACGCCGCGACCAAGTACTGGGAATCGCTGAAGGGCGAGGAGAAAGATGAGTTTCGCTTTTTACACATATCGACCGATGAAGTGTATGGCAGTTTAGGTCACGATTGTAAATTCTCCGAGTCCAGTCCGTACCGACCCAATTCGCCTTATGCGGCTTCGAAAGCGGCTTCTGATCAAATGGTAAGAGCCTATCATAAGACCTATGGTTTACCGGTTCTGACCACCAACTGTTCCAATAACTACGGGCCGTATCAATTTCCGGAAAAATTGATTCCGTTGATTATCCTGAACGCGCTTCAAGGCAAACCATTACCGGTCTATGGCGAAGGTAAAAATATTCGTGATTGGTTGTACGTAACGGATCATTGTGCGGCGATCGATAAGGTGCTTGAGTCGGGTATTCCGGGTGAGATCTACAATATTGGCGGCAACAATGAGCAAACTAATTTAGATGTGGTAACGTCTTTGTGTACGATTTTAGACCAGATGCGTCCGCAGTCGTCTTACACTCCGCACGCCAACCTGATCAAATTTGTATCCGATCGCCCGGGGCATGATTTTCGTTATGCTGTTGATACGTCCAAAATAGAACGAGAGTTGGGTTGGACGCCGTCCGAAACTTTTGCGACTGGCCTGCAAAAAACAGTTGATTGGTACCTCGATAACGATACGTGGTGCCGGCGGGTTCAGGATGGAAGCTATCGCGGAGAGCGCTTGGGTCTGAGAGTAGTGGGAACTTAATGCAAAACCGCAAAGGATTGATACTGGCCGGTGGATCGGGCACTCGGTTGCACCCGCTTACGCAATCAGTGAGTAAACAGTTATTGCCGGTATTCGACAAACCGATGATTTATTATCCGCTTTCAACCTTAATGCTTGCGGATATTCGCGACGTATTGATTATTACCACGCCACACGACGCGCCGATGTTTCATAATTTGTTAGGCGATGGGTGTCAGTGGGGAATGAATTTGCAGTATGCGGTTCAACCTAGCCCTGATGGATTGGCTCAGGCATTTTTAATCGGGCGCCAATTTATTGGTCATTCGCAATGTTGTTTGATTTTAGGCGACAATATTTTCTACGGTCATCGATTACAGGAAAGTCTTGCCAGTTGTGTCGAGCGTGAATCGGGTGCCACAGTCTTTGGGTATTGGGTTAAAGATCCGGAACGTTATGGTGTGGCGGAATTTGATAGTACCGGCTTGGCTACCAAATTAGTCGAAAAACCCCAACATCCTAAATCGAATTACGCGATTACGGGACTTTATTTTTATGATGAACAAGTCGTTGATCTGGCGAACGAGTTGCGCCCGTCCAGCCGCGGAGAGCTGGAGATTACCGATTTAAATAATCTTTATCTGGAGCAAGGAAACTTAACAGTAGAAAAACTCGGACGGGGTGTTGCGTGGCTTGATACCGGAACTCACGAATCGTTAATGCAGGCCTCAAATTTTATCCAAATTATAGAAGAAAGGCAGGGCTTGAAAATAGGTTGTCCGGAGGAAATTGCGTATAACCGGGCATGGATTGACTCGGACGAACTGGAGCGGCAGGCGATTGAACTAAGAAAGAGCAGCTACGGCGACTATTTGCTACAGCTTTTAGATAAAGGGCGTGATTAAATAATGAAAATAGAAGCCAGTCGATTAGAGGATGTGCTGATAATCGAGCCTAAGGTATTTTCTGATCCTAGAGGTGCATTCATGGAGATCTGGAATCAGAACCGTTATGCCGAATTTGGACTGGATGCGGTATTCGTTCAAGATAATATATCCCGATCAAACCAAGGGGTATTGCGTGGCCTGCATTTTCAAAATCCTGATCCGCAGGGAAAACTGGTTCAGGTGCTGGAGGGTGAAATTTACGATGTTGCAGTTGATATTCGTAGCGATTCAAAGCATTTTGGCGAATGGGTTGGGGTAACCCTTTCAGAGAACAATAATCGCCAGTTGTACATTCCGGAAGGCTATGCGCATGGGTTTTGCGTGTTAAGTAAAAATGCGACAGTAGTGTATAAATGCACGGATTTTTATAATTTTGACACAGAAAAATGTTTGCGTTGGGACGATCCTGATTTGGCGATCGAGTGGCCGATATCAAAACCTAATCTTTCCGAAAAGGACTGTTGTGGACAGCGGTTAAAAGATTTTAAGCCTGGGGTTTTACCAACGATAGCCAGTTGATGCGGCCATTTTCAAAGATAACTGCCGGTACGGACAGCACCTTCTCGTATGAAGATTCTGTTAATCGGTAAAGACGGGCAAATTGCCTGGGAGTTGCAACGGTGCTTAGCTTGTTTGGGCGATTTGGTTTCCGTTGACCGTCGATCAACGCCCATAGCGATAGATCTGGCTAATCCGGATTCGATCCAGCGCGGCGTCATGGAGATTAAACCAAATCTCATCATTAATGCGGCCGCGTATACAGCCGTTGATAAAGCCGAGTCCGAACATTGCGAGGCCAAACAAATAAATGCGGTAGCGCCCGGAATCCTCGCGGAACTGGCGGCTCGGTTGGGTGCTGGTCTTATCCACTATTCTACCGACTACGTGTTTTCCGGTAACGCGGTGTCGCCCTATGATGAAGATGCACCGAATGGGCCGATCAATGTTTATGGCCGGACGAAGCTCGCCGGCGAAATAGCAATAGCACAGATTGATCCGCCGCATCTGATATTTCGAACGGCATGGGTCTATGGTCTTCGGGGGCGTAATTTTCTGTTAACAATGCTGAAATTGATACGCACCCGCTCTTTCGTTAAGGTAGTGCATGATCAAGTCGGCGCGCCTACTTGGAGTCGCCAAATTGCTGAAGGTACGGCATTGACCCTACAAAAATGTATCACTGACGGACGCTTTCGACCCGCGACGCGTTCGGGCGTTTATCATATGACCTGTGAAGGAGAGACGTCTTGGTATGGTTTTGCGCATCGAATTCGGCAATTGGGCCAAGACAATGCGCTCTTGCCGCAGGAGTGCGGCGAGATACATTCACTGGTTACCGCGGATTATCCTACGCCCGCGGCCCGTCCGGCGTTCTCGCTACTGTGTAACGATAAATTGAATGCACAGTTCGGTTTGCGTTTACCGGCATGGGAGACCGCATTAGAGCAGTGTGTTTTGGATCTAGCGCATATCGCTCATCAGAATGACAATTCCTAATCTGGTCTTTGTTCGCATAAGAAATTTTGTGCCCTTGGAAAGACAGTTCGTATTCCTCTCGGTTAGAAAATCTCCGGTGAGAACCACAGCGCCGGAACAACGATAAACTTCCGTGTAGTATGGAAAGATGCGCGCAGGCAAGGTAGATTTGATGCAAGTTGTTTCGATTAATGTTTCCAAACCCGTTGATGTTGAATATCACGGTAAGATCATTTCGACCGGGATATTTAAGGTGTCGGTAAAAACTCGCCTAAAAGCGACTGCCACAGGGTTGGAATCTGATGGTCAGGCAGACCTGGAGGCCCACGGTGGTGTGGATAAGGCGCTGTATGCTTATTCGGTTGATAATTATCCCTATTGGGCACAAGAGCTTGGTAAAGCTGAACTGCCCTATGGGCAATTTGGCGAGAATTTGACAGTTGACGGAATGACTGATGATGTGGTCCATATTGGAGATACTTACAGAATCGGCAAGTTGGTTGCCCAGGTAAGCCAACCCCGGGTGCCTTGCTATAAACTCGGACTGAGAGTCGGGTCTTCGAAATTTCCCAAGCAGTTTATGAAATCCGGCCGCGTCGGGTTTTATCTTAGAGTGTTGGAAGAAGCGGAAATAGGTGTGGGTGACTCCATTGAGAAGTTAGATGATGATCCGCTAGAACTGAGTGTTCAGCAAAGTATGCTAGCCTTATACAAAGGCCCACAACAAAAGCAAATAATCGACCAGGCTTTGCAAATTACTGCGTTATCTGAAGCATGGCGCTTAGATCTATCCCGGCGCCGTGAATATTTAACTTGAGGCGGATCTTTTCGTATGGCGTATAGCGCATTGAGTGATTAATTATAATTCCGCGTGAAAAATTTATACTTTTTATTAATTCCTGAACGAGAGAAGGATTCCGAACAGGCACTGGTATTTCGTTCTAAAACTTTAAAGCAATGGATTGCTGCTTTACCCACCGGAAATTACGGGATGACGACCCGGCTGTTTCACGATCATGTTCAGTTGATGAACCAGACGGAAATGGAGACTTCGGCCGTCATGGAAGCATTAGAACTTCTCT
>CAZVFR010000096.1:6384-12078 GCA_964626505.1 uncultured Methylococcaceae bacterium
CGAAAGATGAGCGCACGATCAAACGCACCGTTCTTCTCTACCCGACCTTTCAGAATATCCACGAATTCTTACTGACCAAGATTGTCGGGAAGGGGTTTCCTCTTAGCTCTGATGAGCAAAAGATTGGCCAACTGGCCGAGGCAGTTGCGAAAGATTTTTTTACTGCACATTGGATCGTCCTGCAGAGCTTACTGAATACTAAATCGCCCGGCTGGCGTCAGGGTAAAGCTATTCCAGTCTATATTGAAAGGCTCATCCGTGGGCTTAGCCAGATTCTTATTATTCGGTACCTATTGCATATCCCAACGCCCGATTGGATTTGGCTGGATTTGCATTCCCTGTATCGATTGGCGGAGAAGAAGGACAAAGAAAACGTCAAGATTAAAGAGAACAGCAAAATTTACGGCAGGGCGTCCACTATTAAGGCCGCGTACAAGCAAATATTGCTGATTTTTCTGGCCGACCCGTTTGGGATGACGCAGCGTGAAATTCTTGATATTTATGGCGCAACTTTGGAATGGGCGGCGCTAACCGAATTTAATGTGGCAAATACGACAGAGCAGACTAATTATTGCGTTATTAATCTTGACGAGGATAGCCCCCTAGGTGGGAGGCTAGTTTGACTACGGTGGAGAGCTCCGAATCAAGATTTTATGTATTTGGATTGGAAGCTTTAACACAAAAATTGGGCGACTTAAAACAGGCTGTGGAGCCTAAGTTAGGGCGGTTTGATCTGGCCCGGGTGGCGGTTGAAAAACCTCTTATTTCCAATAGCCTACTTCAGTATTTACGCGATCAATGGGCGAGAATTGAGCCGGAAAAGCTCAATCTTTACGAGGATAAAAAACCCAGGTTGTTATCAATAGGTTTGAAAGCGACCCACCAGCAATTAAATCCACCCACTAACCCTGAGGAAAAGATATTCGCTGATTGGTTGGTTACGATCAATGAAGATCAATCAATGCGGTGCGAATTTGATCAGCCTGGGCAATTATTCATCGGCAGTTTAATTAGTTCCAAACGTGTTGACATAGAGAACGCTAAACGGCTATTGGGCGTGGTGCGTAGAATTTGGATGGAGCGTATGGATGGCGCTGTCCATTTTGAGATCGATGTGCTGACAACCCAAGTCATCGCGGCGGGTATACAGCCACTAAAAGCCAAAGCTGATTTTCAAGTCTATCAACGTGCGTTGTTGTTTTTTACTGTAAGCGAGACGCAGCAAAAAGGTAACGTTGTTCTTGAATCGCAAAAATTGAAGAACGGAAGCAGAGTGCAACTTTTAATGCAGAGTGACTCCGCAACGGTTGTGCTGGATAATCGCTGCAGTGTCGGCTTAGGGTATACTCAATTTGAGTGCATTCCTATTGCGCTGGAGCAGCAGGAAATTTTGCCGCCGCAAGGCTACGATTTTTTGTGACCTAAGCTAAGAGGCTGTCTGGTCAAAAGTGATATTGGCTGCAAACTTCCCAGAATGGTCCATTTTTCCGATTATTTTGATGAAATACGTCCTGTATTTCATCAGATAATCGATTTAACCAGACAGCCTCTAATAATTTCGACTGCCACGACCTTATTCAGACGCGTGCTGTTTTTCCCTCAGTTGGTTTAATCTGGCCAAAATTCGTTTGGTACGCTCGGTGTATTCTTTGGCTTTCTCGTGTTCGGGTTGAAGTTGCAGTACTGCTAGCCATCGTTCGAGTGCGAGCTCGTAGTTTTCCCTGCTGTAATAGTCTGCGCCTTTCTGGTATAGCGATTTGACATGTTCAGCGATAGCCATTTGTAGTTTCTTTTCAAGTGGCACAATTAATTTGCGGTGTTCCGGGTTTTTGCGTATTTGATCGAGGGTGTTTTTTGCATCGTCGTAGCGTTTCGCCTTGAAAAAGGCTTCGAAATTTTCGCTTGCATCCTCAAGTTCTTGTGCTTCGGCTCTGCGCTTTTGTTCGCTTTTGGGTTTTTTCCTCTTATTTCTCTTTTGCAACTCAATATTGGCTTGTATGGACTGAAAATCCCTATAAGCATTCAATACGACTGGGTTCAGCGTGAGTGTGGTTGCCAATTTCAGTAGATTTGCGCCACGTTTTTCATCGCCGCTGGAAACCGCTTTTAATCCGAGTTCAATAATTCCTGCGGCCAGTTCGTCTGCTTCTTTTCGAGCAGTATCCAATCGTGATTTAGCCGCTTTATCACGCGGCATGATCGTGACAATGGTTTCAAGGGCAGGTAGCAGCCTGGCCATATGCTCGCCGGTAAATATCAGGAGGTTGTTTTTAACCATATCAACTTTGAAGTGTTGACGTTCACGTATCTTAGACAGATGCTGATTCAGTACTGCGCTGTTAGGAACTTTGGCGAAGCCGCGGTCGACACCCGCTAAGGCCTCCGCCCATTGGCCCTGATCGATCAATGTAACGACGCGGTGAATCAAGTCCTGCTCGTAGGCTGAAATATCAGCTTCGAGCTGTAAACGAAGTTCAGCAAAGCGAGTGGAGTTTGGGTCGGCTTGCTTCTTAGCGTTAAGTGCGTCTAAGGCTTTGCCAAATTCCCGGTCGCCTATCCCCGCCTGGACCATAGCTTCCGTAATCTGTGGTCTTGGCGGAACTTTATGGCCTCCGACCAAGTTGCACGCGGATAGTAATGCGGAAAACACGCAAATGATGGCGCACTTTTTCATGCACGAATCGCTTCATTGCATTGAATGATGCGTTCTATTTCCGTTAGAAATGTGTCACGACATTCTGATTTTATATCGACTACTTGAAAGATTGATATGGGCTTGGTTTTTCCGCGAATGGGAATGGTATCGACGGGCTCGGCCGCTATTCGATCTTTTAGAGATTTATCCAAGGCTATTTCTTCAGTGAAGATGATCTGACCGGGTTTCCCCGCGTGCGAAAGGCGTGATGCTAGATTTACTGTATCACCCACAACAGTGTATTCCATGCGATCCGCGGATCCCATGTTTCCGGCGATCATGACTCCGCTATTTAAGCCAATTCGCAACTGAATGGGAATTTCCTCGCGGATCAAGCGATATTGGTTCACTCGGCCAATCAAGCGATTGATCATCCAGGCGCATGCGGCGGCTGAGAATATATGATCAGGGTCTTTTTCCGGGACACCGAATACGATCATTGCACAGTCGCCGATATACTTGTCAATATGCCCACCGCAGAACCTTACTGCGTCTGCGATGTAGGTGAAATAGAGATTCAGCAATTTGCTGATGTCTTCGGGTAGCATTGACTCCGAAAGATGTGTGAAGCCGACAATATCGGCGAACAAAACACTGGCATTGACATGTTGTCCGCCCAGTTTGACTTGTTCGACATCTTGTAATACCTGTTTGGCTACGCTTTCAGATACATAACGACTGAAAACGCGTTCAACTTGCTCTTTTCGAAGTAAACCCTTACTCATGGCGTTCATGGATTCCATCAGAATGCCAAGTTCGTCTTTGCGTCTTTCGTGTACGTGAAAGTTATAGTTGCCGTCTACGATAGCCTGACTGACCGTAATTAGTTCGTTGATGGGACGGGTTAGACGATTGCCCATTACGATTGACGCCATAATTCCAAGTCCAATCATTACCATAGTAGTCGTTATAACCATATGTATTGTTTGGTTTTTAGCGGTAGCCAACATGGATCGATCAAATGAAAGCAACGCATACCCCACGATTACATCGCGGTAACTAATCGGTTGTATGAACGAGATAATGGAACGATTTAATTCGGAATCGAAATGTTTCCAGTTGATCGGTTTGGTATCGGGTTTGTTTTCAAATGCCGCGGATTGGTTTAGTCGGCGTAACGGCGGAACAGAACCTGATGCGGTTACCAATGTATGGTCATCGGAGTAGATTGCGGTGCCCAATATTTTATCTTGGCCGACAGTATTGGCAGTGATTAATTCCAAGGCGAGTACGTCGTTGGCTAGCAAAGGTTCTTTGGCCGATTCCGCTACTTGTTCGGTGACCGTGAGCCCTAACCAAGCAATTTGTTTATCGAGCAGTCTGGTTTGGTTGCTTCCGATTAAAAATCCCAAACTGCTCATACCGATTGTGATTAACAGAGTAAATGCAATGGCAAGCTTTGCGGCAATAGGGAGAAATTCCGGTTTATTTTTTTTCAGTACTCGGTCAATCGCGGAGCGACAAGCCTCGTCCGGTGTCATGGTTAATACCGGGTAACGCAATAAGAATTTCGAACTGTCTTTTTGCAGATACACCAACAGCCATCGGCTTAAAGCCACTGTCGGGGATTGATTTGTCGAGATAAAATTGCGCCAACCCATAGTTTGTTTAACTTAATTGCATGGTAAATTGCTATTCCAATAGCAACCGTCTAAAAATGTGAATAGTTAAAGAGAAGTTTAGAAGAAAACTGTTGGTTTGTGCGTTGGTTCACAGAATATTCGCATTGATCGGTAATAAACCGTTTAGTAATACAGCGAACGTGAACCTACTCGTATTCGGGTATATTTGAAGATGAGCTGAATAGTTACATCGTTTATTTAATTCAGGCCACCCTGAGGCGTTAATGACTATCATCAGCTCCGAGTGTCGGAAAATTTTCCAGTGCTACACAGGTAAAAGCCTCAATTTAAGCGTAAACAAAGGAAATTGAAGAATTAAAAAAGTATGGCCCGATGAATGCATTTGAGAGAACTAGACTGACGTTTTGTTAATTCTCTGAGGTATCGGTTTATGGAAACTATAAAAGATTTGTGCAGAGTTGGAATGTTTATGTGTGTTGTGGGTGCGGTATTTAGTACAGCTTATGTATTGCACGGTACTGGTGCAATAAGACGGTCTTTCTATCGGTCGCACTAAGAGGCTGTCTGGTCAAAAGTGATATTGGCTGCAAACGCCTCAAAATGGCCCATTTTTCCGATTATTCTCGTTAAATAGGTCAACTATTCGCCTCAAATAATCGATAAAATGGCCTCATTCTGAATCGTTTTCGCTGCAATACATTTTAACCAGACAGCCTCTAAGACAAGTCAGCGTCACATCGATTCGATTGAACTAAGAAATTCACGGCCTCCCAGTTGATTCATTTGGCGTTGAATCCACCGGCTGCGCTGACGTACGTATGCAGACGGATGGCTTGCACTAAGTTTTCGGGGGTTGGGTAGGGTCGCCGCGAGCAGCGCTGCTTGGTCTATCGACAGGTTTTTAGACGATGTTTTGAAGTAGACGTTGCTTGCTGCCTCGATACCGTATATGCCATTACCGAATTCCGCGACGTTTACGTAGACTTCTAAAATACGCTTTTTAGTGATTAATGCTTCCAGCAAGATTGTAAAATAAGCTTCTATGCCTTTGCGCCAAAGACTGCGTCCCGACCATAAATAAAGATTTTTTACCAGTTGTTGGCTGATGGTGCTTGCGCCGCGCAGTTTGCCGCTTTTGCCGCGCGAGTTCAATGCTTGATTGATCGCTGTGAAATCTATGCCGAAATGATTGAGGAAATTTTGATCTTCGCTGGCGATTACGGCCAGTAGCAGATTGGGTGAAATTTGATCCCAATCGCGCCATCGTTTGTTGAAATGGAAGTCCTTTTGTTTAAGCTGCCAAGCTTCGATTTGCCGCGCGACCATAAAGCTAGTCAAGGGCGGATTGAGCCATCGCAGCAAGAGAACCGACAAAAAACTGCAAAAAATGACGATTACACCAAAGCGGAACAGAAT
>CAZVFR010000097.1:0-12016 GCA_964626505.1 uncultured Methylococcaceae bacterium
CCGATCACGTTTGGTTCGTCGAATTCGATCCAAAACAGAGCGCTTCCAATCGCGAAGTTCGCTTTGCAACCACGTCTTTCGACAAAATCGCCATCATCTGGAACTATACATTCGACCCGAGAAACTATTCGAATTTATGGACCTTAGACAATTCGGTAGTTTTACGCGGACATCGCGGCGCGGTCCGCTCCGCGCAATTCAGCAGCGACGGCGAGGTATTGGCAACCGCTTCAAAAGATGGCAGCGCGCGACTTTGGAATGCCGAAGGATCTCCGTTGTGCGAATTAATTATGCAACCTGATGACCCAAGCGTAGCTGTAGATAAAGCCTTATTCGGCAGCAATGATCGTTGGTTATTAACCCAGTCAAACGATAACAAAGCGCGCATTTGGGATATCTCTGAATGCACCGATAATCCCGTTCCTGACTGTGGCTGTACGCTGGAAACGATTCGGCAACACGATACCAGCATAAAATCCACGGCGGTTAAAACAAAAAATAGGTCTACCCTGGCGGCAACGGCAGACCAATCAAACGTATTCCTTTGGGACACCCAAACATGGCAGGAACGCTGCAGAATCGGCGTGGCCGGAACGATCACGGATCTGCAATTCTCACCGAATCAAAAAATTTTAGCCACGGCAACCCAGGAAGGTCACGCCGCGCTTTGGCGTACCGATAACTGCAGCAGAGTTGCTTCATTGGATGGTGGACATAGCGAGCTTATATATAGTATTCGCTTTGATCCAAGCGGTGAAAAGCTGATTACCGCGTCACAAGATCAAAGCGCGATAATCTGGAGTTTGAGCGGCAAAATATTGGCTAGGCTGGTGGGTCACGCTGACCGTATCTATTTGGCTGAATTCAACGTCGACGGCAGCTGGGCATTGACCGCATCGCGTGATGGCACGACCGCATTATGGAAAATTCAACGGCCGATAATCATGAAAAGCCTGGACCAGGCGATCAAACCCTGGATTCTGTTGGAAGGACACCATGGTGGCGTTTCGCACGCGCGTTTCAGCCCGGATGGGCGTTTTGTCGCTACCGCCTATTGGAACAATGCGGCGGAAATCTGGCATGTGCTGCATGATGGTGGTAACGGAATTGAAGCCATTGCGCCACATTTTGCGGCACGAATCAGCCGGGAAAATCGGTTGCAGGGCTGGGACCAAGGCGAGAGCATTACTCCGGAACTCAATTGGCGCGACGAAGTTATGATTGCGATCCAAAGACTTTGGGATTAACTCCTTACCTTACACAGGGAGCACGAATTTCTCACCGCAATGACAATCCTCGCGTGGTCTTTATTCCTATAAGGAATTTTCTTCCCGCGTATAGTAAAGCCCACATCCCACTCGACCAGAATACCCCACGAAAACTAATACCTACGAAATCATCTTTCCTTCTGGTGAGAATTTCGGTTCCCACTGAACCAGTACATACCAATCCCAATTAGCCTCAAATTCCGCCTTTCTCCCTCTATTCAGGCCAAAATATCCTAGCTATCGGACAAATTAATACTATTATGTTGTTATTGCTCAGCGAACCTAAGAATTCCTGCAGCTACTCGGATTGCAATCAAATTTAGCCCGATACAAGGAAAAAACGCGCAGTTTACTGGGGAACATGAGCGTTTTTGTGCCGCGTTCGCCGGGTAAATTTGAGGGTAAGCTGAGTAGATAATTTATTTTTATGAATCCTAATGTGTTCCAGGTGACCGAAAAGCTGGAACAATGTTTTGCCCAAATCAAGACCGCGGTAGAAAATAAACTGTGATGAAATTGTTAATCGTCGAAGATAGTTTGACCGTCCGCACGATACTGGTAGCGGTAACACGTGAATGGGGTTTTGAGCCAGTTGCAGCGGAAGACGGTGAGGCTGCCTGGCAAATAGTGCAAGAGAACGACCCTCCAAGATTGATGCTAATTGACTGGGAAATGCCAAGACTGAATGGGCCTGACTTGTGTAAGCGTATTCGTCAGCAAGAGACGAATGATCCGCCCTTTATTATTTTGCTGACAGCACGTAACGAAACCGACGATATTGTTGCGGGCTTAAAGGCCGGTGCCAATGATTACATCGCCAAACCCTTTGTTAATGCTGAGTTGCAAGTTCGCCTGCAGGTGGGTCAACGCATGCTCGAATTACAAGATGAATTGCTGAAGACAGGTAATGAACTTCTTGCCGAACGTCAGTTTATCGAAAATATCATTATTAAAATGCGCTCATCCACCCTCTTTAACTCAGCTAATATCCGTCAGATACAAGCACCCGTGGAAAAAACCTCGGGTGATGTCCTGCTGTCGGCTTTGCGACCGGACAAGGGTCAACATTTGATGCTTGGTGATTTTACCGGGCATGGTTTACCGGCCGCCATTGGCGGGCCAATCGTTTCCGACGTTTTTTACAGCATGACGGCGAAGGGTTTACCGATTCATCGGATTGCCAGCGAGATTAATCGCCATCTCTACGAAAAACTGCCCACCGGATTGTTTTGCGCGGCCATCTTTGTTGACCTGGATGCGGAGCGGCGTCAGCTATCAATCTGGAATTTTGGTATGGAGGACGTGCTAATATTCCATCACCAATCGCTTGTAAAGAAAGTGGCTTCCGATAATCTTGCGCTGGGCATTCTGGATACGCCAATCGATCCGGTAAATGCCATCGAAGTGGCTAGCGGTGATCGACTGTATGCCTATTCTGACGGTATCACTGAAGTCATCAACAGCCAAGGGGAGGAATTCGGTGTTGACCGGCTGGAGCAGGCGATTAGTGACCTCATCACATCGCAGGGTAATATCGAGATGCTGGCTGAAGCTGCCACACAATTCGGTACCGGCGGCAATCAGCTGGATGACATTACCGTGGTCGAAATGACAGTTTAAACCCGGGCTACGATTTAGGCAAAACCGCTTTGGCCTCATCCCACAACGCATCGAGCTCGGCAAGCGCGCAATCATCAAGCGCTCGGCTTTGCTCGTTGATGCGTTTTTCAATGTATTGAAAACGTTTGGTAAATTTTCGGCTGCCGGCTTTTAACGCGGTTTCCGGTTCAACACCTAGATGGCGCGCCAAATTAACCGCCACGAACAAAAGATCACCAACCTCCTCAACAATATGTTCCTGATCGCCGGATTCGAACGCCGCACGAACCTCGTCGAGTTCTTCTTGCACTTTGTCGAATACGGGAGTAACGTCCGGCCAGTCAAAACCATGTCGCGCGGCGCGGCTCTGTAATTTTTCAGCGTGCATTAATGCAGGCAAGCTGTTCGCAACCCCGGCCAATACACTGACCGAAACTTGATTATTGACTTGCTGTTTTTCGAACCGCTCGGTTGCTTTAGCTTGTTCCCAGGCCGCGGCGCGCTGTGCATCATTTTGGTATTGCGCGTCAGCAAATACGTGCGGATGACGTCGGGTTAATTTATCGCACAAAACTTCGGCTACGGATTCAAAATCGAACAGCCCTTGTTCCGAAGCAAGCTGTGAGTGAAACGCAATTTGCAACAATAAATCGCCTAATTCCTCCTTCAAATCGCCATAATCTTCCCGCTCGATCGCATCCACGACTTCGTAAGCTTCTTCCAGCAAATATGGAATAAGGCTAGTGAAGTCCTGCTTACGATCCCACGGACAACCTCGCTCGGGGTCCCTCAGTGTCGCCATGAGTTGCAAAAGCCTGCGGGTATTTTTCAACTTTGCTCTCAAAAACAAACGTCAATTGGTTTCAGGCTAGAACTGATAACCATAATTCTCCACGAATCGTTCTCGAAATTCGTCCGCGGAGAACCTATGGTTCTGAGTACCGTCGGTTTCTACTTTGATTGCACCGATCAACGAGGCAATACGCCCGGTTGTAACCCAATCCAACTCTCGCATCATGCCGTACAACAAACCGGCCCGGTAGGCATCACCGCAACCCGTAGGATCAGTAGCTTGCTTGGGCTTGGCTGTAGCAATATCGATACATTGTCCTTCTGTGTAGATTTGGGAACCTTTGGACCCACGTGTAACGATCACAGCCTCAACGCGTTGACTGATCTGATCAGGCGATAACCCGGTCCGCTCTTGCATAAGCTGCGCTTCGTAATCGTTCAGGGTGACCCAGGTCGCCAATTCCAAAAAGCCGTTAAGTTCGTCGCCGTCAAACATCGGCATGCCTTGACCGGGATCAAATATGAATGGAATCCCGGCATCGGCAAACTGTTCAGCGTGCTGCCGCATACCGTCTTTACCGTCAGGCGACACCATACCGATACTGATACCCTTGTCTATCGGAATCTTCTGGTCTTGTGAAAACGACATTGCACCCGGATGAAACGCGGTAATCTGGTTATCATCCATATCAGTGGTGATATACGCCTGGGCAGTATAACTTTCAGCAATTTCGTGAATAAACTCAGTGGAAATCCCGCAATCCCCCATCCATTGTTGATACGGCTGAAAGTCCTGCCCCACGGTCGCCATCGGCAAGGGTTCCCCACCCAGAAGTTTTAAATTGTACGCTATATTACCCGCACAACCGCCAAATTCACGGCGTAATTCCGGAACCAGAAAACTTACATTCAAGATATGCACCTTGTCCGGCAAGATGTGGTTTTTGAAGCGGTCGTGAAAAACCATGATTGTATCGTAAGCCATGGAACCACAAATCAATGCACTCATTTTCTTCTTTATCCCCTTTTGATTACACAGGCATGAAAATTCCGCAAAATTTTCTATACTCTAAATATAGTTTTAATAGATTTTAACCGGTTAAATCCTAAACCTATCGATTGACTAGCAATACGCTACTTACAGTACCTGTCCCGTTACTTCGGAATTCTTTTATGCGCCCCAATCCTCTACCCGCCGTTCCTACGGAATTACCCAGCAATTTTAATCGCGGTACAGCCCTGGTTGTAGATGACAACCGAACTAACCGCGCGGTTCTAAGAGCCCTGCTGGAACATGCAGGATTTCAGGTCATCGAAGCGGAAAATGGTGCTATCGCGGTAGAACTTTTTTCTAGCCAACACCCAGACATTATATTTATGGACATTATAATGCCGGTTATGGACGGATACGAAGCCACTGAAAAAATTAAAGCACTTTGCGGAACCACTTTCATCCCGGTAATTTTTATCTCTGCTTTGACCGATCATAAATCCATGACCGCCGCGATTCAATGCGGGGGGGACGATTTTTTTGTCAAGCCCTATGATCTTATCATATTGCAATCAAAAATCCTCGCAATGGAGCGCCTGCGAGAGCTCCACCGCACCACGCATGGCTTATACAGCGACTTGCAACGGGATCAGGAATTCGCGGAAATTATATATAACAAAGCGGTAACATCCAGTAACGTTGCGCTGGACACGATCCAAACACAAATGCGGCCCGCATCGACCTTTAGCGGCGATATGTTACTTACCGAACACACGCTATTATTCGATCTTCATGTTCTGTTGGGAGATTTTACCGGCCATGGACTGTCCGCGGCTTTAGGCGCACTGCCTGCGTCTGAAGTTTTTCGAGCCATGTGCCACAAGGGCTTTTCAATGTCCGAGATTCTGGCATCCATCAATCGAAAACTGCATGATTTATTACCTACAGGAATGTTTCTGGCAACTCAATACATCAAAATCAGCAACGATCTTAATTACGTGGCCGTGTGTAATTGCGGAATGCCGGACATCCTAATCCTGGACGGTACCACCGGAAAAATAAAATCACGCGTCGAATCGACAAGTATTCCGTTGGGTGTTGTTCGAGATATCGAATACAAACCGCTGCTGCAACGTATTCCGATACAGCCGGGTGATCGCATTATCCTATCCAGTGACGGCATATCTGAGGCCCGAAACCCCGATGGTGAGATGTTCGGACAGCAGCGATTCGAAGCATCCATAACTCAGCGGCAGGGTGGCAATCACCTCGCATCACTGAGCAAAGCTCTAACCGACTTCTGCCAAAACACCCCGCAAATCGACGACATCAGCATGGTTGAGATTCCTTGCGTAGCAGGGGTTCTGCCAACCGGCGATATGCGACCCCCGATCACTACCGAAGCCTTAGTGGAGCCCTACTCGCCACCAGACAGCCCCGGGCTTCACGAAAGCTGGCAGTACCGATTACAATTGGTTGGCTCCAAACTTAAAACAGTCAATCCGGTACCCCTTATCATTGCGCAACTTCAGGAACTGGAAGATATCGGCACCCATCACCAAACCCTCTACACAATTCTAACCGAACTCTACGTGAATGCCCTAGACCACGGATTACTTGAGTTGGACTCATCATTAAAACAATCACCGGAAGGGTTTAGCCAATACTTTAACGAACGCGAGAAACGTCTGGAAGACTTGCGGGACGGATGGATCAGTTTCTCTCTAAGCGTAGAACATTCCGAAAACTCAGGTCGCATCAAAATTCGTATCGAAGACAGCGGAGCAGGGTTCGACTTCGATAGTGATACTGCCGTCGATGACAGCAACGAACAGCTCCACGGCCGCGGTATCCTACTGATTCGAGAGTTGTGCGAATCATTACAATTTATGTCCCCAGGCAATAAAGCCGAAGCCGTATTCGCCTGGAACGACTGAATAGGGAATTAATCCAGGCTTGCCCCATCGGCATCAGTCTTCCAAGGATTCCGCGTAAGCCTCCGCGTCCAAAAGTTCATTCAATTCTCCGCGGTCAGCCGGCCGAATAACGAATAACCAAGCGCCGTATGCATCATCATTGACCATTTCAGGAGACTCTACAACAGCTTCATTGACGGCAATAATTTCGCCGGTTAGCGGGCTGTACAAATCCGAAGCGGCTTTAACCGACTCAACCACAGCGCATTCCTCCCGCGCGGAAAGCTGCCGCCCAAGTTCCGGTAACTCGATATAAACCAAATCACCCAGTTCCTCTTGCGCATGATCGGTAATCCCTACTCTAACGGTTCCATCATCTTCCAACTTCACCCATTCGTGCGTTTCGGCATACTTTAAATCGTCTGGTAAATTATTCATTAGTTTTCCTGAAGTAAATCGGATACGGAGTACAGTGGCTTTATTTATCAACCCAACCGCATTGTTAATACTGCTGAAAATTAGCGGTTATCATACCCGATAAAATACCGCGGAACAGCCATTCATACTCGTATTCACTCGTGCTAGAAAAACATCTAAACCATTGTCGTAATGAGCGCTTGTCTGGCATCAATTGCCGGATTAATCGCGTTCTTAAACCTGCCGGTCTTGGCTTAGTAATCGTTGAGCCTATCAACCAGCAACACATCGGAATCGGAAATCAGCGCGTTCCAGTTCTTAGGCGACGTACAAGCCTGCCAATAATGTGCTACAATAAATGATAGTGTAGAACAAAGGGTGGTTCGCAATGAAAACATTATCGATTCGCGATATGCGTAATCAATTGGGCAGGCTTGATTGCCTAGTTGCATCTGAGCGTGAAATTATTATTACTCGGCATGGAACCCCAATTGCTCGATTATTGCCTATTCAGAGTATAAAGCAGAAACCATCTCACGACGAATTGCGCAACACCCTGCCGCACCTTGATGTTGCCAGTGAAGTTCTGCAACGCGATGAACGGCAACAACGTTAATGAGTTGCGCTTACATTGACACCAGCGCTTTGGCAAAATGGTATTTGCCGGAAGCGCGTTCCGAAGAATTTTCAATCTGGATACAACAGCAAAAAGATACGTGTATTAGCAGCCTTACTGTCACCGAGTTTCGATGTCTGTTAGCGCGTCGCCAGCGTATGCAAGACCTAAGCGAAGCGCAAGTACAACAAATCTACGCCAGCTTCGAGCAGGATATTAACGATGGACATTTACAAATCTATCCAGTGAACGACCAACAGGTACAAAACGCGGCTTTGCTGATCGATAGTTTACCCAATAACGCTTTACGCACACTCGATGCGATGCATTTGAGTATTGCACGAGATATTCCAGCCGCCCTGTTGGCCAGCGCTGATCGGGTTATGCTCGATGCGGGCAAGATATTGGGATTTCAGCTTGTATGTTTTGATTAGTGATTGGAGTGAACGGCTGGTGGCACACAATGAACCCCACGATTTATTTCTTTAGCACCTGTTAACAGGTGCTATAATCAGATACTGTTAACAGTAATTCTCGAGGTGTAATTCATGCGAACCAAGTTCTCTGAAGATGTAGTACCCCTTTCAGATCTAAAGGTTAACCCTGGACGAATTGTGAACCGAGCGAAAGATTCGCGTCGTCCAATTCTTATAACTAGCCGAGGCCGAGGAATTGCCATAGTCCAAGGACTTGATGAGTTTGAAAAAAATGAGGAAGAACGAAAATTCATGAAGGCGATTGCTCGAGGTCTGATCGAGGTTAAGGAAGGTAAAGAGCTTGAAATGAACGAGGCGAAAAATAGACTTGGCATCGATTGAGTGAAAATCTCAATATCTGAATCAGCCGTCAATGATCTTGAAAGCATCAGAGATAATTACAAGAACGGAGGTATTCCAAAGATAGGCATGGATTTCGTTGTTTCAATCGTTGGACATATTGAGACACTGCTAGATAACCCAGAAATAGGGAGAATGGTGCCAGAATTTGGCGAGGAGAAAATCCGAGAGCTCATTCACCCGCCATTTCGAATTGTTTACTTAAAAGAACTCGACTCAATTCATGTTATAAGAATATGGCGTAGCGAAAGGTTGTTGGTATTACCAGATTCTGAAACATAACGTGTATTAACTCTTGGCCGACAAAAAACTTACTCATACGTTGCGCAAAACTGCTCAAGAATAGCTATGCAAGCGCTTATCGCCCCAAGATGTGCAATCTCGTAGCCATGCGTATTGTCGGTAGGAAAACTCAAGCAGGCTGCTCGCGCAACGTGGCCCATCTTCATCGCGATTGATCCGTCGCTGCCAAACTGACTTAATACCGCGTGCTGTGGTGAGATACCGACGTCACCAGCCGATTTCATCAGCTGCTGGTTCAGGCTCTCATCATAAAGCCCATAACCGTCTTGCGACAATAGAACCGGAATCTCGTCATTGGCAATCGGATATTCTTCCGATTTGGGACAAATTTCCAACGCCACCAGAGATTCAACTCGGTTATGTTGGGTAAAATACATTGCGCCAATTGCACCGACTTCTTCCTTCGCCGAAGCAACCAGATAAACATCAACACTTGGAGATTTAACACTTTCCGCCAAAGCCAGCAATACTGCCAACGAGGCTTTGTTGTCCAGTGTATAGCTGGCAATGTAATCGCCCATGCGAAACGGCCGTTTTCTGTGTTTGCCGACGACCATGCGGGTACCCGGACGTACGCCTGCCGCAACCAAATCGGCGTTATTTTTTTTGCTATCAACCCAGGCATTTTCCCACAACAAGGGTTTTTCCTGTTGATAAACTTTTTGCGGGGATTCGTGTGAAACATGCCGGGAACCAAAGCTCAGTACGCCCGATACAGTTTGCCTATCACCGAGCAGATCAACCACCCCTTCCCCATACACCCATGGGAAAGAGCCACCCAACTTGCGAACACTAACCTTCCCATCCGCGGCTACCGATTTCACGATTCCACCTATTTCATCCTTATGCGCTGTAATCGCTATTGCTTTGGATGAATCCCGCCCAGGTATTTTGATGATGATATTACCGGCTTTATCCTGCTTCCATTCAACGCCCAGAGTATCCAAATCACTGGACAAATAGTCATCGATTTCGCTTTCTGCTCCGCTCGGCGAATGACACATGACCAAGCCCGAAATCCGGTCAAATAGCTGCTGATTATTCATAATGTTGGCGAAAACGTAACGACTTAGAATGCCCTCTGATGAAAAATGCGGGCTAATCGCGGCTCGAAACTATATTGCGTGGTTCAGCGTTCAGTTCTTCCGAACAAGAGACACATACACGCCGTCTTCAATACCTGAAAAATAAAGCTCAATCTCCGGATTGAAAATAGGCCTGGAACCTTTGGATATTTCCAGATTCTGCTCCGCAACATAAGTTTGATAGGTCGCATTGTCAACCAATACGTGATACCAAGGCTTATCCTTCGGGGGTTTGCTGCGAGCGATTCTTGTGTACCATTCCTCGCCACCCTGGAAGCAGAAATCGATATCGAATATAACCCCCCGATAATTGAAAAGCCTGTGGTGTATGATCTGACCGATTGTAAATTTCGCTTTATCCATTGACCTAAATTCAAACTTAGCTATGCAGAGAATCTAAGAATGCCTGGAACTGCGTAGATTGACCATCAATAAACGCCTCGCCAAATTCTATCCTCGTCGTTGCCCGATTCAATCCCCCAATATTCAGTAGTGACCTTAAATTCGTCTACAAACTGCTGACCGTACGCCATGCATCCGGTTAAACAAAGATTCAAGTAGTGCCACTGCGCCTCCGAATCTTGGAGATACCGATAAGGCTGGTGATGTTTTGCCCAAAACAACTTTGCCGCGTGTACGGATGCCGGGTTATGGTATTCGACGATTTCCACGTCATGCATCTCGTAACTCTGCTCGCGGCCGATTAACGCATCAAACGATCGATGATCCATTTCGAAGCAGGTCCCATTCATCGCGGTATCAGTGGATACTGCTGTTAGATTCAGCACACAAACCGGTGCCTTGCGGTCAGAACAATATCGATAATGCGAGGCTAAATTAAACACCCGCTTAAATCCGAATACGCGGGCCGGGAAAACATTACGCGCTTCCGGCACGGTTTTTCGCAAAGAAGATTCGTTCAACAAACTGCCGTAAGCAAATATTCTAATACTTTCTGCCATAATAATACGCTTCGCACATGTAATTATAGCATTCAGGGTGCGTGATATTTTGTGGAGAGCAAGGCGGAAAATCGCGGCTCTAGCCATTCTACAGCAAGATTTTCCAACGCTGCCATCCGCGAAAAAGCATGTGCACTGGATGCTAAAATTTCATGTGTGGAGAGTATAGCTCCGATACAGCACGCTTTTTCACTTGATATGCTGCTCGCCCGGCCCCATATCGAGACTAATGTTGTCGAGTTTAAACCCGCGTACCGATGAAGAAAAGACACATGTTTAGTTTCAGGCAAATTCGGGCGTAAAAACCGCGATAGAGGTGAGAGTTTCCGACAATTGAACTTGCAAGGCTAACCCAGCCTGTTTATGCTTAATCAAGTGAAGTGGCAAGGAAACTACTATAATGTTCCACTGTCATAATGAATGAAAATCAGTTTTAACGACTTACGAGGTAATTATGAAACTAGATCAGGTAATGCAACGATCAGAAACACAGATCATGGCGACCAACAAAGTATTGAAAAATACTTACGTCCTATTGTCCGCGACCTTACTGTTCAGCGCGGCGACGGCCGGTATCGCAATGGCCATGAATATGCCCCCGGTCAACTTTTTGGTGACGATAATCGGCTATTTCGGACTGTTGTTTCTGACCTCAAAATTCAGCAATAGCGGCCTGGGTATCGTATTTGTCTTTGCACTGACGGGTTTCATGGGTCTGACGCTGGGCCCCATTATAAATATGTATTTAAACGCTTTTAGTAACGGGCACCAGTTGGTTATGACCGCTTTGGGCGGAACCGGTATCATATTCCTGGGACTGTCCGGCTACGCGTTGACGTCACGCAAAGATTTCAGCTTTCTGGGTGGATTTTTGATGGTTGGTATCCTGGTGGCATTTCTTGCCGGCATCGTTGCGATGTTCGTTCCCAGTATGCCTGGAATGTCGCTGGCAGTATCCGCGATGTTTATCCTGCTGATGTCCGGCATGATCTTGTACCAAACCAGTGCAATTATTCACGGGGGCGAAACCAACTATATAATGGCTACGGTTACCCTGTATATTTCCATTTATAATTTGTTCATGAGCCTGTTGCACATCCTTGGCGCCATGAGCGGTGATGATTAAATCCTAACTTTCACGGGTTGCAATAAAAAGCCCGGCATACACCGGGCTTTTTTGTGCCATAAGATAAAATCCCTCTTGTCGGAGCCTTATTCCCTATTTATCAGT
>CAZVFR010000098.1:0-11299 GCA_964626505.1 uncultured Methylococcaceae bacterium
AACTATTTTCAACGTAAACGCTGGCTCTTTGCCCACCTTAAACTTGATCGTAAAAGGCAGCAATTTTCAGGTTAAAGTATGGAAATCACTGCTACAGATCCCCTCGGGGAAATTGCGTTCATACAGCCAAATTGCCCGTAATATACACAAGCCAAGTGCATTCAGGGCGGTTGCGAATGCGATAGGTGCCAACCCAATCGCGTACCTGATCCCCTGTCACCGCGTTATCCGTAGCACCGGTGCCCTGGGCGGTTACCATTGGGGAATCGAACGCAAGCTGGCGTTGCAAGTTTATGAAACTGCACAAAGCAAAGACATCCCAAACGCTAATTCCTAATACAGTGCAACGAAATCTGAAACGCATATTTCGTAAGGGTTTGTTATTCAGCCTAACTGGTCTAGTGCTTTTGACCGGCACGCATGTACGGGGATTAGAACCAAACTGATACTTTTTTGCTGTAGCCAACCAGCAAAAATCACCAAGTAAAACCGCAAAAGAGAAGTTAAGTAGTAAAGCCAACGACGAACAACGGATCAATAATTGCAAAGTTCCGATAGCGTTGCGAGGCACCAAACTACGCCCCGAAAAATGCATAAAACTCCCGCGCAACCGCAGTTACTAAAGGTTATGACAACTCGCCAGCTGCAAAACACCGGCACCAAGAGAAACACATAGGCCAACTAAACAAAGTGACGGCGACCGTTATTCATGACATCATGAAAAAGGAATTATTGAGGTTGCCGTTGTATTGTTTCAGAAAAGAAATCAGCTGAATTTTTACAAACCAAATCCCTAAAACTATATCCTACACATTGATCACAGAATTCGAATCCATGCACTCAGATTTCCTACTCAGTTTGGGTCCACATGGCTTCCACCGCCTGCACTACACGGAATGGGGGTATCGCGATAATCCAAATGTGATATTTTGTGTACACGGCTTAACACGAAACAGCAGAGATTTTGATTGTGTCGCAACCAAATTGGCCGACAAGTACCGCATCATATGCCCCGATATGCCGGGACGAGGCCTTAGCGATTGGTTAACCCACCGCTCGGATTACAATTTAACCGTGTATATGGCCGATATCGCTGCTTTGCTGGCGCGAACCGGTGTCGAAAAAATCGACTGGTTGGGCACTTCGATGGGTGGACTAATCGGGTTATTGATCGCCGCCCAACCTAACTCACCCATCAAACGTCTATTGTTGAATGATATTGGCCCCTGCATCAGCGAAAGCTCCCGACAGCGAATAATGGAATACGTGGGCACCGACCCTCAATTCCCAGATTTGGCAAGCCTGGAACACTATATGCGTGGTATACATGCACCTTTTGGCCCGTTATCGGATACACAATGGCGCCATTTGGCCGAACACAGCGCGAAAAAGGTCGACAATGGCTATGCACTGCATTACGACCCCGGCATAGCCGATGGATTCAAAAACCTTGCTTCGGCGACAACAACCCTTTGGCCCGTGTGGGACAGCTTAAAATGTCCGGTAATGGTTTTTCGTGGCGCCAATTCAGATCTACTATCAGCAACTACGGCTGCTGAAATGGTCGAGCGCGGACCCAAGGCCGAAATCACCGAATTCCCAGGAATTGGACACGCACCGGCACTCATGTCCGAAGATCAAATTGCAGCGGTAAGCGAATGGTTCGATCGCTAGTCCGCATTCCTTTTAATTTCGACAAGTACTCTACGCAGCCAATTATATGGAAACAAAATCAGCACTCATTACAGGTTCAACCAGCGGTATCGGACGCGCCATAGCGGAAGCTTTGGCTCAGAACGGATACAACATCATGCTAAACGGTTTCGGCAATAGCAACGAAATCGAAGATCTCAGAGCGGGCTTAGAATCAGAGTTTGGGGTTAAAGCCGAGTATTCCGACGCCGATATGAGCAAACCAAGCCAGATTGAACAGATGGCGCAACAGGCACATACTGAGTTCGGCAGTATAGACATTCTGATCAACAACGCGGGAATACAATACGTTGCACCTATAGAAGAATTCCCGATAGAAAAATGGGATGCGATTATGGCAATCAATTTATCGTCTGCGTTTCACACCATTCGAAACTTACTGCCAGGCATGAAAGCCAATCGATGGGGACGGATAATAAATATTGCCTCAGCGCATGCCTTAGTCGCGTCACCGTTCAAATCGGCGTATGTGACCGCCAAACACGGGTTGCTGGGTTTGACCAAAACCGTCGCGCTGGAAGTCGCTGAAATAGGCATTACGTGTAATGCCATTTGCCCCGGTTACGTCCTCACACCTCTTGTTGAAGGCCAAATCGACGCGACCGCAAAGGCCCGAGGCTTAGACCGCGAATCAGTCGTACGAGATGTTCTGCTTGCGGCCCAACCCACCAAGCAGTTTGTGCAAACCAACGACTTGTCGTCATTGGTTGTCTATCTTTGCAGCGATTCAGCCAAAGCAATCAACGGTGCATCTCTGTCCATCGACGGTGGGTGGACTGCCCAATGAGCGCTTCTCCCAAGCGGAACAGTGCTGCGCGCAAACGAACCAACCCTAAAGTCATAAATCTAGCTTTACAAGGCGGTGGCTCGCACGGTGCCTTCACTTGGGGGGTCCTCGACAGACTCCTGGAAGATGCGCGCATTCATATCGAATCGATCAGTGGTACTAGCGCGGGCGCAATGAACGCGGTGGTCTTGGCCGATGGCATTACCCGCGGTGGCCGCGATGGCGCCCGACAAGCGCTACAAGATTTTTGGGCGGCAGTCGCGCAGTCCGCTGTGACGAGTCCGATACAACGCTCGGCTTGGGACGTGTTGCACGGACAATGGAGTCTCGATTCGTCACCGAGTTATCTATTTTTTGATCTATTGAGTCGAGTTGCATCGCCCTACGAACTGAATCCGCTAAATCTGAATCCATTGCACAGCCTGGTATCCTCGCAGGTTGATTTCGAACGGGTCAGGCATTGTAATAAGATCAAATTATTTATTTCCGCAACACAAGTTCGCACGGGCCGGGTCAAAGTATTCGAAAACGATCAGCTTTCCGCCGATACGGTCATGGCTTCGGCCTGCATTCCAACAATTTTCCAAGCGGTCGAAATCGATGGAGAGGCGTACTGGGACGGTGCCTTTATGGGTAACCCCGTATTGTTTCCTTTTATATACAAATGTGAATCACGTGATATCGTCATCGTCCAGATCAACCCGCTGGTACGTGACGAAATCCCTACCAATGCGCGCGATATCTTGGAACGCATGAACGAAATAACCTTCAATGCGAGCCTCATGAAAGAGTTCCGCGCGATTGACTTTGTAGGCCGCTTAATCGATGAAGGAAGCCTGGACGAATCACGCTACAAACGCCTACTGGTCCACATTATTCATGCTGAAAATCAACTGGCATCTTTGGGCGCATCCAGCAAACTCAATGCGGAATGGGAATTTCTAGAGCATCTCAAAAACATTGGGCGCAACACGGCGGATGAATGGCTGGCGAGCAACTTTAATCAATTGGGGAAACAATCGACTGTTGATCTGCGGCCGCTTTATTCTTCTAATGTGCCAGATCCTGCAGCCGAACAGTAGCCATACAACCGTATTAGGTATAAGACTGCGATCAAAGTTGACATTCCATACATCGAATCAGATGTACATTGATAAGCGGCTATGAATATCCTATTCTTTAGGGCTAACAGTATCCCAATTAAAGGATCAAAATGGGTTGTAGGACAAATTCTACCCGCCAACCATAACTGAAAAAAATCCAACCCAGGGATCAAGGTGTCTCTCAACTTCTTCGGGGAATAGCATTGAAAAGCGGTCTTAGAAAAAGAGTATTGGTTACGGGAGGCTGTGGATTCCTAGGTTCGCATCTTTGCGAGCGACTATTGGACGAAGGAAACGAAGTGTTGTGCGTTGACAATTTCTTCACCGGGACAAAAGACAACGTTTTACCCTTGCTGAGCAATCCTCGTTTTGAAGTCATGCGCCATGACGTCACTTTCCCACTGTATATCGAGGTTGACGAAATTTATAATTTAGCCTGCCCAGCGTCACCAGTCCATTATCAATTTGATCCCGTACAAACCACCAAGACCAGCGTTCATGGCGCCATCAATATGCTGGGTCTCGCCAAACGGATTAAATCAAAAATTTTTCAGGCATCGACCAGCGAAGTGTATGGTGACCCGGAAGAACACCCTCAGACTGAAGACTATTGGGGCAAAGTCAATGTGCGCGGTATCCGTGCCTGCTACGACGAAGGCAAACGCTGCGCGGAAACCCTGTTCTACGACTATCATCGTCAGCATCAACTTAGAATAAAGGTTGGTCGAATATTCAACACCTACGGACCCAGAATGCATCCGGATGACGGTCGGGTCGTTTCGAATTTTATTGTTCAAGCACTAAGGGGAGACCCCATAACCATATTTGGAGACGGCTCCCAAACCCGATCGTTCTGCTACGTCGACGATCTTATTGAATCTTTCATTCGGATCATGAATACACCCGATGACTTTACCGGTCCGGTCAATATCGGAAACCCTGAAGAATTTTCGATCAAACAACTCGCGGAGCAGGTCATCAGCATGACTGGATCACAGTCTAAATTGGTCTATAAAGAGTTACCGAGTGACGACCCAACCCAACGCCGGCCGGATATTTCGCTGGCCAAACAAGCACTGGATTGGGAACCTAAAATTCAATTGGAAGAAGGCCTGGGAAAGACTATTGATTATTTCGACAAATTGTTATCAACCCTATCCGGCGACGATAGATTGGCCCACGGGGCGCAGGACAGATAGCGTTACGGGACTACTATTGTGGGTAAAAAACAAATTGAGAGGGGATTGAAATCATGAGCACCGAAAATAAGGACGTGACCGATGAGCCTGTTAGCATCGTCATTCCGGCATTCAATGAAGAAGGCGGAATAACCGTTGGCATCCAAACATTACGTGCCGCAATGGACGGTATTGGACGAACGTACGAAATTATCGTCGTCGATGACGGGTCCGAAGATAAGACCGCTGAACTCGCAAACAAAGAAGGCGTTATAGTCCTTTCACAGCCGGAGAATCGCGGTTACGGTGCAGCCTTAAAAGTCGGTATTGACTATTCCGACTACGATATTATCGTGATTACCGATGCCGACGGCAGCTATCCTGCGGATGCAATTCCAGGCCTGCTCGATGAACTGGAAGGCTATGAAATGGTCGTTGGCGCCCGGACTGGCGAAAGCGTTGCAATTCCGACCGTCAGACAACCCGCAAAGTGGTTTCTTGGTATGCTTGCCAGTTATCTCGCCGGAAGAAATATTCCCGACCTGAATTCCGGCTTACGGATAATGCGGAAACCCCTGATAATGCGTTTCAAGCATCTACTCCCCTCGGGATTTTCATTCACAACTACGATCACCCTGGCATCGCTGTGTTCCGGTGCTTTGGTTAAATACAAGCCGATCAACTACCATGAAAGAATTGGCGAGTCGAAAATTCGACCCCACCACGCCGCTGAGTTCCTGCTCCTGATTATTCGAACGATCGTTTATTTTAATCCGCTTAAAGTCTTCCTGCCACTTGGCGGTATTTTCTTTATCGGCGGCTTGTCAAAGTTTGTGTATGATGTGACGGTCGGCATAATTTCGAGTACCGCGATGATTGGGTTTTTGGGTGCCGCGATTATTTGGGCGGTTGGCTTACTTTCGGACCAGATTACCAAGATCACGCTTCGACCCCAATAAAATTCCGCGACAAAATTTCTTATAACAGCCTTTATTCGAGGCTATTACCGATTGGTTAATGGACAACACTAATCCAGCACCTTGTGTTTCCGATCTGTCAGCGCACATGAACCCTTAAATATTAACGGACGCTTCCAATGATACCGCGCCCATAACCAAAGGTTGAACTATGACCCAAGTCGTGATTTTTGGAGCCGGTCCCGCCGGACTTGCTGCCGCACTCGAACTCGCCGAACAAGGCGTCAACGTTGTAGTGTTGGAAAAACAGAATTTTGTAGGTGGCAATGCCGGAAGCTTTGAGCTGGCTGGCGTACAAGTAGACTTTGGCAGTCATCGACTACACCCCGCGGCTGACCCGAAGGTTCTATCGCGCCTAAAAAATCTGCTGGGCGATGACTTACTGGACCGCCCAAGACATGGACGCATCCGTCTTCTAGGCCGATGGATTCATTTCCCGCTACGGCCGTTGGACCTTATTTTCAGGCTACACCCGCGTTTTTCAATCGGAGTGGGTTTGGACTTGCTCCGAAAAATACTTCCTGGCCGAAAAGCCAATGGCGATGCAAATTTTGCCGAGGTGTTGGAGCAAGGACTTGGGCGCACTATTTGTAACGAGTTCTATTTTCCTTACGCACGCAAGATATGGGGATTGGAGCCAGTAAAAATATCGCCGATCCAGGCCAAGAAAAGAGTTTCCGCAAACTCGATCGGAAAAATGATTTTGCGCCTTTTACCTAGTCGCAAATCGACCGGCGCGGCAAACAAAAAAGGCATCTTCCACTATCCGAAAGGCGGCTTTGGTCAAATCTCGGATGCACTTTATAAGGCCGCAACAGATGCCGGGGCCGATATTCGGTTGAACGTTACCATCAAACAAGTCGATTTGACGGGCAAAAAACCGCAGGTTGAATACGAAGACAACGGTCAAATGGTCTCGCTGGATGCGGACCAAGTATATTCTACTATTCCAATAACACTCTTAAGCCGCATGATTAACCCGCCCGCACCTCAATCCGTATCGGATGCGGGACAGAGCCTTGAATTCAGAGCCATGATGCTAATCTATCTGGTGCTTGAACAGGATCAATTCACTGAATTCGATGCTCATTACTTTCCGGAATTGGATTTTCCATTCACACGGCTGTCTGAACCCAAAAACTATTCAGCGACAGCAAAGCCAGCGGGTCGAACGGTTTTGTGCGCCGAACTGCCCTGTGCGCAAACCGACACCGTTTGGAATGCACCTGACGAACAACTAAGAGACCTTGTGAAAGAGGGTTTGGCAAAGGCCGGTCTCCCGATTACCTCAGCAATCAGCGGAATAGAAATCAAGCGCATTCCCTTCGCTTATCCGCTTTACCATATCGGCTACGAGCAGCACTTTAAACAAATTGATGCGTGGCTGGAAACACTGGATGGGGTATTGACCTTCGGACGACAAGGCCTCTACGCACATGACAATACTCATCACGCGATCTATATGGCTCAAGCCGCAGCTCGCTGCCTTAACGAGGATGGATCTATAGACGTCCAAAAATGGCAGGGAGAACGAAAGATTTTTGAAACGCACAAGGTCGAGGATTAGCCCGGTACGTTTTATTGATCAAAAAGGAAAAATTTAAAATAAAAAAATGGCACACGATGGCTGAAACATCGCAAATTACAACGCAAGCCCTTTGGAAGCTATGGCCCGTTGGCCTGATTTTATTTATTCCACTGCTGCAATGGGTCCCGTACTGGTTTCCAGTTCCAGAGAACGTCGTCAGTGCGTCCGCCGCCGTAGGCTATAGCACCAAGCACGCCTATAATATTATTTTCGTATTCGTAGCATGCTGCATAATTGTGGGCTGGCTTGCTGCTCGCCAACACCATTCAAGCAATCTTGTTAACGCAGCACCCGTGCCGCCAGCACATCAGCGTAGCGTTTCAAACCTTTCCAAATGGCTGGAAAGAAGCCTGGCCATCATCCTGCCATGGATAATTTACTGCCCCCTTTTTCTTCCTCGTTACGGACCTTTTGTTGAAGACACCTACTTCTTGTCGTTACTCAACCGTATGCACGATGGGCAAATCCCATACGCCGATTTCGAAACCTTGTACAGCCCACTCATGGTCTATCTTCCCTACTATTGGTCCCAAATCGTTGGGCATTCCATGGTTGGATACTACGCCTATATTTGCATATTGGAGTCGCTGCAATACCTGCTGATCGTTGTCCTATTGCAAAAATACATACCCAATACCAAGCACAGACTGTTGGCCATCATTCTTTTGTCGGGGATGATGTTCAATACCTTGCTAGCACCGACCTGGAATGGCCTGCGCAGATTATTTCCCCTGTTGATTCTTTTATACGCATCCCAAGCCACAAATTCGACCATTCGATCTCTATTGAGTGGCCTACTGCTGGGCTTGATGATGGCTTATTCGCACGATTTTGGCGCCGCCTGTGCTATTGGCCTTGCTGGAGCTTATCTGGTTGAGTTCGCCAATACACGGTCACTGCAGATAATAATGAGGCTGGCCATGATTGGCGTTGTATCGCTGTGCATCTGGGTATTGACCACATGGGCCGTGCTAGGTAATCATGCAGACGCCTACTTCCAGCACAGTGTTTATTCCATGGGACGTTACAGCCAGGAAGGTGGCTTTCAATTTTATTGGACCTTGAACTCACTCGCTGTATTCGCTTTGATCATAGGCACCGCTCTACTCGTCGGCGCCGGCAGCGCTACTAAAGGAAAATTATCAGACGGCGACTTATTTTTGGTTGCGACATTCGTGTACGCGATCATCGCCATGAAAAGTGGCATGAACCGTTGCGATATGTGGCATTTGGTACCACCAACATTCGGCTTGGTTTTATGGTGGATATTGCCGTTGAATAAATCCAGATTTTCTCCGCCCAAATCCATATCGTTGGTCATGATTAGTATTGCCGCAATTATATCGACAACCTACTTTATCGCGCTTGCACCAACCGGGCAGTACTATGTAAGCGGACTTTTGAAAGGCGGCCGCGATGTGCTGTCGGGAATATCACCAACATTCTCTGGATCGACCAGATTTCCGTCTATACTCAGGGAAAATAGCTATCCCGAAAAAGCCCAAACCGAGCTCGCGGAGTATTTGAATCAACCTGATCAACGCGGACGACCGGTATTTCTCTATAGCCGACTTTGGAGCCTAGACAAAGCGCTTGGTATCATACCCGAAACATACCCGACGGATGACTTTTTGCTGTCCGAATCAGCCGGGACCAAACTAGGCAAATACGTGTCCGGCCCAACCAATCCTTTGGTAATCGTGGATGAGCCAGTCTTCGACGCAATCTATGCGCACAACAAACCCTCGGACAGCATTTCCGAACTGGAGACATCCGACTACTTTAATCGAAGAAATAACGACACACCCATGAAAAAACTATTGCGATTAACATCTACAGTTCACTATGTAGCAGCACCGATCGAAAACATAGAAAAGGAAAAACGCTGGATGCGTACCGTAGGATTTGAGTTAAAAAAAACGCATCACAAAGTCGCCCAGTTCGGGCAATTTGTCGTACTCAGCTCGATCACCTCTCATAATCAAGCCTTTGGGGGTTCCTAAGTGGTAAATTCCGCGGACGATTTGACCTTGATAACGGGCAACACCATTCGTAAATTAGTCATAGACCAATCAAAACGCGCCAATGTTGGCCATATTGGTTCATCCCTGTCTATCGCCGATATCATCGCCACGCTGTATTCCGACGTACTGCGACTAGCCAACACTCGGGATAATGAACGTGATCGATTTGTATTATCTAAAGGCCACGCGGCACTGGCCTTATACTGCGCATTTCATCAGAAAGGTTGGATTACTCTCGAACAGCTGGATACTTACTGCGGTGATGACTCGTCGTTGGGGGTTCACCCGGAAATTAGTTTGAATGGCGTTGATTTTTCGACCGGCTCACTGGGACAGGGTCTCTCGATGGGCGCCGGGGCGGCCCTGGCGGCTAAAATGCAAAAATCAACACGCCGCGTGTATGTGTTGCTAAGCGACGCGGAACTAAACGAAGGTTCGGTTTGGGAAGCATTGATGTTCGCGGCCCATCATGGTTTGGACAATCTGGTCGCCATCGTTGACTGGAACGGTCAGCAGGCAATGGGAAAGACGGAAGGCATTATCAACAATGATCATATGCTGGATCGATGGAAATATTTTGGCTGGAATAGTCTCGAAATCGATGGGCATAACGAAACATTACTGCATGAGAAACTAACCACGCCAGCAAGTGGCAAACCCACACTTTTGCTTGCAAGAACGACATTCGGCAAAGGCGTTTCTTACATGGAAAATCAGTTAAAGTGGCACTACTGGCCAATGTCCGATGAAGAATATCAGCAAGCAACCCAAGAGATCGGTGATCAACTATGAGCACTAACTACTCAGCGAACTTAAAAATACCTGTAACGGCACAGATTGCCCTCAAATTTAGTCGAGTACAAGGAGAAAACGCGCGGTGTACTGGGGTACATGAGCATTATCGACGCCGTAATCGACTAAATTTGAGGGTAAGCTGAGGTGTTACCATGAGAAAAGCGCTGGTTGATGGACTAATTCACCTTGCCAAACAAGACCCGAGAATCGTTTTACTGACCGGGGATTTAGGCTACACGGTTATCGAACCGTTTCAGCAGCATTTTCCGGATCGCTTTTACAACGTAGGGGTCGCCGAGCAAAACATGGTTGGCTTAGCAACGGGATTGGCCGAGGCAGGTTATATTCCATTCGTTTACTCTATTGTGACATTTGCGACGTTGAGGCCCTATGAGTTTATCCGCAACGGCCCGATATTACACAACCTTCCGGTTAGAATTGTCGGCGTCGGCGGCGGTGTAGAATACGGCCCAGCAGGTCCTACGCATCATGGCTTGGAAGATGTTGCCGTATTTCGGCATTATCCGAACATGGATATCTTTGCGCCGGCTGACGCCGAGCAGTTAAAGAGCATACTCAATCAATGCTGGGACAGACCCGGCCCGGCCTATTATCGAATTGGTAAATTTGAAAATTTGCAGGTACCCGGCCTGAACGGACAATATGAGTTTGATACGATCAACACCGTTGTCAACGGTTCAGATGTTTTGCTACTGAGTATGGGCAGTATATCAACAGAAGTCGTTAGTGCGGCAAAAAGCCTGCAAGCTCTAGGTGTTAGCGCTCAGGTTGCTATCGTCAGTCAGATCAACCCTCTTCCCGAGCAAGCACTACTTACCAGTTTGCGCGGCTTTTCCCACGTTTGTACCATAGAAGGTCATCTG
Organism: uncultured Methylococcaceae bacterium; assembly: GCA_964626505.1. Classification (GTDB taxonomy): domain Bacteria; phylum Pseudomonadota; class Gammaproteobacteria; order Methylococcales; family UBA1147; genus CAZUGA01. The sequence continues at coordinate 11,050 of CAZVFR010000098.1, forward strand.
GTTACAGGTGGCCTGGGTTCAGCTATAGCAGAGCTGATAGCGGAATCTTCCGTGACGTGTAAATTTAAACGCTATGGAATTCAGGAGTTGGGTACGGAAACAACCGGCGGTTATAACTATTTGATTAATCGGGCTGGTTTGGATGCCAATTCGCTGTGTGAACAAATCCACCCATGGATGCAACAAAAATAATGGTAACGCCTATTTTTAAGCTCGCTGAGTAGTTACAGACCATGAACAATCCCGATAT
>CAZVFR010000098.1:11309-11879 GCA_964626505.1 uncultured Methylococcaceae bacterium
CTGTGTGAACAAATCTACCCATGGGTGCAGAAAAAATAATGATAACACCTACTCTTAATGGCTCGCTGAGTAGTTACAAACCATGAACAATCCCGATATCTCAATCATTCTCCCGGTATACAACCAAGCGGATCACATAACCAATATCGTAACCGCGTATATCGAAGCGCTCAATAAAATCCCGGTCTCTTTCGAAATCGATTTATTGGTAAACGGTGCCCAGGATAACTCGGATACCGTCTGCCAAGATCTGGCCGACGAGTATCCCGAAGTTCGAATGTTTAACTCTTCACCGCCCGGCTGGGGACAGGCCGTACGCAACGGCATCGCCGGCGCACGCGGAAACTTAATTTGCTACACGAATTCCGCCAGAACAACACCGCAAGAGTTACAGCTAGCGATTCTATACGCTGTCGCTAACCCGGAATCCATCATCAAAGCCAACCGTAAAATTCGCGAAAGCTTTGTGCGGCGTTTAGGTTCACTGCTATACAATTTACAATGCCGCGCGCTATTTGATTTGTCGTACTGGGATATAAACGGAACACCCAAGATCTTTCCACGCCAGTG
>CAZVFR010000099.1:0-9692 GCA_964626505.1 uncultured Methylococcaceae bacterium
TAAACTGAGTTATTTCCATGCCGTTTAACCAAACCTCCCAGCCCAGGCCCCAGGCGCCAAGAGTTGGAGATTCCCAGTTGTCTTCCACAAAACGGACATCGTGTTCGCATAGATCCAGACCTAGACAGCACAGCGAATCCAGGTATAAATTCTGGATATCGTTTGGCGAAGGTTTCAGCAGAACCTGAAATTGATAATAATGTTGTAGACGATTCGGGTTTTCTCCGTAACGTCCGTCCGTAGGTCTACGTGAGGGTTGTACGTAGGCGGTGCGCCAGGGTTCTGGCCCTATTGCGCGTAGAAAGGTAGCCGGATGAAAAGTGCCGGCGCCGACTTCCAGATCTAGGGGTTGTAACAGCACGCAGCCCTTCGCGGACCAATATTCTTGCAGGGCTTGGATGAGTCCCTGGAAAGTGGAAACATCATGTTTGGTCTGAATGGAATTTGCCACGAGCCCCTTTTTGCAATTCGAGAGTAAAAACACACAATTATATCTTATAATAAACCGATTCATAGCTTCTGGATCACTAATCATGCAGCATAAACGTAAAGCGGTCGCGTTGATTTCGGGTGGACTGGATTCCATGTTGGCCGCCAAGGTGGTGTTGGATCAAGGGGTACATGTAGAAGGAATAAATTTCTTCACGGGCTTCTGCGTGGAAGGGCATACTCACGCGATTCGAAAAAAAGACAAGTCCAAACTCAAACGCAATAATGCATTGTGGGTTGCGGAGCAGCTTGGCATAAAGCTGCATATCATCGATATTATCGAGGAGTACAAGGATGTTGTGATTAATCCTAAGCATGGCTACGGGGCGCACTTGAACCCCTGCCTGGACTGCAAAATATTTATGGTGGGCAAGGCGCGGCAGTGGATCAACGAGAATGGCTTCGATTTCGTAATCACGGGTGAAGTGATCGGGCAACGTCCAATGTCGCAGCGCAAGGAGACGATGCCGATCGTGGCACGGGAATCCGGTGCCGACGAATTGTTGCTGCGACCGTTATGCGCGAAATATTTGCCGCCTACGCTACCTGAACGCGAGGGTTGGGTGGATCGTGAGTTGCTCCACGATTTCAGCGGTCGTGGCAGAAAGCCCCAAATCGCGCTGGCCAAAAACTTCGCAATCGAGGACTACGCCCAACCGGCTGGAGGGTGTTGTTTTCTAACTGACAAGAACTATGCGGAAAAGCTGCGCGATTTATGGGCTACGCAGGGAGACAAACACTATGAGTTGGACGATATTATGTTGCTCAAAGTCGGTAGGCATTTACGTCCGCGGCCAAATTTTAAAATGATTATCGCGCGCGAAGAAGGCGAGGGGAAATTTTTGCAGGGTTATAAAAAATCGTTTACGCACATGCAGACGACGAGCCACAACGGTCCGTTGGTATTGATCGACGGTCAGCCGAGCCGCGATGATTTGGCACTGGCCGCGCGCATAACGGCTCGATACAGCCAGGGGCGCGAAGCCAACAATGTGGATGTGTCGGTGATTCATGATGGCCGCGAAGAGAAATTTTCAATACAGCCGTTAGCGGCCCATGAAATTCCCAGTGACTGGCATATATAAAATATGACGAGTAACTGCTCAACGAGCCTTAAAATGCCCGTGGCTTAGTAGAGTTACTATGACAATAGAATATTTGGATGCACGCCGGCTGCTATGCCCGTTACCGGTAATAAGGGTGCAGGATCGGGTTAAAAACTTACAAGCCGGTGATAGGCTTAAGGTGGTTTGCACGGATCCCGGTGTAATGAGCGATATTCCGGCTTGGTGCCGCATCAATGGGCACCAAGTGACCCATGCGGAAGATTGCGACGGCGAATATTGTATTACGCTGGAGGTTGGCTGCGGCTTAGACTCTGATCTATCGCTATAAATGAGACGGTTGAATTTGTTATTTTGCTGTCAAATATCGTTGTTGGTTGTGATTTACAAGCGATTGTATTACCGCAAAAACGCCCACATGCAAAATTGGATTTTGTCTCAGGCCCCCGGGTGTACTAAACTGGGCCTTCTTGCGAGCTTGACCAAGCAAAGCGCACAATAATAGTGCAAATGTACCATGTAGGTGCACATTAATGACGTGAAGTGATCTGTATTGCCGAGTTATTCGGTGTGATTGCCGGGATTAGTTTGGTATACATATTGCTTTTTTCAAAAATTACAACAAAACGGAGGAGGCTTGAATGTCACCAGAAAATGTTCTCTCTTTAATTAAAGAGAAAGATGTAAAGTTCGTGGATTATCGTTTTTCCGATACGCGCGGGAAAGAACAGCATGTAACAGTCCCTGCGCATACTATAAACGAGGCGCTGTTTGAAAACGGTAAAATGTTCGATGGTTCGTCTATCGCGGGATGGAAGGGTATCAATGAGTCGGACATGATTTTAATGCCTGATGCATCCAGCGCGGTACTCGACCCATTCTATGACGATACCACATTGATTCTGCGGTGTGACATTGTAGAGCCGACCACTATGCAGGGTTATGAACGTGACCCACGGTCAATTGCAAAGCGTGCCGAAGCGTACATGGGTTCCACGGGTATTGCCGACACAGCGTATTTCGGTCCGGAAAACGAATTTTTCATATTCGATGACGTCCGTTGGGCGTCCGACATGAAGGGTGCATCTTATCAGATCGATTCGGAGGAGGCCGGTTGGAATTCAGACAGGGTTTATGAAGACGGTAATATTGGCCACCGTCCTGGCGTTAAAGGTGGATATTTTCCTGTTCCTCCGGTCGATTCATTTCAGGACATGCGTTCCGCAATGTGCCTGACTCTGGAAGAAATGGGCTTGGAAACCGAAGTTCATCACCATGAAGTGGCTACTGCGGGACAGGCCGAAATTGGTGTTTTATATAACACCCTGGTGCGCAAAGCTGATGAAGTATTGATTTTGAAATATGTTGTCGCCAATGTGGCTCACGCATTCGGTAAGACCGCAACCTTTATGCCCAAGCCGCTGGTCGGTGATAACGGTAATGGCATGCACGTGCACCAATCGATTTTCAAGGATGGCAATAACCTGTTTAGTGGTGATTTGTACGGCGGCTTGTCCGAAACTGCATTGCACTATATCGGTGGTATTATCAAGCATGCGCGCTCGATCAACGCATTCGCAAATGCATCCACCAACAGCTACAAACGTTTGGTGCCAGGATTCGAAGCACCTACAATGCTGGCTTACTCGGCTAGAAACAGATCTGCGTCAATCCGTATTCCGTTTGATTCCAATCCTAAAGCGCGGCGTGTCGAAGTACGCTTCCCGGATTCAACCGCGAATCCCTACTTGGCGTTTGCGGCCATGTTGATGGCTGGTCTGGACGGAATTCAAAATAAAACCAATCCGGGCGACGCGATGGATAAAGATCTTTATGATTTGCCACCTGAAGAAGAGAAAAATATTCCTCAGGTTTGCTTTTCGTTTGATCAGGCACTGGAAGCCTTGGATGCTGACCGTGAATACCTGACAGCGGGTGGTGTATTTACCGACGATGCGATCGATGCGTACATCGGTCTCAAGATGGAAGAGGTGACTCGTCTGCGTATGAGCACTCACCCGATTGAGTTCGATATGTATTATAGTCTGTAGTTAAGATGTAATCATTCAACATTAGCGATGTGGTGATATAGACTGCCGCTGTTTGATTGCATAACTGAGTCAAGAAAACGCCTTTCGGGGCGTTTTTTTATGCTACGGGTTAGTATGGGGAAGTGCTGCTGGAATCGGGTTGCACTATAATGGTGCGTAAGCCTTTGCGTGCTGCCCAGTTTTTGAATCAGATTGGGTTGATCGGCGTCACTATTGAAAGCGTTACTTGTTGAGCAGCAACGCTAAGCCGCTAAAAATCCAGAGGTGTTGGTGAGCGAATAATGGATCTGCGCGAATTGGTGATTTTGGCCTGCATATTGCTATTTTGAGTCTATGGATACTGATCGGAAGTACTCGGATTGTTGTCTGATACTTGAAAATCTAGCCGATGTAGTGCTTTTTTTCGATGCAAGTCTTCATTTGAATTATATAAATCACGCGGGCGAAATGTTGCTGACCGGGAGTGCGCGACATTTTATCGGCGCACACATTAGCGAGATACTGAAATGCCGCGACAGTTCGATTCAAGACGAATTGAGGCATGCGATGAAAACCGGGGTGGCAATGGCTCAAAAGGATATGGTAATCGAACAAATCGATGGCGTTATTACCGTGAACTTTTTTGCTACACCGCTTTTTGATGCAGGAGAGCCTACGTCCGTTTTGGTTGAAATGCAGCGGGTCGACCGACAGTTGAAAATATCACGCGAAGAACAGTTATTAACCCAGCAAAATGCGTCGCGCATGTTATTGCGGGGATTGGCGCACGAAATCAAAAATCCCTTGGGTGGGCTGCGTGGGGCGGCACAACTGTTGGATCAGGAGTTACCTACCGAGCTTAGAGAATATACGCGCATTATCATCGACGAATCGGATCGCCTACAGTCGCTAATGGATCGAATGTTGGGCCCCAACAAACTTCCTCAAAAAGCCCCTCTGAATATTCACAAAGTTCTAGAGCGGGTCCGGCAATTGGTTAGTGTGGAAACACCGGAGCAGGTCACTGTTGTGTGCGATTACGATCCAAGTATTCCTGAATTGGTTGGTGACCACGATCAGTTGATACAAGCCATACTGAATATTGTTCGAAATGCCGCGCAGGCGGTCGGGGACCGCGGCCAAATCACGTTGAGTACGCGGGTTCACCGACAGGTCACAATAAGTAATCAACGCAATAAGCTCGCTGTGAGGATAGATGTGATAGATACCGGACCAGGAATTGATCCTGAAATATTGGAACAGATTTTTTACCCGATGGTTACCGGTCGAGCGGAAGGGACTGGTTTAGGATTGACCATTGCTCAATCTTTGATTAATCAGCATGGAGGAATGATCGAGTGTGCCAGTGTACCGGGACATACTGTATTTTCGATAGTTTTGCCGTTGGAGGGAGGGCGTGAATAACTCTTGTCGCGTTTGGTTGGTCGACGATGATAAATCAATCCGTTGGGTTTTGGACAAAGCCTTGCGGAAAGCGGGAATTCGCGTGCGCAGTTTCGCGAGCGCGGTTGAATTTCTGAGAGCCTTGGAACTGGATGTTCCCGACGTCGTATTGTCCGATATTCGAATGCCGGGTATGGATGGTTTGGAGCTGCTGGATCGATTGAATGAACAGTTTCCCGATCTGCCCGTTATTATCATGACGGCACATTCGGATTTGGAAAGTGCGGTTTCAGCGTTTCACGGCGGCGCTTTTGAATATCTGCCAAAACCCTTCGATTTGAATGATGCGGTTGACTTGGTCACACGGGCATGCAGCCAGGTGCGGCGGGTATCCGAAAAATCTGAAAATAGATCCGAGGAGTTGGATTCGTCGCCTGAAATAATTGGAGCGGCTCCAGCCATGCAGGAAGTCTTTCGTGCCATAGGACGTCTTGCGAGATCGCATATTACAGTTTTGATAAACGGAGAATCTGGCACTGGGAAAGAACTGGTTGCTAAAGCGTTGCATCGCCATAGCCCGAGAGCCGAACGCCCGTTTATCGCGTTGAATATGGCTGCCATCCCCAAGGATTTGTTGGAGTCCGAATTGTTTGGGCACGAAAAAGGCGCATTTACGGGTGCGCAAAGCCGAAGGGTAGGGCGCTTCGAGCAAGCCGACGGTGGCACCTTGTTTTTGGATGAAATCGGCGACATGCCGGCGGAATTGCAGACACGCTTGTTACGTGTATTGGCCGACGGAGCGTTTTATCCGGTTGGCGGCCATATGCCCCTGACCGTCGATGTTAGGATCATCGCGGCAACGCACCAAAATCTAGAGAAGTTGGTGGACAAAGGCCGCTTTAGGGAAGACTTGTTTCACCGACTGAATGTGATTCGTGTACATATCCCGTCGCTGCGCGATCGCCGCAAAGACATACCCCTATTATTGAAACATTTTATGACCCAGGCCAGCCAGGAGCTGAAGGTTGAAGTCAAAACCTTGTTGCCCGAGGTAAGCGAATATTTGTGCAAACTCGATTGGCCCGGCAATGTACGCCAGCTCGAGAATACCTGCCGGTGGTTGGCGGTAATGGCGTCGGGAAAGGTTATTCATATTACAGATTTGCCGCCTGAGCTGTTAATCGAATCTGCCAAGGCAACCGATGCGGGTGAAAATTGGCGTAAATCGTTGCAAAATTGGATAGAAAGTAGGCTGTTAAATGGCGATTCAAGTATTGCCAAAGAGACAATTCCGTCGGTGGAAGCTATCATGATCAAAACCGCATTGAATTATACCGGCGGTCGGCGCCAAGAAGCCGCCAAGTTGTTGGGTTACGGCCGCAACACGCTGACGCGAAAAATAAAGGAACTTCGCTTGGAGGAAATGCTGCCGGAATAGGAACGTCACTTAGGCTACTGTGATTCATGAACGCTCGGTTCCATATTGTTTTATTTCAACCTGAAATTCCACCCAATACCGGCAATATTATTCGTTTGTGCGCGAACACCGATGCGCAGTTGCATTTGATTCATCCCTTCGGTTTTAATTTGGATGATAAAAAACTACGCAGGGCTGGTTTGGACTATCGGGAATTTGCGGATGTTTTGGAGTACGCTAGCTACGCGGATTATCTTGAAAAAGCCACACCTGATCGACAATTTGCGCTAACGACCAAGGCTACGCGTTGCTACGCTGACGTTGAGTTTCAAAGCGGCGATGCTTGCATATTTGGTCCCGAGACGCGGGGACTTCCTGATGACGTGCTGTCACAGTTTACCGAGCAAACTCGCATACGTGTACCCATGGTCAATGGCAGTCGGTGTCTAAATCTATCCAATAGCGCTGCTGTGGTTTTATACGAAGCTTGGCGCCAGTTAAACTTTGACGAAGCCAAGTTCTGATTTTATCGCCCATAGAGTTTTAGCTGCAGATTATACGCTTGTAATTCGGTTTGGGTTTTTGTTTAGTTCAAGAAATGTGCTGCCGCGTCAGGCGCTCTATAATTGGCCGTTGGTCTGGGAATTGTTCAATCAGCGTGTCTCTTTCGGGCATTTCGAAGTCATCGAATTCGAACCCCGGCGCAACCGTGCAGCCGCAGAGCGTATAGGCGTCTGGCGTATCAACTGTTGCCCCGAACAAAACGCCAGCTTTGATCACGATCTGGGGTACTTCGAAGCGCTTTAAATCTTTGCCGAGTCGAGTCGTCGAATAGTGGCCTTCAGAATTGATGGTATGTAAGGTCAATGGTGCGCCGTCGTAGAAATGCCACAGTTCATCTTGCTTGATCTTGTGCAGAGCCGAAAATTCGTGGCTTTGTAGCAGGAAATAAATCGCTGTCGAAAATACGCGGTTGCCTCCAAACCGTTCGGGCAGGTGATTTTCCGCAATGTTTTCGTCAGACTTATAGGTCTGACAGTAATGTCCACCTTCTGGATGAAGCGCTAGGTTCAAGTCTTGAATCCATTGTGCTGCGTCGATCATATGTATTTTCCATAGCGCGGATTTCTCGCCAGAATGACAAGCCCTCGCTTGATCTTTGTTCCCACAGGGGATTTCTTCACGTGGAAAGAAAGCTTGTATTCCGCTCGGTCAGAAAACCTTTTGTGAAAACAAATTTTTATTAACGGGCTGGTTTTAGCTTAGTTTTGAGACAAGATTCACAGAAACTGACCCAAATGGTCAGTTTCTGACAACTTTTGTAGCTCTAAATGTCGCGTTGATGCGGTGTTTCCCAATATACCTATGAGAGTGTTATTTGCGCTTAATCCCGCTCTACCACAGGAATAATGGGTTTGTAAAGCAAGAAATGCTTAAATCCATGTATAAATAATATTGGCATGACAACTGCTATAGACCTAAGTACAAGGAGTGTTGCCGATTATTCGCCACGGGACGGCAAATTCTCCAATTTTGGGAGGTTGTGCCATGACTGACAAGCTAAGTTCATTTCTAAGCCACTGGTTTTTCGATGTACTGTTGAGAGGTTCCGGTTGGAAACGTCGAAAAACGATTCGATTATCGCAGCCTGGTTATCAGTGGCAGGATCCATTTACGGGTTTATGGTATGGCGAAAAAACCGCAGTCAGACTTCTCAAAGTGCAAGCGATGGATGAGTATCGCCAATGATGATTAGTACTCCTTCAAGGTTATATTGACGGATTCAGCGTGGCGAGAAGCGGTTAGCTGCTAGGCGTACGACCGCAGGACTAGCAGGCTAATTCGAGGGAGTACAACAACGCAGATAGCCGCTTATCGCCACGCCCGAAGGGAGCCTCGCAAAAACACCACTGCGGCGTTGCTGTTCTTGTAAAGGGCCAGCCATTCCCTTCAAACAGCGCCTTGCATTGGCGCTTTTGCGAGGCTCTGAAACTGTCAATATAACCTTGAAGGAGTACTAGTAACCTAGTAAAAGTTTCCTCCTCTAAAGTGCCGGGGCAAGAAAGTTTACCTCGGTATTTTTTTGCCTGTAGTTTTTCTAAAAGCGTTGCAGATCACGATAAAATTTACCGTTACTGGGTTTGTTGACTGTTATAGTAATTAATTCCACGTAAATTTAGCGGTTCTTTAAAAATAGTCGCACGGTGTATCAGGTACATTATGCGAAATCGTTGAGCCAATACCAAAAGCGCCCGAGCAATTCGCGCAGCAGTAGCCAGTTTCTAAACGACGCAGGGCCACTCGGAATCCAATCCATTATCCAGGTGCTGGATGGTCGTGTACGGAAATAAACGGTCGGAGCAGGTGTAACCGAAAGTTTGGCTTTTTCGAACACGCTAACGGCTCGGTACATGTGGTATACATGGGTAACGAGTATGATGTTACTGATGTTCAGTTCGCGCAAAATTGCCGCCGAATTTATCGCGTTTTGATAGGTATTTTTACTTTTCAATTCTGTCCAGCTAACTTTCGCATGAAACTCATTTTCTAATGTATCCCGCATCAGTGTACCTTCGGGTGTCGTTACTCCATCTACACTGCCCCCGCTGGTCATAATGGGTAAACCGGTTTGCTTTTGCAGCCAGGCCGCGTAGCGAATACGTTCCAGGCTTATTGCGTTGATCGAGTCGTTATTGTATTCGGGGGAGCGGTGATAAGCGCCTCCACCGAGTACTACGATAACACCATTGTTTAGACTGTTGGGATCCACGGCCTTGTATACTGGCACTAGACTGTGCAGCCAGCACGTGGTTGCCGAGATGGTAGCCAGGTAAAGGAGTCCAGTGCCGGTGATGATCAAAAATGCTGACATTTTTTTTGCTCTAAGCAATACACCCGAAGTTACCATGAGTAGCGGTCCGCCCGGTGGCAGGATCAGGAATTGAAGCGCCAGAATGAGTTCATGGTGCATCGAATTGGGTAATTTTGAGTTTTAAATGACGCCTTTGGCCTGGTCGTCAGCGTGATAGGATGACCGCACAAGCGGACCGCTGGCTACATGGGAAAATCCCATTTCTTCGCCGGCCTTGCCAAGCTGGTCGAATTCGTCCGGGTGCACGTAGCGCATGACAGGCAGGTGCTCCAGGCTGGGTTGCAGATATTGCCCCAAAGTTAGCATATCGCAGCCGTGTTTGCGTAAATCCAGCATGACGTGCTCGACTTCGTCAATCTCTTCTCCCAGGCCCAGCATCAGTCCGGATTTAGTCGGGATGGCGGCATGTTCGGCTT
>CAZVFR010000099.1:9702-11633 GCA_964626505.1 uncultured Methylococcaceae bacterium
GCGTGCCAGGAGTTCCAGCGACCACGCGTAGCTAGCGCCGGGTCTAGCCTGTTTGTATAGGCGCGGCACGGTTTCCAGGTTGTGGTTGAATACATCCGGCGGATTTTGCGACAGTGCGGCCAGCGCTTGGTCGATACGACCGCGAAAATCGGGTACTAGTATCTCGATCTTGATATGCGGGTTTTGAATCCGCACCGCATCTATACAGGTTCCGAAATGCCCGGCTCCACCATCTCGAAGGTCGTCCCGGTCCACCGAGGTAATCACTACGTAGCGCAGCGCCATAGCGCGTATGGTTGCAGCCAGATTGTTGGGTTCGTTGGTATCGAGCGGCCGCGGTTTTCCGTGCGCCACATCGCAGAACGGGCAGCGCCGGGTACAGATATCACCCATGATCATGAATGTCGCCGTACCGCTACTGAAACACTCAGCCAGATTGGGACAAGCGGCTTCCTCGCAAACCGTATAAAGGTGGTGTTCACGCAGGGTTTTTTTTATCTTCTGGACCTTGTTATCTAAAGGCATCTTCACACGTATCCAGGGTGGTTTCCTGAGTGGTTTTGTAGTCGGTACGACCTTAATCGGAATTCGTGCAAGCTTTTGGCCATCACGCTCGTGGCTTTCGGGGTTAGCGCGTGATGGTGCGTTGTAGTTCGGTGTGCGTGACATGGTGCTCGATATGTATTCCTAGTGAGTTTCTGACGTGCATTGAATGCGCGGATGCTTGTTCATGGGTTAAAAGAGGTACCCTTAAGTTTAGCCTTAATAGGTAACCTTTGGAATTGTTGCATCACATCCGCGTTTGATCAAGCGACCACCACAAAATCCAGCAGCTCTGCGAATTGCACCACAAACGGCACTGAGACTTCTAAAACCTTGTCTGGGCCACCCAAATCGTTGAGTTGGGTGGGTTTTAGCGATGCATGGCCGCAAATGTTGATGCCTGAGAACGGCGCTAGATCCATCGCTATGTTTAAGCTCATACCGTGGTAGCTACAACCGCGCCTGACTCGGATACCCACCGAGGCTATTTTTTCGCCTTCCACGTATACGCCGGGCGCATCGGAGCGTGCCGCAGCCTTAAGTCCGTATTGATCTAGCGTATTGACTGCGGCATTTTCCAAGGCGCTGACCAGCGTTCGCACCCCTAGATTTTTGCGGCGCAAATCGATTAAAGGGTAAATGATCAGTTGGCCGGGACCGTGGTATGTCGCTTGGCCACCGCGGTCAGTTTCAACGACCGGAATCTCACGTGCGCTCAGGATATGTTCGGGTTTACCGTTTAAGCCTTGGGTATAGACCGGTAGGTGTTCCAGAATCCATAGCTCATCCGGTGTGTCTGGGGTGCGAGAATTTGTAAACGCCTGCATTTGCCGCCAGGTTTCCAGGTATTCCCGCATACCGAGATGGCGCAGGCGAATTTTCGTAACGAGCATAAACTACAAGATTTTTTGCATTTCGAACAGACACCCAGTCTGTAGCGACTCAAACTTGCGTATAATGGAGTATCCACGAGCCAGGTAAAAACTGACCGCGGTGACGCTGGAGGTCAGTGTGATATGCTGACGGCCTTGGCGCAGTGCGGTGCGCTCGAGATGGTTCATCAAAGTCGTCCCGACGCCGTGACGTGTAAAATCTGGGTCTACGAACACCGAGTAAATTCCGCTTCCTTGCAAACTTGCGGTGCCTAACACCCGACCCTCGCCAAGTGCCACATAAATTTTAGAATCGCCGCGGGATTTCCACAGCGGCCCAGCCGCATAACGCTTTACCAAAGCCGCGATAATGTGTTTAGGGTAGTCTTGGCTGTTCAGCCTGGTCAATGACTTAATAACCATGTGGGCGATTCCCTACCCTCCGCCCGTTTTCGGCGGCGCAATTTGATAGCGGGAATATATAAGGGCCCCACATTAAAATTTTGCGCCCCGTGC
>CAZVFR010000100.1:0-11468 GCA_964626505.1 uncultured Methylococcaceae bacterium
AGCCTTGAGTGTTTTCCGAAAACAGGGCTATAAAGGTAGCTCGCTACACGATTTGATTCGAGCGATGGATATCAGCAAAAGCAGTTTCTACGAGACATTCGGCAGCAAATACGAATTATTTTTAACAACGCTAATCCGATTTCATAAAACCGAAGCGATCTATCAGTTTACCGATCCGAATAGTGATATCCCGGCGAAAACACTGATCGCTGAAATGTTCAGGCAACTTATTGACAGCGTGATCAATGGAACAGGCGGTTGTATGTTTGGCAACAGTGCTATCGAATTTTCCGACACTGATCCTGAGGTTACGGCTCAGATAGCCAACGGAATTAACCAACTCGAACAAGTGTTCTATCAGATGCTTATGCGCGAGCAGAAAAATAGAACTATATCAGCACAGCACAACATCCGAACCATCGCTCGACAACTAACCGCGACATTCTATGGCTTGCAGGTTATGGCTAACGCAAATTTGAATCGAGAAGTACTCAATGAGATCGCATCAAACGCTGTGGCGATACTGGATTGAAAAAAATTTGCCTATTAAAGACTTATCGGTCCATAACAAAATAATCGCATTGATCATAGAAAGTCAATCTGTTGAAAAATAGAGATTGCTTAGCCTTAAATCGACAACAACCAGGAGACAGAAAAATGATAACACTTTACCAATTTACTCCAACCTGGGGTATTCCAAACTTAGGCCAATTCAATGTCAAGATCGAAACTTATCTACGCATGACTGAATTACCCTACCAAGTCATCGAAACAATGCCCTTAAAGGGGCCTAAAGGCAAGCTACCCTTTATCGAAGATGATGGAAAGAAGATCGCGGATTCCCGCTTTATCATTGAGTATTTGAAGGATAAATGCGGTGATCCACTTGATAAGGAGCTAAATACTGAACAACGCGCTATCAGCACGGCAATGCAACGCTTGCTCGAGGAACATCTGTATTGGGTTGGTATGTATGCGCGCTGGCAATACACAGATGAAAACTGGCAGACAATTAAGAAAGCGACCTTTGGTGGTATGCCTCCGATAATTCGCGACATAGCGGCACTGGTCTATCGGCGGTTGATCATCGCTAAACAAATTTATGGTCAAGGCACCGGTCGACACAATGCCGATGAAATTTTCCATTTGGGTCAAGTTGATTTAGCTGCACTTTCAGCATTTCTGGCTGATAAACCTTATTTCATGGGCGACAAACCGACCAGCTTGGACGCCAGTGCTTTTGGTATTTTGATTAATACAGTGCGTGGCCCGATAGAATCACCCGCGAAAGACTACGGGATGAGTCTGAAAAATTTACCCGCCTATTGTGATCGCATGATGGCCGAATTCTTTCCGGAATTAGTCGTTGCCCGATAATAGACGTAGTCCTCCTTCAAGGTTATTTTTATGAAATTATACCATTGCCCGAATACGCGTTCCGTCCGCCCCCTTTGGCTACTCGAAGAGCTGGGCATTTCGTACAATATTCAGTTAATTAACGTTTTCGCGGGGGAAGGCCACACGGAAGATTATCTCAAACTTCATCCCCATGGCGCCGTACCGGTACTTGAAGACGAAGGCACTGTGATTTTCGAAGCGGGCGCCATTTGTATGTATTTAACCGAAAAGTATACAGATAGAAATTTGGCTCCAACACCCGATTCCGGTGACCGCGGGCTGTATTTCCAATGGATGTTTTACGTCCCGGCGACAATGGAACCTCCGTTGTGGAATATATTCTTACATACCAAAGGCCTTCCCGAAACCAAGCGAATCCCGGAAATTATTGAGTACAGCCGCGAGCGGTTTAAAAAAGTTGCTGAAATTCTCGACCATGCGGTCTCCGACAGGCCCTTTCTATTGGGCGATCAATTTAACACACCGGATATCATGGTTGGCGCCACATTGCAGTGGCAACCCGACCTTCTCGAAAATTACCCGGCCCTGCAAGCCTATAGGAAAAGACTTTCACAACGGCCCGCATACCAAAAAGCAAACGCTATTGGTCAAATAGCTAAATAATCCCAGCACATGGAAATCATCTTGAATGGCAAAGCGAAACTTGCTGAACGTTTGGCCAAGGCGTCACGAAGCTCATTGCCCCATAAAATGGGATTGCTATTACGCGCACGATCATCCAATGTGACAAATAAATTCTGGAACAGCGCCAGTAAATATGGCTTGGTTCACCGGGTGAGTGAACCAAACTCCGGCCAAGGCTCGGACGTTTTGTTGGTGTTCGTTCACGGGCTATTCGGTGACTCTTTCAAGACCTGGAAACACATGCCGGACTGGGTCCTTCAACGTTCCGGTATCGAAGTTAACGTTGCAACATTTTCCTATCCTTCCAAATTGTGGGAACGGACTAACCTTTCTCAAGCAGCCGACGATCTGCGCACTTGGATGCAAATCGAATTTCTTGACTTTCGGCATATCGTTTTCGTCACACATAGCAGCGGCGGCTTGATCGTCAAGCAAATGCTCCGCAAGGAATTCCGCGAAATACAAACACCCCTCGGCGCGCGCGACTTCGACTACGCCAACTCTGCCCTCATTTGGACGCGAACACGTCATATCGTCAATATCGCGGTTCCTCACCACGGGGGATCCCCGCTCATCACCCTGCCGACTCGATGGGTCTATTCGCTGATTTATCCTTTTATAGCACCGCTGCTTTTGCTGACACGTTTTATCACGCAAGGCCGCCGGGACTGGGG
Organism: uncultured Methylococcaceae bacterium; assembly: GCA_964626505.1. GTDB lineage: Bacteria > Pseudomonadota > Gammaproteobacteria > Methylococcales > UBA1147 > CAZUGA01. Next base: position 2,718 of record CAZVFR010000100.1, read on the forward strand.
TTGGAATGATTTTCTGGTCTTGTTGTCTTGGAAAAACCCAAATTTATCTGCGCTCGACGAGGATTTTTCCAAACAACAAACGATCGCCGGTAAATACGATATTCCATCGCCTGTGGTGCACGACGTTTATGCCAAATCGGATCTATCCGTCCCACTCGCGACAGCTGGCCAGTCGCGTCGCCTCTTTGTTCGCGGAACCCACGGCTCTGTCAAAATTCCGGTCCAGCTCAGTGATCCCATTGTTACCTTGGTGGCAACCCTAATCAGCCGCTATGGATCGAATCAGGCGATTCAATTAATCGATCTCACCCTGCAGCGAATCGCAAAAATCAATCGGGCGATGGCGACACAGACGCTAATTGGAAAACTTCCCGACGATGCCGAGCGTAAACCGGATCAATCCCTGCCGACCGTTGCAATGGCCGTACATGGAGGGCAGGCCGAAATCTGCGATAAGCTGATCCAAGAAGCATGCGCTGGAAGCGAGCGACCACGCTTGATGGTCGTAACGGGGGTCGCCGGGGTGGGTAAGTCGGTGGTTCTAGCGAAACTAGCCTGGCGCCTGGGTTGCCGTTATCTCGCCGACTCGACAGCGGAAGCACCGTTTCCTCTGCTGATTCCTCTGCAACAAACCACCTTACCGGAATCGGCCGGGAGCAAAGTCTCCGGTAAAGCATTATGGATCTGGTGGGTCCGGTCGATCCAAAACCTTTATCCAAACCAATCGGCTAGTACAGCATGGCTGAGAGAAAAACTGCGCCATCAGGCGATCACACTTATATTGGACGGCTTGGATGACTTTTTAGTGAACCATCCCTCACTTAGCCCCTCCTCCGTCGTGAATGCACTCAGGGAACTAACTCACCAATACGCGCAAAATGCGCGACTGACGATTATCGTGGGAATTCGCAGCGGCTATCCTGGATTACAGCGCCTAGCCAGCGATCCACGGGATATTTTTGAAATTCTGCCCCTTTCCATTGCTCAAGCGCAGCAAGTTTTTCCTCAGTCTAAGCGCTGGCTACCTTATGTCAAAAGCCAAGGTTTGCTCGATTATGTCCTGACGCCCCTCATTCTCGGTAATTTCGACTTCGACCCTAGCTTCGGCTTTGACGAAAAATCACTGACTCATGCTGTAATTATGGAGCAAGCGATTCATACCATTTTAAGACGCAGTAACCTGATTGGGAACCTGGCCGTGTACCAGCAAGGCTCGGAAATCGATTCGCTGATATCCGCCCTGGGCTTAATCTCCTGGCTGTTCTTTTCTCAGCGTCGGGGCCAGATCGATACGCAGCAACTGCGCCGGGAAGCAAAGGCTGAGCGCCTGCTGTGGGAGCGTTTCGTGCCACGCGTCGGTGATGCCAACGAGATGATCATAGGATTTCGCCTGGTCGAAGAGATTAGCGCCTGCAACGCGATTTTGCAGCGTACGGTGTTTTTATCCACAGGAGAGAATACGGTTCGATTTAGCCATCGCGAATGGCAGGAATTCTTGCTGGCCCATTATTTCGCGCTTTGCATTAAATGGGGACGCTTTGAGAATTTTGGCGTCACCATATTTAATTCCCGTATATGGCGTATGGCCGGAGACGTACTCAAAGAGACCGTCATGACCGAAGAACGGATGACGACCGCAATTAACTGCTGGAAGCAATCGGGCAATGGCTATATTCTGGCGCAAGTTATCGTGTTTTTATCATGGTCTCGCATAGCCATAGACGTCACAGCCTTGCAGCTTCTGACCAAAGAAATGCCGAATTTCGATGCGCTCTCCCGTATGCTTTTCCTGGCGGGCTTAGGCTATCGAATATTGGCTAATGATGACCAAGATCCCTCTTTAGCTGATTTACGGCGTTCGCTGCGCCCTATCCTGCTAGAGCACGCCAACCCGGCCACCGCGCCAGTGAATGACCCGGTAATCTGCAGCTTGGCATGGTGCTATCAAAAAGCCTATGCTCACGATTTCGGTACACCTCATCCGGAAACCCCCAGGCCCACGCTCGGAACAGACGATGCCGATACACTCATGGCGCTGCCCCTGATGTGCACACTGCAAGATGGCAAGCAGCTATCGGACACACGTTCCCGAGCACTTCAGCTCGCGTTTCTGGCGCCCGTGTTGGAGGTACCGGGCGATCCCCCCGTCACTATTCGAGCCATTCACTATCTTTATTATTTGGTCGTCGCCGTCAAGTATGGCGTGCACACCTTTGAATTGTCCCAGGAACTTCCGCCACTGCTGGAACCAACATGTCAATTGGAGAAATTCATCGAGACATTCACGCTCGTGCCAGAAGTCATACAACTTTATAAAAACTGCCAAACGATATTCCGGCAAAGCGGTTAAGTGTATAAAGCCACGTAGAACAATCTTGCACCACTTATTTTCAAATCAAGTGGACTGAAATCACGATGTTTACAAGTCTTGAGGACTATCTTTGGAGGTCGTAACAGATATCCGCTGACATCCTCCGCCAACAACCACGCTTCAACAATCGATTGATATACAAGATGCCGAGTCGACTTGTAAGACGATTGCTAGCTTGTATAATTAAATGATCTAGCCGGTGTAGCTCAGTTGGTAGAGCAACGCATTCGTAATGCGTAGGCCAGCAGTTCGAATCTGCTCATCGGCTCCATTTCACCCCAACACAACGAAGCCCCTTTATGTCGGATAATCAGATCTACAAAATAGTGTTTATGAACCAAGATCAAGTCTACGAACTCTACGCGAAACACGTTTTTCAAGGTGACTTGTACGGATTCGTAGTCGTTGAGGATTTCATTTTTGGCGAAACCAGCTCGATCGTAGTAGATCCTTCGGAAGAAAAATTGAAAGCTGAGTTCAGCGGGGTGAAAAGATCGTTCGTACCCATGCACGAAGTGATTCGTATCGACCAGGTTGAACGCCGGGGGACAGCAAAAATTTTACCCTTGCCCAGCGATTTTCAAGCACTTAGCAAAGAGTCGAAAGTTTACACGCCAGATAAAAAATAAACCTTGTACAACAGATCATCACCCACCCCAGATCTTTGCAAACAATACCTCTTAGCGGTTTATTTGACGACTTTTAGCACCGGCCGAGAGGGTTTGTCGGGCACCTTATCCTTACTGGTTGGGTCAGATGGCGACGGCAACATGTCCTCGTCTTCAAACACCATGCCTTTGCCGTTTTCTCTAGCGTAAATAGCCAACACAGCGGGCACCGGAATCACAAGCTGCATGGGTGTACCGCTAAACCTTGCGTTGAATTCAATTTGCTCAATACCCAACGACAGGTCTTGGATAGCCTCCGGCCGGAGATTCAAGATTATTCGCCCGTCCTGGACAAACTGTTGCGGTACGTTTACGCCATCCAATTCGGCATTCACCAATAGGTGCGGTGCCATGCCGTTTTCGAGTATCCATTCGTAAATGGCCCGAATGAGGTGCGGTCTTAGCGGTGTCATTATTAGGCAGATAAACGCATCGAATTATCCACCATATCACTTTCCTGCTCGCTCAAACTCTCTTGAAATGAATCCCGCTCGAATACGCGTGCTGCATACGCCTTTATCGAAGCCGCCTGCTTGGGCAAATCAATACCCAGGCTCGGAAGCCGCCACAAAAGCGGCGCTAATGCGCAATCGATCAGTGAAAACTCGTCATTCATGAAATACGGTTTGGCGTCGAATATAGGTTCCGCGGCAATCAAGCTTTCGCGCAACATTTTTTTAAATTTGGCGGCCTTCTTATCACCACTGTTCTGTATTTCCTCCAGCAAAGTATACCAATCCTGTTCGATTCGATAAACGATAACACGGGACTGGGCCCTTGAAACCGGATCCATGGGATGCAACGGTGGATGGGGAAAACGTTCGTCCAAATATTCCATGATGATACGCGAATTGTACAAAACCAGATCGCGATCATTCATGGTCGGCAGATTGCCGTAAGGATTCAATTCAATAAATTCTTCCGGGGGATCGTTGGGATCCACATAACGAAACTCGGCCCCAACACCTTTTTCAGATAAGACCAACCGCGCGCGATGACAATGCACGCCAGCGGTTGAAGAATACAAAGTCATTACGGATTTGCGCGTTGCGATATTTGCCACAAGCTACTCCCCTGATAGTGAATAATTACAAGTTACTTAACAAAAAACTTGGCGGCATTCTAGCACGGTTTTTTTATCACTCTCAGAGAAGGCCATTTGAAATGGCGCTTTTACAACTTAATTACAATCGGTTACAACATTTTTACAGTTTCGCAAAAAAACCAAAACCGACCATTATTAATGAATATCCCTCCAATATTCCTTTTTCAATAAATACGCAACAACTAAAAATAGTATCAAAAACAGGATGACATATTTACCCATGCGCACACGTTCCAGCTGGGAAGGTTCGCCCACATAAACCAGAAAATTCACCAAATCGGACATAGCCGCATCGAATTGCTCAACAGACATACTTCCAGGTTCGACGATTTGGAGCTTTTCCAGCACGTCAAATCCATCTTGCTTTTCGAAAATAGCTTTTTGCTGTCCTTGCAAAAACCCCAAAACATGTGGCATCGCAACGTCTTTGTAGACAGTGTTGTTGACCCCGTATGGCCTGGAATCATCGAGATAAAATCCTCGTAGATAAGTATAAAGCCAATCCGCGCCTCTTGAACGCGCAATTAATGAAAGATCCGGCGGTGCCACACCCAAAAACCATGCCTGCGATTCTTTTGCGTCCATAGCATTCGTCATGGAATCAAAAACTGTTTTCGGGCCGACGATGAGTTCGTTTATAAGCTCTTCGTCCGACATTCCGAGGTCCTTCCCAATTCGCGCATAACGCATATGCTTGGCGGAATGGCAACTTTGACAATGAGTTACGTATAATTTGGCCCCTCGTCTCAGCGACTCGCTGTCCGCGAGGTCAATATCGACCTCGTCCAGCTCAATACTTCCACTCGCCATTACATAAAACGGCAACCAAAAAATCAAAATCCCACTTAACTTTTTCATTTTTTAAAGCGTCTTGCAAAATTTGACATGCGTTCTTTCAACAACGTCAAAACCGCCTCAACATCCAGAATGGGTATTTTGTATACTGAGCCGCTTTTGGTTGTTATTTCATGGGTAATGGAGATCCCCTCAAATTTTTTTTTAATTTCGGGCCAGTTTTTTTGGATCGATTCTTCCAATGCCGGTTCCGTGGTCACGCGTTCCGGCACCTCCCTACCGTCTTTTTCGTTTTTGGTATAAAACGGCATCAACAGGAAAAAACCGAAATATATCAGGGTAAAAATTCTGGAAAAAATCGTCGCTGTCGGTGTTGGTGGCTGAGAGCCTAAATAGCCCAAGCCCACAAAGCTAATCACGAAAAATACCAACGCATAGGTAAATGTTTTGCCGCGGTAACGAACAGATTTGATATTACTGCGGTCCAACCAAGGCAGTAAAAACACCACAAAGATTGAAGCTCCCATCGCGACCACACCCAAAAACTTGTCCGGTACCGCGCGAAGAATGGCGTAAAAAGGCGTGAAATACCAAACCGGCACAATATGTTCGGGTGTCTTCAACGGATTGGCGGGAATAAAGTTCGCGTCTTCCAGAAAGTATCCGCCCATTTCAGGCATGTAAAATACGATAATTGCGAAGACAAGCATAAACACACCCACCCCGACCAAATCCTTGACCGAATAATAGGGGTGAAATGGAATCCCATCCAAGGGCACCCCATTCGCGTCTTTGTTTTCCTTGATTTCTATGCCCTCCGGGTTGTTGGACCCAACCTGGTGTAGGGCGACAATATGCAGGTAGACCAATGCGATTAACACCAACGGGACAGCAACAACATGGAAAGCGAAAAAGCGATTCAGGGTCGCGTCAGCTATGGTGTAGTCACCCCGAATCCACAACGCGATGTCCTCACCAAAATACGGTATGGCACTGAATAAAGAAATGATCACTTGAGCACCCCAATAGGACATTTGCCCCCAGGGTAGTAAATAACCCATAAACGCCTCGGCCATCAAGCAGAAATAAATCAACATACCGAAGATCCATACGAGTTCACGGGGTTGCTTATATGAACCGTACAAAAGGCCCCGAAACATATGCAGATACACAACAATAAAAAATGCCGACGAGCCGGTCGAATGCATATACCGGATTAACCAGCCCCATTCGACATCGCGCATGATGTATTCCACGGAATCGAAAGCCAACTTCGCATCCGGTTTGTATGCCATAGTTAACACGATCCCAGTCAGAATCTGATTAACCAATACCAGCAAGGCCAAAGACCCGAAGTAATACCAGAAATTAAAATTCTTAGGCGCGTAATACTCTGACAAATGTTCCTTGAAGACTTTGTCTACAGGTAAACGCGTAAACACCCAATCCGCAAAACCAGCAACCCATTTAGGCATCGGACACCTCCTCTGCCTGCTCTTCCCCAACCAATATCCGCGTGTCGCTTAAATATTTGTAAGGTGGGATTTCCAAATTGGTAGGCGCCGGTACGCCCTTATACACTCTGCCAGCCAAATCGAAGCTGGAACCATGACAGGGACAATAAAACCCGCCCTTCCAGTCTTTCCCCAAATCCGCAGGAGCAACCTCCGGTCGATAGGTCGGCGAACAGCCAAGATGGGTACAAATCCCGACAGCCAAAAAAATTTCCGGCTTGATCGCTCTTGTTTGATTCTTAGCTGAAGCGGGTTGAGCAGATTCATCCGAATTCGGATCCTGCAAACGATCCTCCAGGCTAGACAAAGTTTCCAATGACTCCTGACTGCGTTTTAGAACCCAAACCGGCTTACCACGCCATTCGACACGAATGAGCTGCCCGACCTCCAATTTGCTTATATCGACTTCAATCGGCGCGCCAGCCGCCTTGGTTTTTGCGCTGGGCTCCATTGCGCTCAGAAAAGGAACAGACACAAACCCCGCGCCAACAGCACCTACAACGGTCATCGCGGTTGTCAACATCCGTCGCCGTTTAGTATCCACGGCATCATCGCTCATTAGTTAGTTCCTCCCCAGGAATTTCAGCGTCCAAAATAGTTACTATTTACCTCGCCACTATTTGGCCGCATAACTGAGTCACAAAACGCCGGAAGCATTTTGAACAGTCAAAAGCCAGCCCTGCATGAAGTAAAACTGTTCATTTATGCGTATAAACTGCATTTGTTTTCCGTGTTCCGAAACCTAAACACTAGAAATCTGATTAGTTACGTGGGACATGCTGAATAGTTGCCAAAAATAAAAAACCGAAAACTGGCTATGATTCTGTGGGAAAAGAAAACCCAGGTCAAGCCAGTATTCTCCACTTGCGTACTGATTTAAGGTGTGCGCAAGATACATATTCCCGGCCAGTCAAAATGCTGAAGCCCCTTTTTTCAATTTGATTTCCAATCAGCGGCTTCTCAACACCTTGAATATCCGTTGGAAATTTATCGGATACGCCATATCAGTCAAATATTGGATGCGAGTATATTTTTCAACACATTCAGAAACGAGTCATTTTCCTGAACCTTGCCTATCGTGACGCGCAGACAGTTTTCGAGCAAGCCAACAGCTGGACTCATGTTTTTTATCAACACCCGCGATTCCTTCAATGCCGCAAATACGGCATCGGCATCGTGACGCTGCAGTTTGAATAGTACGAAATTAGCGCGTGTTGGGTAAGCTGTAACGCCATCAAGGTCCGACAAGACTGCAAACATTCGATCGCGCTCAGCGCAGATTTTTTGGGTTTGCTCTTCAAATACCGAATAGTGGTTTACCGCGAATTCGGCGCTGACCTGAGTTAAAATATTTATGTTATAGGGTAAGCGAATCTTATCAAATTGGTCGACCCATGCGCTTTGCCCGGCCAAGAAACCCAGTCGTAAGCCAGCTAAACCCAGCTTCGAAACTGTCCGCATCACCAGCAGATTATCGTAATCGGGCAGATCCGCCATAAAAGTTGCATCGGCAAATGGTGCGTAAGCTTCATCCAAAACCACCAATCCCGGCGTCGCGGACAAAACCGCTTCTATAGCACGCCTATCGAATAAATTACCCGTGGGATTATTCGGATAGGCCAAGAAGACGACCGCGGGCCGATGCTGTTTTATGGCCGCCAACATCGAATCAAGATCCAAGCCAAAGCCATCGGCTTGCAACGCCACACCCTCAAACCGCAGCCCCAGGCTTTTGGCAATCTGTCGGTACATCACAAAGCTTGGTTCCGGTGCGAGCACTACGGCATCAGGCGATGCGATAGTCATTAGAATGATTTGTATGAGCTCGTCCGAACCATTGCCGAACAGAATATCCGCAACATCGGGTATCGCATTGCAACGGCGTATCGCGGTGCGCAATGACGACGCGGAGGGATCCGGATAGCGATTCAAACTGCAGTCGCGCAAGCAATCCAACCAAGCATCGATGAGGTCATCCGGTATCGAGTAAGGATTTTCCATAGCATCTAGTTTTATAAAACCGCTCGCATCCTGGACGTGGTAGGCGGCCATAGCCAAAATCTCGGGCCGAACTAAAGCACGAACTCTATGATCAAGATCGACCCTATTCATCGACGGCACCGCATCAGAAACTGATGCCGCTGTTGACTATTGCGTGGCAAATTATTATCGCCTTACCCGATATTCCGCCGAGCGGGCGTGTGCGGTCAAACGCTCACCTTTAGCCAAAACTGATGCAACTTTGCCCAATTCGCTGGCTCCGGCGCTGGAGCAATGAATGATGCTTGATCTTTTTTG
>CAZVFR010000101.1:0-11428 GCA_964626505.1 uncultured Methylococcaceae bacterium
GTGAACATTTTGTCAGCAAAGTGTTCGCTTTTTTGCCTCACTTCAATTTCCAACTGGACAAATCAATGAAATAGAAAATCCCGCCATACGACCCGCACTGCTTTTAACATCGCAGGCAATGTCACATTTGAAAAGCCTAGATCAAACAAATAATCCAATTGCCGACAGCTAGTCCACATTCTTTCGGCGATAGCCGTTTTGCACAATTTCGTGGACACCGGGCCAGCTATCCAGACTTACCCAATTTAGGCTTCAATATCTTATTAACCTCACCCGGATTAGCCTTTCCCTGAGTGGCTTTCATAACCTGCCCAACAAAAAACCCGAGCAATTTCTCCTTACCGGCGCGGTATTGTTCCACCTGGTTCGGATTGTCGGCCATGATTTGGTCGATGATGGCCTTAATTGCACCGCTATCGCTTATCTGCTTGAGACCTTGCTCCTCAATGATCTTGTCCGCCGAATCACTGCTGTTCCACATCAATTCAAATACTTGTTTTGCGATCTTGCCGGAAATCGTGTTGTCGTCGATGCGCGTCAACAAACCCGCCAGACGCTCGGCGTCGATAGGACAGGCATCGATTTCGATCCCAGCTTTGTTCAATGCACCCGACAACTCACCAATTACCCAGTTGGCGCACAACTTGGCATCGCGACCTGATACTTTAACCAAGGCTTCAAAATAATCCGCGATTTCTCGCTCGGATGTCAGCGTAGCGGCATCAGTTCCGCTAAGTTGGAATTCGCTTTGAAATCGGTGCCGCTTTTGATCAGGCAATTCCGGAAGCTGTTTTCTAACTTCGCTCAAAAATGCCGGGTCAATTTCCAAGGGTAATAAATCAGGGTCCGGAAAATAGCGGTAATCGTTGGATTCTTCCTTGCTGCGCATGGTGCGGGTTTCGTCTTTATCTGAATCGTATAAACGGGTTTCCTGTACCACCGTGCCGCCGCTCTCGATCAAATCAATCTGCCTCTCGACTTCGAAATTGATGGCCTTTTCAACGAATTTAAATGAATTCATATTTTTGATCTCGGCGCGAGTGCCGAGCTCCTTCTGGCCTTTGGGCCGTACCGAAACATTCGCGTCGCAGCGAAATGAGCCTTCCTGCATATTGCCGTCGCATATTTCCAGGTAACGCACCAAAGCATGGATTTTTTTCATGTAGGCTACCGCATCGGCCGCAAACCGCATATCAGGTTCCGACACGATTTCCAATAACGGTGTACCGGCCCGATTCAGATCGATACCGGACAAGCCCTGAAAATCTTCGTGCAGAGACTTGCCGGCGTCCTCTTCAAGATGCGCACGCGTGATGCCTATGGTTTTCTCAACTCCATCGACCATGATGCTCAAATGGCCTTTGCCGACTACGGGCAGCTCGAACTGGCTGATTTGATAACCCTTGGGTAAATCCGGGTAGAAATAGTTCTTGCGCGCGAAAATCGATAGGGGTGCGATATCGGCCTCTATCGCCAGCCCGAATTTGATCGCCATACGCACCGCCTCCTGATTCAAAACCGGCAGCACACCCGGCAAACCCAGGTCGACTGCGCACGCCTGAGTATTCGGGATGGCACCGTAAGCCGTAGATGCGCCTGAGAAAATCTTTGATTTTGTCGCGAGCTGGGCGTGAATCTCCAACCCGATTACTGTTTCCCATTCCATCACATAACCTCGTTACTCAAAACCTTGCGGGATACGCGTGTGCCAATCGGCGACCATTTGATAGCGATGCGCGATTTTCAGCAGGCTCTGTTCCGAAAAAAAGTTGCCGATGATCTGCATACCCACGGGTTTTCCCCGCACGAATCCAACCGGAATGGAAATCGCGGGTATTCCGGCCAGATTTACCGCAATCGTAAAAATATCAGAAAGATACATACCGATCGGATCGTCGGTTTTTTCACCAATGCCAAATGCCACGGACGGCGAAGTCGGCGCGACCAACACATCAACCTCGGCAAACACCTTGTCGAAATCCTGGCTGATCAAGCGGCGCACTTTCTGCGCCTTCAGATAGTAAGCATCGTAATAACCCGCAGACAAGGCATAAGTCCCCATCAATATCCGCCGTTTCACTTCGGGACCAAAACCCTCACCGCGCGAACGCAGATATAAATCGTTCAAATCCTTGGGATCGGCGCAACGGTGACCAAACCTTACGCCGTCGAAACGCGATAAATTTGCGGAACATTCGGCCGGCGCGACCACGTAGTACACCGGGACTGACATATTGATATTCGGCAGCGATACCGCTTTAATCTTAGCGCCCAGCTTTTGGTATTCTTTAACTGCCGATTCAACCATCGCCGCAATATCACCGTCCAAATCCTGGCCGAAGAATTCTTTCGGCATGCCTATCGTCAAACCTTCAATGCTGTCGTTTAATCCGGCCGTATAATTGGCAACAGGCTCGTCTAGACTGGTCGAATCACGTTCGTCGAACCCAGCCATAACCTGCAATAGCATCGCGGCGTCTTCAGCCGTGTGTGTCAACGGCCCGGCCTGGTCCAGGCTGGATGCAAACGCGATCATGCCATAGCGCGACACTCTGCCATATGTTGGTTTCAAACCCGTTACACCGCAAAATGCAGCCGGTTGCCGTATCGAACCACCCGTATCAGTGCCGGTCGTAGCCGGCGCCAAGCGAGCCGCTACAGCCGCCGCGGAACCGCCGGAAGACCCGCCGGGTACGCTACTTGTATCCCAAGGATTTTTTACCGCTCCGTAATAACTGGTTTCATTGGACGAACCCATGGCGAATTCGTCCATATTGAGCTTTCCCAGCATCACGCTGCCAGCCGCGCTCAGACGCTCAACCACGGTTGCATCGTATGGCGAATAGAAATTATCCAACATCTTGGACCCGCAACTGGTTTTGATATCACGGGTGCAAAATATATCTTTGTGCCCAATCGGAACTCCAGTCAACGGACTGCCTTCGCCCCGGGCTAGAATTTCATCCGCGACTTTGGCATCCGCCAGCGCGCGCTGTTCGGTGATCGAAATATAACAATTCAACTGATCATTATGTTGATTTATGCGCGACAAAAAAGCCTGAGTCACCTCCTGGCTGCTAAATTTTTGTTGCTGCAATCCAGCGGAAATCTCCGCTAAAGTCATATTGTGCATACTGGATTTGACTCGATAAACAAAAAAATATTACTTTGCCGTGAATACCGACACTCTACGGCGAATCACTCTGATAACCACTCAATGACCTTGAAAATACTGGTAACTGCTCAGATTGCCCTCAAATTTATTCGAGTACAAGAAGAAAACGCGCAGTGTATAGTACTCCGCTCAGGTTATATTGACGAGTTCAGCGTGGCGAGAAGCGGCTAGCTGCTAGGCGTACGACCACAGGACTAGCCATAGCTAATTCAAGGAAGCACAACAACGCAGATGGCCGCTTATCGCCACGCCCGAAGGGAGCCTCGCAAAAACGCCACTGCAGCCGTTGCTGCCCTTGAAAAGGGCCTGCCATTCCCTGCGGACAGCGCCTTGCATTGACGCTTTTGCGAGGCTCTGAACCCGTCAATATAACCTGAACGGAGTACTGTGGTACATGAGCATTTTCGACGCCGTAATCGGATAAATTTGAGGGTAAACTGGGTAGTTACTCACTCGATTACCTTCGGCACCAGGTACAAACCGTCCTCCACTTGCGGCGCTTGTGCTTGAAACAACTCTCGCTGATCCTGCTCCGTGACTCGATCCGCGCGCAATCTTTGCACTTGGTTCATTGGATGCGCCAAGGGTGCAATTTCAGAGGTTTCAACCGTAGCCAGTTGCTCCACCAAATCTAGAATTCCGGATAAGTCGTTTGCATAGCCACTGACATCTTCGTCGCGAATTTCAATGCGCGCCAACCAGGCTATTTTTTTGACCTCTTCAGAACTTAAGGTCATTACAAAACCCTCCAATAAAGAAATAAATACAAGCAACCTTTAATCAATTAGGTTATGCTTTCATGTATACGATAAATCCTAAATACAGCCGCAAAACCAGGGTTCAAACACTCTTCTCGAATTGCTGGAAAGGGAATTTTTGCAGACGCCCAAAATTTAACCGATTGCCAAATAAAAACGTAACTACTCAGCGAACTTAAAATCTCCTGTAACTGCTCAGATTGCGGCTTATTTTTGTGAGTACAAGGAAAAAGCGCGGAGTTTATAAGCATAAATGAGCACTTTTAACACAGTAATCGCGAAAATAAGCCGTGAGCTGAATAGTTACATAAAAACTTTCAAAAATCGGGCTATCATACCTGATATCTTGCCCAATACCCCACCCGATTGTTAAAGTAACTAACTTTGTAATTGAGACCGACAATATGTTCAAACGACTGCGCGGATTATTTTCCAATGACTTATCGATTGATCTCGGAACAGCCAATACGCTAATCTATATTCTCGGGCAGGGTATAGTCCTGAACGAGCCGTCCGTCGTAGCCATTCGCGAAGACAGACTACGCGGCGCCAAGACAATCACCGCGGTCGGAACAGACGCAAAAATGATGTTGGGCCGAACGCCCGGAAATATCACCGCAATCCGCCCTTTGAAAGACGGCGTAATCGCGGACTTCACGGTCACCGAAAAAATGCTGCAGTACTTTATTCATAAAGTACATGAAAACCGCTTGCTGCGCCCCAGCCCGCGGGTATTGATCTGCGTACCTTGCGGATCAACCCAAGTTGAAAGGCGGGCGATTAAAGAATCCGCGGCCGGAGCGGGTGCCCGAGAAGTCTACCTACTCGAAGAACCCATGGCGGCAGCCGTGGGCGCTAATCTACCCGTTGATGAGGCCCGCGGTTCAATGGTATTGGACATTGGCGGCGGAACTTCCGAAGTTGCGGTAATCTCATTAAACGGCATTGTCTACTCCGCTTCCGTTAGAATCGGTGGCGACCGCTTTGACGATGCGATCATTAACTACGTACGCAGAAACTATGGAACCTTGATTGGAGAATCAACCGCCGAGCGTATCAAACATGAAATCGGCACAGCCTATCCCGGAAACGAGGTCACCGAAATGGAAGTTAAAGGACGCAATCTCGCCGAAGGGGTCCCGCGCAGCTTTTCGCTGAACAGCAACGAGATTTTGGAAGCCTTACAAGAACCTTTGTCCGGCATTGTCGGTGCAGTCAAAGTGGCACTGGAACAAACACCACCTGAGCTGGGTGCGGATGTTGCCAACAGCGGTATCGTGCTAACTGGAGGCGGCGCCTTGCTCAAAGATATAGACCGGCTCATTTCCGAAGAAACAGGCTTACCCGTAATTATCGCGGAAGATCCGCTAACCTGTGTCGCACGCGGTGGCGGCCGCATCCTGGAGATGCTGGACGAAAAAGGTGCGGCTGCGTTTGCGCTCGAATAAATCGCACCGTGAGACACTAATCACACGCTAAGAGAATCCAACCATAAATCTCTTATTCGCTAAAGGACCGTCGATCAACACCCGCTTGCTTGTGGCGGTCCTGGTCTCTATCACGTTAACTGCGCTTGACCACCGAAGCGCGCAACTCGGCACCTTACGATCCACACTGTCAATGGTGGTTTACCCCATCCAATACCTGGTTAGCGTTCCGACTAAGTTCATGAAAACAGTTGACGAATCGCTGGCCGACCACGCCACGTTGCAAAATGAGAACCGAAGGCTGAAAAGTGAGTTATTGGCCAACAAAATTCGTCTGTTAAAATTTTCGGCACTGGAAAAAGAAAACATTCGCCTTAGAGCATTGGTGGATAGTTCATTCAAACTCGGCGAGCAAGTGTTGGTCGCGGAAATATTAAAGGTTAATTTGGATCCATTCAAGCACACGGTCCTGGTCGATAAAGGCAGTCCCTTTGGCGTATTCCAAGGACAGCCCGTATTGGACGCAAACGGAATCGTCGGCCAAGTCCTGCGGGCTAACCCCTTGAATTCGGAAATTGTTTTAATTTCCGATCCCAGCCACGCCATCCCGGTACAGGTAAACCGCAATGGCCTTAGAACTATCGCAGTCGGTAGCGGAAAGATCAATCAGTTAAATTTGCCGTTTCTACCCAACAACGCGGACATCGTGGAGGGTGATCTGCTGATAACCTCCGGATTAGGTGGCACCTTTCCGCAAGGTTACCCGGTTGCGATAATCACTGAAGTTGCACCGCAGCCCGACAAACCGTTCGCACGCGTAGAAGCCAAACCTCAGGCGCATCTCGACCGCAGCAGAGAGTTAATGTTGGTTTGGAGTAGCATCGAACCAATCCCCCTATTCCCTACTCCAACAGAAAAACAATCGAAAACGCCAAATAACACTATAACCCACGCTAAAAAACCCAAACTCAACACACAATGAGGTTAACGACTAACCACACAAACAGCACCATTATTTTAAGTATTGTGGTGGCCATGGCATTGCGCGTTATACCCTGGCCGCGCGACACAGTCGCATTCAACCCGGACTGGGTTTTACTGTTTGTGATCTATTGGTGTTTGATCTCCCCGGAACGTTTCGGCATTGGGTCAGCCTGGTTCGTGGGTCTGTTGACGGATGTCTTAACCGGGCAATTGCTAGGCCAATACGCGCTCTCCTATGCCGTAGCGGCTTATATTACAGTTCGACTACACCGACGTCTTCGGGCATTCCCCTTATCGCAACAAATGCTGACTGTACTAACTCTATCGCTATTATCGCAGCTACTTCTCTATTGGAGCCAAAGCATCCAAGGCTTACCACGCACAGGGTCGACTGTTTGGATTCCTTCCCTAGTTGGGGTATTGCTGTGGCCCGTCATTTTCGTCAGTCTTGGACGCTTGGGACATAAATCCAGATTTCGCTAGCATGAAAGTTAAATCTCTTAAGACCCTTCCTTTAGCTAAATTAATCACACCTCGCTAGCCCGTGCCCCGCCACACTACCATCAAAGACCACTACTTCGAGAATCGCTTGTTCTTGAATCGGATAGTCGCGGCATTCGTGTTTATTGGGCTATTAAGCATAGGCTTAACCACCAGACTGATATATTTGCAAATAGACGGGCACGAACATTACTCAACGCTTTCCAAAAACAACCGCATCAAGATCTCTCCGTTACCCCCGACACGCGGTCTAATTTTCGACCGAAATGGAGAAGTTTTGGCCGAAAACATAACCACCTATAGCCTGGAAATCATCCCTGAACAGGTCGATAACCTTGATGAGACCCTAGAGGATTTGCAACAATTACTGCAAATATCGGACGAGGACATTGATCAATTTCATAGCCTCAGAAACAGACACCAGAGCTTTGCGAGTATCCCGCTGAAACTGCGCCTAAACGACACCGAACTCGCGAAGTTCGCGGCACGAAGACCTCGATTTCCAGGCGTCGACATCCACGGCCGGTTAGTTCGCAACTACCCGTACCACGAATTAACCTCGCATGTTGTTGGCTATGTCGGACGAATCAACATCGATGAATTGCGCAAACTCGACTCCGCTGCTTACCGCGGCACCCACCATATCGGAAAAACTGGGATCGAAAAAAACTACGAAAGCGCCTTGCACGGCAAGGCCGGATTCGAAGAAATTGAAACCAATGCACAGGGCCGATTAATCGACAAAATCGGTAATGTAGCCCCCCTGCCCGGCACGGACTTGCACCTGACCCTAGACATTCAGTTACAAAACACTGCCTATGAAGGCTTGGAATCGCATAATGGAGCGGTTGTGGCCATTGAGCCGAACACCGGCAACGTGTTGGTTTTTGTGAGTAAACCTGGATTCGATCCTAATCCATTCGTATACGGTATTCGCAGGAAGGCCTATAACGCATTGCAAACATCGGCAGACCAACCCTTGTTCAATCGTGCGTTGCGCGGGAATTACCCCCCCGGATCCACGGCAAAACCGTTTATTGGCTTAGCGGGTTTGGAATACAATGTCACCAACATAAATAAGCTAACCTATTGCCCTGGGTATTATCAACTACCGAAAAAATCCCATCGCTATCGCGATTGGAAAAAATACGGCCACGGCTCCATTGCCTTGAAAGACGCTATCACACAATCCTGCGATGTTTACTTTTACAACTTGGCACACAATCTGGGCATTGATCGCATATCATCGTTCCTGGCGCAATTCGGATTTGGCAGCAAAACCCAAATCGATCTGAGCGGCGAGAAACCCGGGCTACTGCCCTCCAAAGCATGGAAACGCAAAGCGCGCAATCAACCTTGGTATCCCGGAGAAACGCTAATAACAGGCATCGGACAAGGTTTTTTCCAGGTGACCCCCTTGCAATTGGCCAGAGCAACCGCAATTATGGCTAACCGCGGCCGTAGCGTTAAGCCCCATTTAGTGGCCATAACCAATCCCGGCCTCGACAACAACCCGGCTGGCGATATTCCACTGAGCCCCTATAACGTAGATAATATTATCGCTGCCATGATTAATGTCATCCACGGTCCGCGAGGAACCGCCAGACGGCTCAACAAAGATATCGACTACCATATCGCCGGCAAAACCGGAACGGCTCAAGTATTCACGGTGAAACAGGAAGAGAGTTACAAAGAGCAAGAAGTCGACGAAAAGCTGCGCGATCATGCATTGTTTATCGCATTCGCACCGGCCGAGCATCCCCGTATTGCGATTGCGGTGATCGTCGAAAACGGCGGTCATGGCGGATCAGTCGCGGCGCCCATTGCGGGAAGAGTCATCGCACAATATTTGTCGGATAAATTGTGAGAGGCTACACCCATACGCCGCACGAACGCTTCCCTCTATCAAGCGAACAAAGCCGTAGCCTGTTTCACAAAATCCATATAGACGTGCCGCTGCTGGCGGGTTTGCTACTGTTGTCCGCGGTGGGCTTTATAATCCTGTACAGCGCCGGGGGACAAAAGATCGACTTACTGATACGCCAAGCTACGCGTCTGGGAGTCGCCTACGCCACAATGCTGTTTTTAGCGCAAATTCACCCGCACCATTTGCAGAGACATTCACCGCTGTTGTTTATTATTGGCATTGGCTTTCTAGTCGCGGTTTTGCTAACCGGCGATGTGGGTAAGGGGGCGCAACGCTGGCTGGATCTGGGGATTTTTAGGTTCCAACCCTCCGAAATGATTAAAATATCGACCCCCATGATGATTGCCTGGTATCTGGCGGAACACCCGCTGCCACCACGCATAAAACACATTGCTGTTTCCGGCCTATTGATCGTCATCCCCACCTTGCTGATCGCCAAACAACCTGACCTGGGCACCTCTCTACTCGTTGCAAGCTCTGGCGCCGCAGTACTCTTTGTCGCGGGTATCTCGTGGCGCTTTTTGATTTCAATCGTCGTAGTGTGCGCCGGATTGACCCCGGTTTTGTGGCATTTTATGCGGGAATATCAACGTGACAGGGTTTTAACGCTGCTAAATCCCGAAGCCGATCCTTTAGGAAAGGGCTACCATATTATTCAATCCAAAATCGCTATCGGTTCGGGTGGATTGCACGGCAAGGGCTGGCTCAATGGAACCCAGGCTCACCTCGAGTTCCTGCCGGAACGTTCCACGGATTTCATCTTCGCCGTTTTCGCCGAAGAATTCGGATTGTTGGGTTGTCTGGGACTACTAACCATTTACCTGCTGATCCTAAGCCGCTGTTTTTATATTTCGGTGCAAGCCCAGGACTCGTATACCCGCTTGCTGGCCGGTAGTATTTCGATAACATTTTTCGTCTACGTCTTCGTAAACATCGGCATGGTGATCGGTGTACTTCCCGTAGTGGGTGTACCATTGCCGCTGGTGAGCTACGGCGGCACCTCCATGGTCACCTTGCTGGCCGGATTCGGTATCCTTATGTCCATTCACACCCATAGAAGACTATTACCAATATAGACATAAGCTTAGTAATGTTTTTTAATCTAAACTTTTAAGTATGTGTATAATGTTCTCAAATCTGAGCTTTAAGGTCCTGGCGCCTATGAAATCGTTTTCAATTCCCTGTGTCCTGCTTGCGGCACTATTCTCTGTATCCTGCAACGCAGCACCACTTAACCAGCGACCGGAAGTCAACGATTTTATAGAACAGATGGTAAAAAAACACGGCTTCACCCATGAAGACCTGTCGGCTTTATTCGCTAGGGTTAAAATTAAAACCCGCATTATCAAGGCAATGAAGCGGCCCGCGGAATCAAAACCCTGGCACGTATACCGCAAGATTTTTATTACTGATCGACACATTAACGGCGGCGTCAACTTCTGGCGCGGTAACGAATCCATCCTATCCAAGTTAAGTCAACAGTACGGTGTGCCGGCGGAGATTTTAGTTGCGATTATCGGCGTAGAAACCCGTTACGGCAACAATACCGGTTCCCACCGGGTGATCGACGCGCTTTCTACGCTGGCCTTTGACTACCCAAAACGCAGTAAATTCTTTTTAAGCGAGCTGGAACAGTTTCTGATTCTGTGTAGAGAGGAAAATATGGATCCGATGACACCCATCGGATCCTACGCGGGTGCAATGGGCCTGCCGCAGTTTATGCCCAGCAGCTTCCGCCATTATGCGGCGGATTTTGACGGCGACGGCCGCCGCGACATCTGGCAAAATAAAGCCGATGTTATGGCCAGCGTTGCAAATTATTTTACTAGCCACGGCTGGAAACAAGGCGGCGCCATTACATTCCCAATTCGTATCGACGGCAACCATCCGAGCAAGCTTTTGACCAAAGGTCTAAAGCCGGATAGTACGGTAGGAAAAATGGAGGCGCAAGGACTCAATCTGCCCAAGAATCTGAACCCGAATACCGAAACCAAATTGCTGAAACTGGACAACGAGTACGGCCCTAGTTATTGGGTCACTTTGCACAACTTTTACGTCATTACACGCTATAACCATAGTTCGCTATATGCCATGGCGGTTTACCAGCTCAGCCAGGAAATATTATCGCGTCGTAACGCGGATCATGTTTTCTAATCGGCATCCATAAAGGAGTTCGATTTATGCCCCTATTCAATTCAGCTCTAGCTGCGGTCAATACACCACGGCACCCCCCAAAACTTCCGTCTACAAGTATATTCCGGCTGCTATGCGTACTGGCTTTATGTGGATTTATTCATGGCTGCGCACAAACCAACAAAGTCGTAACCATTCCCGGTACGAGTTCAAATCGATCTTATGATCCGGGCGGCCCAGCCGATGCCAAACCCAAGTATGAACCGACCAGTAAATTGGGCAACCCGCCTTCCTACGCGGTTTTAGGCAAACGCTACCATGTCATGAAGCAGCGCGAAGGCTTTACTGAACGAGGCATCGCATCATGGTACGGTAAAAAATTTCACGGGCGCAAAACTTCGAATGGCGAGATTTACGATATGTACGCGATGACCGCGGCGCACAAGACACTACCACTACCCGCATACGTCAATGTCAGAAACCTGCAAAATGGCCGCGAGATTGTCGTCCGCGTCAACGACCG
>CAZVFR010000102.1:0-11242 GCA_964626505.1 uncultured Methylococcaceae bacterium
ATTGGCCTTGCGCTTTTATATATAACCGGTCGTAGCCAATCGTTTTCAGTACTTTAACCATTTGAGGATTCAAATATTGGTCGTGCAGAGCGAAATTTTCACCCCTACGTGTTTGCAAAAGTTCAGCTATGGAATTCGACATAGGTACCTCTAAAGGGGTTTGTATTTATCCTTCGCATAGGGGGTTTCAGCATTCAGGGTGCTTAAATTCCATGTATGGAGAGTGGCTTGTACGATCATGCCAGGCTCCGTTTTATGTCAAAAGCCGGCAATATGATCAGTGTGCTCAGCAGCGTCAATGTAATGCCGACGGTTAGCAATTGGCCCAGGCTGGCGGTCCCCGCGTGAGAGATAAATGCCAGACTGGTAAAGCTTACCGCGGTGGTTAGATTACTGAAAAAAACACCGCGTGCGGTGCTGGTTTTAAGAATATCCTGCCGGTTTTCAGGCATGTGGCGTAAGCGGTGTACCATATGTATCGCGCTGTCAACGCCAAGCCCAAGCAACAGTGGTAGTGCGATTATATTGGCGAAGTTGAATGGGTTATTAAAAACTACCGTCGATGCGCCCGTTAGGACGCTAGCCAGGAACAGCGGCAGAAGTACGAAGGCGGTTTCGCGTATGCTGCGAAACACCAGAAATGCGATCAATGCGATTGCGAGTACCGCGTTGAACAGTGCTTGTTGGAAAGCGAGCACAACTTCTTTGCCTGATTCGGCGTAGATAACCGGAAGATCGGTGGCGTCCGGCGCGATTTGTTGAACTTGATCGACAAATTCACGAAGATTCTTCACGTCATTCAGGTCTCTACTCGGAAACACTTGCAGTCGGTAGATTCCATCGGGGCTGAGCCAACGTTCTTGAATGCTTCCAGGAAGTTTCTCGATGTCCTCGATAGACTCGGCCTGAAGCGCCAGATACAAGCCATCAATCGCAGCAGGTAAGCTGCCAAGAAGGTTATTTTGCAAGCGTGTCAATAAGGCCGTTTTACCTTCTTCGCTATCCATTTCCAGAATCGTTAGGAAACTTTTGAGTTGGTTGCGAAATTTGATTAAGGTCCCTTCTGGTGCCGGTGCGTCCCGCGCTATCAAGCTGGAATCAACGCGCTGCAGCAGTTTGTTCAGTGCCTGGATCTGAGCAGCAACCGGTTCTTGTTTAATCGGGGGGAAGTCTTGAAATAGGATTCCCATGCCTTCTTCCAAGCTGAGCAAAATGTCCAGTTTTTCGTCCTGATCATCAGGTATGAAGCTGTCGATGCTGATTACTTTATCGACCGAGTCGAGCCTCTCCAGATTTGCCCCGATTTCGGCGGCGGAATGCCGACTCGATACGAGTATTGAAATGGTTAGTGGGGAACTGTCTTTTGTTTTTAGCAGGTCTTGAAACGTGGTGACGGATTCCGAATTAGGATCCCGCAATGAGACAGGGTCAAAATTGAACGATAGCTTAGGCAGCAACAATAGTGCGCTTAGACCCAATATATACGTGGCCCATCTTATTCGGCGCGAAAACTTGATCGGAAATTTATAACACCAGGTTGGTAATTGGATTAAGCCCGCGTCAGCGTGGGTGGCTTGCATAGGCATTAGCGCAAGTAATGCGGGCAATAAGCTGAGCGTGACGAATAAACCGATAAACATCGCGGTACCGGAGATGATGCCTAGTTCGGAAACTCCTACATAGGCAGTCGGTATAAACGCGTAAAATCCTATGGAGGTTGTAATTGTACACAGTATGATCGATGGTCCAATCGCTCTAACACTGCTGGTGATTGCGTTTAATCTAGGTACCTTCGCATTGATGAATTCACGGTATCTGAGGCATAAATGAATCGCATAGTCAACGCCCAGTCCCACGTATAGCACCGCAAATGCAATCGATATGACATTGAGTTGACCTACCGCCACAGTCGCGAATCCCGCAGAGAGAATCAAACCTGTGATCAACGTCAATAGTGTTGCGAGCGCAAGCTTCGCGGAACGCAAGCCAAAAAGTAATGCAGGACACACAAGCAGCAGTGATATGAGTCCAGCGATGGCGATATCTTCGCTGATGCCTTCCAGTTCTTCGTGTTCTAAAGCAACCTCTCCGGTAAGCCGGATTCTGACGCCCGGATGAATATTCTGAAAATTTGTAACGATGCGGCGAACAGCTTTAAATGACTGTTCCGCGGGCACCATTTCGTTGAAATTAAATACGGGTTTTAGCAGAATAAATCGGTGCTCGGGATGTAGGCTTGATTTTGATCCCAGTATCAATTTTTGCCACGAAATCGCGTTCGACTGTCCAGTTTGTGCGTGTTTAATGGCGGAGCTTGTATGGGCAATAAATTCTTCCAAATCGATCGGTAGTTTACTATTCTTGGCGTTGATTACGTGACCTAAAAGGGATGCGAATTCGCTTAAACTGTTGTCCCGGGCCAGGCGTCCCAGGAACGGTTGAGCCCGGGTAATATTCATCGCCAGCTTGTCCAGGTCTTCGAGGTCTTCGTACAGCAATGCGTGCTTTTGAAAGAAGGCTTCGTCACCCGGGATGTAAACGTCTTTCACAACATCGCTTTGCGATCGAAACAAGGCGCCCAATTGTTGTAGAGCTCTATTGCTTTGTTCCGGGGTTGCTGCTTCTACAACCACCAAAATGGTTCTGGCATCTTGTGGAAAGGCTTTTTGCAATCGCGCGAGATTGATCCGGAAGGGTAAGTCAGCCGAAAGCATTTCCTCGGTATTGGTATTAACTCCGAGGTTGTTGATTATATAGTAAAAGCACAACGCGCCGGCCAGACAAAAAGCCGCAATCCATAACCATGGAACGCGAACAACGCAAGATACCCATGTCAATAGAATACGATCCAGCAACAAATCTGTTTTTTTAGGGTTGGTCATTGTACAAATCAGGAACGTATTGCAGGATCTTTGCGCGGTTTGTCGGGCATACAGAAGTCGGGCTGAAGTATTTTTGCGGCTTGCGCCAAGGTTTTTTGAGCGGCTTTGAAATGTTTAGCTAAATGGATTAAAGCGCGGATATTTGATGGGTGTCTGGCAGTAAAAAGCAGAAGCTTCAAAATATTTATGCCGCCATCCGGGGTCATGGCGATAGCTACAGATTCGGGGAGACTCATGGATACCGGGTCGGCAACGCAGCGGACGATGACAAAAGGAATGTTGTGCTTCGATGCAACGTCGGCGATCGCAGCGCTTTCCATATCCAGGCCGACAGCGCCGGTGTGTGCGCCCAGTGAATATTTTTCGTCCGTGCTTGTAATGAGCTTATCACTCCCGATGAGCGGACGCGTATTGATGCGCGCGATGTTCGAAAGTTTAGCGTTAAGCTTGTTATGCCAGTCTTGATCGATAGCCAGTGTACTGGAGCTGTGCTCTGCAATGATTGTATCGGGGAGCAAACAGTCTCCTGGGAACAGGTTATCAGTCAGGGCGGCCGCGCAACCCCAACTCATTAAAGCTTCGCAACCCGATGCGATCAACTTGTTGGCAGCACGATTGGCGTTACTGGAACCCATGCCCGACAAACAGACTAGCGTATTGTGGTTGTTGGTATACCCGGGCTTGTTATCTAATTTTGGTAGTGTTTTTTTTTCTCCGGGTAATGCGACGATAATGCCTAATTGGGTCACTTATGGGTCAAGGCACGGTACCGTGCCAGTGCCCAAAGTGGGAAAAATTTATCATAGCCATGATATTTGAGGTAGAAGACTTTAGGAAAGCCAGGTGCCGTAAAACAGTTGTCGCTCCAAAAGCCATCCTGTTGCTGATTGTTGAGGAGGTAACTTATACCCGCTGCGACTTCGGGCGATTTGGATTCGCCGGCAGCCATCAATCCCAATAGAGCCCAGGCTGTTTGAAATGAGGTGCTGACGGTGTATTCGCCGTTGAACGAATCATCATGATAGCTAAGATTGTCTTCACCCCAGCCACCATCGAGGCGTTGTTTGCTTTTCAACCAGGCCACCGCATTTTGTACCATAGGGTCGTCGTTACTGATTTCAGCCTCGGCTAATGCGACGAGTACCGACCATGTGCCGTAAATATAATTAGTTCCCCAGCGACCGAACCAGGATCCATCCTCCTCCTGTTCGGATCTCAGATAGTCGATGCACTGATCTAATACAGGGCGATACTGCGGGTGCTTATGCAGAATTTTGGCCATGAACATCGCGCATCTTGCACTGACATCTACGGTCGGTGGGTCGAGCAGCGCGCCGTGGTCGGCGAACGGAATATCATTGAGATAATAGTGAGTATTGTCTATGTCAAATGAGCCGAAGCCCCCGTTGTTGGATTGCATGACTTCGATCCAACGTGCAGCTTGCCTGGTTGGTTCTTCATATTCAGTGCTGTTATCTTGCGCCAGCGCGTAAGCTACCACCGCGGAGTCGTCCACATCCGGGTAATGCGGGTTTTCGAATTCGAAGGCCCAACCGCCGCCGCCATTGTATTCGGGGCAAGCGACTCGCCAATCGCCTGGTTCGTCGTGAAGTTGTTTGGATACTATCCAGTCCAGCCCCTTTTTGATTTGATCAGCGTGTTTTTCGGTATTGGACTCCTGCAATGCAAGTACGCACAACCCGGTATCCCAAATCGGCGATAAACACGGCTGGCAATAGGCCTCATGGTCGCGTACGACAAGAAGTTTGTCCAAGGCTTTACGCGCGGTTACGACATTGGGGTCGTCCTTGGGAATTCCCAGCAGTAGCATGGCCTCATAGGCGTTAACCATGGCCGGGAAAATACCACCAAGACCGTCTTCACCATTTAGCCGTTCCATAAACCAATGCTTGGCTTTGTTGAGCGCGCGCTGGCGGATGAAATTCGGAATAATCGGGTCAATGGTACGGCCCAGCATATCCAAACCAAGAAAAATCTTATTCAACGCAGTTCTGTTCGGGAAGTAATGCTGCTCCTCCTCTGGGGCAACCGTAAAGAGTTCGCGAATACCAATATTTTTCGGATTTTTTGCCTTGGCTTTGAGTGAACACAGAATAAATAACGGTACCATTACAGTTCTTGACCAATACGAGACCTTATCCAAATGGAACGGGAACCAACGCGGCAAAAACATGATTTCGACCGGGATATACGGTACGGCGTGCCATGGAACCTGCTCGAATATGGCAAGTAAAATGCGAGAAAACACATTGCATTTGGCAGCGCCACCATTCTCAAGGATAAAATTCCGAGCTTTTAGCATGTGCGGTCGGTCGGGGGAATCGCCGGCGAGTTTTAATGCGTAGTACACTTTGGTTGTGCAACTAATGTCGCCTGGACCCCCGATAAATAGCGAGTAACTGCCGTCCGGGTTTTGTCGCGGACGCAGATAATTCGCGATTTTAGCTTGGAGAATTTCATCGACTTCGCCGATGTAATGCATCATGGTGATGTATTCGGAGGGAATCGTGCAATCAGCCTCGAGTTCAAAAACCCAGTAACCGTCTTGGTGCTGTAATGCTCGCAGCGCGTTTTCGGCGTCCGTAATGGCCTTATCCAATGTGGATTTGTCGTTGTCGATATGAGAGATAGACTCCCAATCGATGGACGCCTCTTGGATATCAATGGCTGTGGATTCTTCTAGCATGTTTTATCCCTTGCTGTGGTGTATTTCTGATAACAACTTATTATGTTGTATCTTGCTGATATTGTTGGATTCGATGTTCGACAGCCCCCTACCGTAGAACTTGAATATCAAATTCAACAGGCTGTCGTGTTGCCCACACAAGCGTGTACAAAGCACTGTACCTTTGACGCTATTGCGTGAAATTTTGACTTGTTCGGAGCTGTTGAAATTTAGGTTGTTCTTGATTTTTCTGAGCGTCAATACGGCCATGCCCAAAGCCCATAGGCAAAAGTTGCGAATGCCGGTTTCGCGTTTTGGAATGAGCAGCGTAAACGACAACGCGTTGGCAAGATGGGTGTGTGCAATGGCGATTAGGTGCTCGAGCCCAGCCCTGAAATCTTCACTATTTTGATCGGGTGATAAATCGACTAGATCGAAATCGAATTCGGAGAATACGTCCTGTGGCAGCCAACACACGCCACGTTCAAGATCATCCCATATGTCTTTCAAAATGTTGGTCATTTGTAACCCTTGGCCGAACGATACCGACAAATTCAACAATACAGCCTCGTGCGGTGCGATTTCGGCGGAATATTCGCAAAATAACTTGGTTAGCATCTCGCCAACACAACCCGCAACGTAGTAGCAATAGCGGTCCATTTCGTCCATGGTTGGTAATCCCTTATCAAGCTCCTGAGCTTGAAATTGAGGCATACCATTGGCCATGGTTTCGACGCAACACGACAGAGCGCTGATCTGAACGTCCGAGAAACTGCGGGTGATTCTGAGCACGTCCGGAATTCGCTGGACGAGTTCGTGTTCCGTAGGAAGTGTCTGGTCGGACAGTAGTGGAGACAGTTGTTGGGAAAATTTGCTTGCGTCGGCACCGTATTTAACGACTTCAACAAACCCCGAGCAGAAATGTCGCTTTTCATCCGCCGATAAGCCGATTTCATCCTCGATGGTGTCTACAATTCGGCATAGTAGGTAAGCATTAGCAACGATTGGGTGCAACGGTTCGGGAAGCTGCGGGATAGTCAGCGCAAATGTTCTGGATACACCTTCCAGTAAAGAGGATTGTAAGGCTTCATCTGCCGCATGGCTGTTGGATGTCGATGCCCCAGCTGTGGTTTGAATTCCGTTCATTACTTAAATTATGCGGTGCTTAGTTCTATTCGTTTTTTGATAAGATGCTCGCTTAAATTTGTCACTATTCAGCTTATCACTGTTTGACCCCATAACTGCGTCAGTTATGCTGGACCACGAAGTAGCAGGTCCATATAAACTTTGCGTGTTTTCTTGGGCCTGAAGTCAAAAAGCGGCAAATTGAACAGTTACTCAAATTTCTTTGCAACGGATATTCAAATCCAATGTTTTAGGAGCTCTCAAACCTTTGTATTTCTGGCGCTGTCCCTATGTTGTACTAGTAAAAGCTGCGGAATTGTTAAAATACAACAACTGCATGATGCATTCGAGAGATCTCATTTTCACAAGGATACCATAACATGGTGTAAATTACAGTGATGAATTCTATAGAAAAAATGTATGGAGTCAAGAGGATCAGGAGTTTATTATGAGGAAAATTCAAACCTTAGGAATCGACTAATTTGTTGCTATTATCCAAAACTGATAATTTTGTGCTTTAATTTTTCCAGTAACCCGCGAATAGTTGGTGGTAATTTGCGAATGTAGTGGGTAAAATGTAGTAATTCTATAGTTGTAAAAGCTTATGAACTATAGGCTTTAGAGCTTGTTTGTTAGGCGGGATTAAGTAGAAAATGCTTAATGCTGTTAAATGTTGTTGTAAAGCGACAGTCGTGTTTTTGAGTCTTTAGTTCCGGGTTGCACTTAATGACATCGATCAATATTATTTACTCAAATCTAAGGTTCTCTGTATGGATGTTGTATTAACTCAACCCCGAGGTTTCTGTGCCGGCGTTGTTAGGGCAATAGAAATAGTCGAATCAGCACTGGACATCTATGGTGCGCCGGTATACGTCGTGCATGAAATCGTTCATAACCAACGCGTTGTGGAAGATTTAAGATCCCGTGGTGCGGTGTTTGTTGAAACATTGAATGAAGTGCCTGAGAACGGTGTTACGGTTTTTAGTGCGCATGGTGTTTCTGATGCTTTGATCAAGAAGGCCGAAAGTCGCGGTCTTGAAGTTATAAACGCGACCTGCCCGCTGGTAACTAAAGTTCATCTTGAAGTTGTTCGAAATGCAAAAGAAGGCCGGGAAGTTATTCTGATTGGGCATGCGGGTCATCCTGAGGTAAATGGGACCTTGGGTCATTACGACAGGAGTTTCGGTGGCGAAATATATTTGGTTCAAGATATCGAAGATGTTGCGAAGCTACAGGTCAAAAATGTCAATCAGCTGACCTTTGTTACCCAAACTACGTTATCGGTTGATGATACCGCAAATATTGTTCAGGCGCTTAAGCAACGTTTTCCAAATATTATTGAGCCGCGCCGCGACGATATTTGTTACGCCACGCAGAATCGTCAAGGCGCGGTTAGAAAGTTAGCGGATCGGGTTGATTTGTTGATCGTAGTTGGTGCACGCAATAGCTCTAACTCGAATCGCCTGCGTGAGGTCGGCGAGCAAATGGGAGTTAATGCCCATTTAGTACAAGATTCGGCAGACTTAAATGAATCCTGGTTTTCACCTGATCTGCGGGTGGGGATTACAGCCGGCGCATCTACGCCCGAAGTACTGGTTCAGGAAGTATTGGAAAAACTAAAAGCCATGGGTGTTAAACAAGTGGACGAAATGGATGCAAAACCCGAAGGTGTAACTTTTAGGCTGCCGGCGATTCTTGCCAAAAAGCGGGCTAACCTAGAGAACGAATCCGCAAGAAACGGTGTATAACAGGAGATTGAAATGAGTGTACCTTTGAGGCAACAATTAGCCGTAGCGCGTTATCTATTCAAGCAAAAGATGCGTGGGGTCGAACGTTATCCATTGGTTTTGATGCTGGAGCCCTTATTCCAGTGTAATTTGGCATGCGCGGGCTGCGGAAAGATCGATTACCCAAAAGAAATTCTGCAGCAACGATTGTCGATCGAAGAATGTCTGCAAGCTGTGGACGAATGCGGCGCACCTATCGTGTCGATTCCGGGCGGGGAGCCTTTGTTGCATAAAGAAATGCCGCAGATTGTACGGGGTATTATCGAACGTAAGAAGTTTATTTATTTGTGCACCAATGCATTACTCCTCAAAAAGCGCATAGACGACTACGAGCCGTCTCCGTATCTCACCTTTTCCATCCATTTGGACGGGAATCGGGAGCGCCACGATGATTCGGTTTGTCAGGAAGGTGTGTTCGACCGAGCTGTTGAAGCCATAAAGTTGGCGCTGTCCAAAGGATTTCGCGTCAATATTAACTGCACCTTATTCGACGGTGAGAAGCCAAAAGAAGTTGCGGAATTCCTCAGCTATACAAGTAGCTTGGGGGTCGAGGGTGTGACTATATCACCAGGATTTAGCTACGAGCACGCGCCTAAGCAAGATATTTTCATCAAGGGTAAAACCACCAAGGAGTTATTCCGAGGCATCTTCGCATTGGGTAAAGGGCAGGGTTGGCGTTTGAACCATTCTACGTTGTATCTGGACTTTCTGGCCGGCAACCAAAGCTATAACTGCACTCCCTGGGGTAATCCAACACGAAATGTTTTCGGTTGGCAAAAGCCTTGCTATTTGTTGGTTGACGAGGGCTATGCGTCCAGCTATAAGGCGCTTATGGAAGAAACGGAATGGGACAAGTATGGTTCTTCCAAGAACCAAAAATGTTCCGGTTGTATGGCACACTGCGGATATGAATCAACCGCGGTGGAAGATATGCTAAAACACCCCTTGAAGGCCTTATACACGTCTATTAGAGGGCCGCGCACAACTGGGCCTATGGTGCCTGACGTTGAGCCTGAATATGAAGTCGGAATTATTCCACAAGTTATGGAAGCTAATATTGGTTTAGAAGTAGCCGAATAGGACGAGAGCATAAAAAAGTGGGGTGTAGTTTTTGAAAAATTACGCCGCCATTTTCATCGTCACATGGAACCAATCCAGGATATGCTCAGATTCGGGGTACATAAAATATTGTAAATCTCTGACATTATCGGCGCCGTCGGATAAAAAGGTGATTTGTTGATTGGCCTGCATCCCTTGTTTTTCGAGAGTGTTCATTAAACGTCGCTGAGGATTATGATCTCTTTTCTGGACGAAACCAAAGCGCTTCGACGGTTGGGTTTTTGAAAATAATTTCCCGGCAATGACTTCGAGATGAGTGTGCTTTTCGTTCCAATTGCGGACGTAACCGCCATTGATGCCGACGGTCATTGGTTTATCGGGCTTTGGCAAATTCCCCCAGTCTCTCGGGTCACCCGACAAATAATCCGGTTTACCTTCGAGTTCTGTTTCCAGACGTTTGGCCGCTTTATGCAAGTGATTACGTACGGTGGCAGCATTCAATGACGGATTCACTGGTAACACATCGCGCAACAAGTCTGCTATTAAACCATACGACATCAGTGATACCCATTTCGTCTAGATGTACTGTAATTTAGGGCTGGTATGCTCGGGCGGCCATTCGTTTAACAGACCGAATGATCTTGTCGATGAATTATCGCAAGCGCAGTGACAGAGACGCAGGCTTGGGATAGCAATAATGCCAAATAGGGTTCGGAATTGAAGGGTGTGATAGCCTCTGATTCTACGTTTCTTCCGGCAATACGGGTAATCTTGATGCGCTTTTGAATAGCTTGCCTCTTGGTATAAGACGATGGTCTGCTGCAAGACCTGCAGTAACTGTTTTGATTCCAACAGCGATAACGGTAGGTGTCAAGGTAGTTGTCGCATAAAATAAAAAAGTTAATGAACCGATTGGCAAGGTAAATGGATCGGTTTTTGATCAGTTTTATCAGGGTTAAACGGAGCGAACTATTTTGGGGTCGGGAAAAGCGCTCTTGATCGTAGTTTTTATCAAGCGTTAAACTTGCCTGGTTATATTGACAACCGTCAATTGACACTTTACTATCTATGAATGATTAGGACGATCAAACATCGGGGACTAAAACGGCTTTACGAGCATAATGACCCGCGCGGTGTTTTAAGCCAGTACGTCCAGAAAATTGATCGTATTTTATTTGCCCTCGATAATGCCGAAGCGATCACAGATGTCGATCTGCCCGGTTTCAGGCTCCATGCTTTGAAAGGCGATCAAAGGGGATTTTGGAGCATTCGCATCTCCGGGAACTGGCGCATTATTTTTCGTTTTGACGGACAAGACATCACTGATGTTGATCTGGTCGATTATCACTAATGAGGATTGAGAAATGCCAATGAAAAACCCGCCTCACCCCGGACAACTGGTTAAACACGAGTGTGTCGAGGCCCTGAATTTATCGGTAACCAAGGCCGCCGGGATTTTAGGCGTAACCCGGCAAGCCCTTTCCAATATCATCAACGGAAAATCGGGTATTTCGCCGGAAATGGCTATCCGCTTATCTAAAGCTTTTGGCAGTACGCCCAGCGCGTGGCTTCGGATGCAACTCGCCTTTGATTTGGCGCAAGCCCAAAAGAACGCGGATAAAATCAAGGTTAAACGCTACGAAATGGCTTGAAAAGTTCCGCCCCATCGCCAATCCCTTTTAGGAAATTAGTGTGGTTCCACC
>CAZVFR010000103.1:0-11234 GCA_964626505.1 uncultured Methylococcaceae bacterium
GAATTGGACAACTATTCTGACTGTGGGGGGAGAAAGCGATCACCTATCCCACGGACAGCAAGCTGGCGATCAAGATCATCAATCGACTCAACAAGCTTGCCAAAGTCCATGACATTCAGCAAAGACGCACCTATGTCAAAGAAGTGAAAAACTGTCGACTGAGCCTGCGACATTTTCGTCATGTCAAAAAAAGGAGCAAAGCCAAACGGGCGCTGAAACGCCTTCGAACGATTGCCCACACCTTGATCCGGGGATTAAGAAGAACCTTACCGCAATATGAACTGTTCGAGTGTTATCAAAAGGACTTTCTGTTCTATGAATGGGTGTTGAATCAAAAACCCAAAGACAAGAACAAAATCTATTCGCTGCATGGGCCTCAGGTGTATTGCCTGGCCAAAGGTAAAGACCACAAGCAATACGAATACGGCAACAAGGTCTCGATAGCCAGTACGGCGAAAGGGAACCTCATTGTCGGTGCCGTCAGTCATGACCAAAACCTGTATGATTATCACACTCTACCGGCGGTGTTGGAACACATTGAACAATTCTGGGGTAAACCCATAAAACAGGCGGTCTGTGACCGAGGCTGTCGAGGTAAAAGTGAAGTAAACGGCATCCCAATCATCCTCCCGAAGAAAGCCTTGAAGAAAGACAATCGGTACCAACGGGACAAGAAGCGCAAGCAATGCAGACGACGGGCAGCGATCGAGCCGATTTTCGGACATTTGAAATCAGACTTCAGATTATCCCGAAACTTTATCAAAGGCATTTCAGGAGACCAGATCAATTTACTGATGGCCGCTACTGCGTGGAACCTACGCCAATGGGTGATCGCCTTTTTTTGGTTATTTATTCCAGGCACGGTCAACCGGGATGCTGACGGGAAGAAATGGGGGGTTTGTTTCGTCGTGTTGATCGCGCGCTAGATTTAATATTGCGGGTCAGCTCAGAAAATCTAATTCCGTTTTTCAGGGCCGACTAAGTACCATTCGGGGAAGTTCCAGTGGCCAACCCTCCTGTTTTTTCTAGGATTAACTCGGTTGAATGCATTGATGTTAATAGATGTGCTTAAATTAAACAGCTTGTTGCTGCGGCAAAGAGTCCGGTGATTGGCAATGTGATTATCCATGCGAACAGTATGGTGCGTAACGCATCACCCTGATGAGGTGCCGTTTTATCCGTTAAACGAATACCAAACAAACTGCCTGTACTGACATGGGTGGTGGAAACCGGAATCCCTAGCGGCGATGCCGCCAACACCAGCAATGAAGTCCCGGTGTTGGCGGCCAAACCCGTCGTGGGGGCGATGGGCACTACGCCGTGAGCCAAAACCAGCAAAACGCGATAGCCATTCCACAGGCCGCCGGCAGCCATCACCAGGGTCACGGTAAGGGTTGCGCCAATGACGGTATACTGGTGGTCGGACGCCGAGAATCCAGGCATTATACCCAGCGCCATAGTGAGTATGGCGGCGATTTTAGGAACGTCGTTTAGGCCTCGCGCGAAACTAGTCGCGCCACCACTCAACCAGTGCAGACCTTCCCAAAGACGCGGCAAATAGCGGTACAATTTGCCGTGGGTCTTCTCGGTTGCACTGCAGTAAGGATTGGCCTGCCATTTGGGCTCGCTGCAATTATTCTGTCTCGGTGGTATACGGATTGTTATGAAGCGTGATAAGGAAAGTATTCCAGCACAAAGAAAAACAGCAATAATAGGGCTCAGCAATAACGGCAGCAGCGCTTTTTTAGCGATTGCCTCCATCCTCAGTCCTTCTGGCCCGACTACAACCAACGCAGCGCCCACTAGGCTGCCCAACAGCGCATGGGTTGTCGATACAGGCCAACCGACCCGCGTCGCTATCAACAGCCACAGGCAGGTGCCGACCATTGTGCTACCCAGGAAGCCATAGGATATCGGAAAATCAGGCGCTAGAAAGGCGCTGCTGAAAGTTTTCAACAATGCCGCTCCCCAGGTGACAGCGGTTAGCCCGCCGAGCGTTGTACAGATGGTACCCCAGATCAGGGCTTTTTTTGCACTGGTTGTTCCACTTCCCATCAGCGTGGCGACGCCTTTGGACATATCATTGGCCCCGTTGGTCCAAGCCAACACCAGTACCAAGCAGATTACCAGTATCAATGATGTTTCCACTAAATTTACTCCTAAGTGACGGCTAGCCCGCATTTCTCACCAGAATGACAAGCCCTTGCTTGATCTTTGTTCCCACAAGGAATTTTCTTTACTCGGAAATACAGTCCGTATTCCGCTCGATCAGAAAACCCCTTGTGAAAACAAATACTTTGCGCAATCATCTTGCCCTCTGGTGAGAAATGCGGGCTAGGCTTTCGTTTTTTTATCGGGATTGAATGGCAGGTTAAAAGTAAATCGCGTACCTTCTAGGGACGCTGATTGCATTAATAGCGCCTCCATGCGGCTCTACTATACGTTTAGTGATCGCAAGCCCTAAACCAGCACGGGTAGATTGTTCTTTTTGACTGCGTTTCAATCGATAATAGCGATCAAAGATATGTGGAATCTCTTCCTTCGGGATTCCTGTTCCAGAGTCAACCACACTGGCGACCACACCTTCACTGGTGCCGACCACCTTTAATTCGATTCGCCCCTTCGCCGGCGTATAGTGCAGGGCATTTTCGATAAGATTGTCGAATGCTCTTTCGATCAGACCGATATCGGCCATTAAGTGGGGCAAATCGTCTGGTATTGCGACCGCGAGTTCGACTCCGTTCTGCTCAGCACGAAGTTGAAATTTCAAAGCGATATCCGACATCAGGTCACCGATATCAAACGATTCTTTGTTTAATAAGATGGACGGTGAATCCAGTGTACCGAGCTCGAAAAGTTCGTCGATCAGTTTTCCCAACCGCTCGCAGTGTCTCGAAGCAATCTTCAGATAGTGGATTCGCTGTTCAGATGTTAGTTTTGTGTCCCGTAAAAGAATCGTCTCAATGTATCCACGAAGAGCGGTCAGTGGCGTGCGTAGATCATGTGATACGTTCATGGTGAGCTCTTGCCGGGATTTCTCTGCCGTTTTGAGTCGATCCACCTGGGTGATGATCCGGTCAGACATTTCGCTGAAAGTGGCTACCAGTTGATCAATTTCATCAGCATTCTTTGCTTTAATCGGGGGAAGCAAGTGGTCCGGTCTGGCCGAAAATGCGGAGTGTTCGAAAAAAGTGATGGCGCTGACCAGCTTGCGTAGTCTTCGAGTTAGCAGTGCGAAGCCGATTAGAGCCACGGCCAAACCGAATTGCATGGCCGCAAGAAGGATACCTAGTGTTAGGCGTTGGTTATGACTGGAACGCAGCATCTGAAGTACATTCTGATGTTTCTCGCCGCCGAGAATAATGTAGAGATAGCCCAGTGCGGTGTTATCAGTCATGATGGGCGTGGCTGAAAAAATTTTTATTCGTGTGACGTGACGTGGATCGTCACCGTATATCGGCAGAATTTCGGGGTTATCGAAGAAACGCTTCAAAGGTGCCAGGGCAATGTTGTTACGTTTGACCTTTCCGTCTGGGGCACTGTAGCCGAGGATGTTGCCATGAAGATCAAGTAGGTAAATTTCGATACTTGGATTGATTGACATGGATCGCTCGAATACATCGTGAACGGCGTGCGGATTTAGTCGGCCGTCGGCAACAAATTTATTATGAGTAACAATGGTTTTCGCTAAATCGCGATGCAGCTTCTGACTAACCTCATGGTGATAGCGCTCGGAAGAGATTTGCGAAATCGCCGCAAAAAATACCGCCAACACTAGAAAAAGTATAACCAGCATCACGACCATCTTTCCGTAAAGGGTTGACGGGAGCAATTACAAATCCTTTTAAGAATCTACGGTGGCGAGTTTGTAACCGACACCCCGAACGGTCACGATATATCGAGGTTTCGACGGATAATCCTCGATCTTGGTCCGCAACCGATTAATATGTGAATTGACGGTATGTTCGTAAGCATCATGCTGGTAACCCCAAACCGTATCCAGTAGTTGGGAACGGCTAAAAACGTGCCCAGGATGCTGTGCAAAATGCAGCATTAGATCGAACTCTTTGGTTGTCAGTGCCAATTCTTTATTATTTAACGTCATCAGACGTTGGCCCGTATCAATGTGAAAATCCCCGACATCAACAATGTCATTATCACTATTCACAAGATTGGCATTATGATTCTGCACGCGGCGGATAATGGCTTTTACCCGTGCCACCAACTCAAGCACACTGAAAGGTTTCGTTAGATAATCATCCGCACCCAGTTCTAACCCTTGGACTCGATCCACTTCCGCGGTTTTTGCAGTAAGCATGAGGATCGGTGTGAAATTATTGTGGCTACGCAACCGCCGACAAATTTCAAGGCCATCCATTCCAGGTAGTGTCAGGTCCAGGATGATGAGATTCCATGGGCGTGAGGTCGCTATTTCATAGCCGCGTGTTCCGTTGTTGGCAATGCGAACGCTACAGTGCGCACCTTCCAAATGGATCCGAGTCAATTCGGCGATATCCGGATCATCTTCGATAATCAATAAATCGTATTGCATAGTAATCCGTTCCTGATCAAATCGCAGGGCTGACAAGAACCTTTATTCCATCTATATCCGATCATGATAATAGCCGGATGCTTGTATTTGTATGCATACCCAATGTTATGGCCCACACGGCTTTGCTTTATATATTAAGTCTCTTCGGTATTCTCACTAGTTTTGATTACATTCAAAGTATCATAACTAATAACGACGAGGCTTCATCCACCATTTGTATGATAGATCTTGAAAATAACAGAATTATCACAAACAGATTAAAATATTTATTAATGTTGCGAAGCCTGTTCTTTGTCAGTGAGTGGGACCAGGTTCTGGGTTGTGCTTCAGTTACTCATTTTTTCGTGTTCTGGCTGTGATATTTCTGTGATATTGCTGTGGCAAAATGCCAGATAAATGAAGATGTTTTCGTTTGTTCCGGCTCGCCACAGGAACCAAATACAGACATGTTGAACACGACCAACGCTGCACAACGCTTGTGGATGGAGAACTGGGTTTAGAATCATGTGCCGTTCATACCGGTCAATTACTGGCTTAGAGGAGAATAAAAAAGTATGAACCGATTACCTTTTCAATCATTAATCCGTTGTTTGTTGGCTTTCTTCTTGGTTGCATCCTTTCTTCGCGTTGTTGAGGCTGATACGACCCAATTTTGGAATCAAAGCGACGAATCTAATTCAACGTCTATTGATCACCAGCCGTGGCAGAAAATCCTGGATAAGTATCTGCAATCGGATCACCCCTCGGGCGTGAATCGATTCCGCTACAGTCAAGTGCGGGCCGACGATAAAAAAGCACTAAAAACCTATCTAATCCAACTTCAGGAGATTGATCCCGGAGCCTACCGGCGCTCAGAACAGATGGCTTATTGGATCAACCTTTACAATGCGCTGACTGTCGATCTCATACTCGACAACTATCCGGTCAAAAGCATTAAGAAAATTGGCAAAGGATTGTTAAGCTTTGGCCCGTGGGATGATGATATTGCCCGGATTACGGGGCAAAAACTCACCTTAAACGATATTGAACACAAGATCCTTCGCCCCATTTGGAAGGATCCCAGAATCCATTATGCTGTGAATTGCGCCAGTTTTGGTTGTCCCAACCTAGCAGTCAAGGCATATACCGCCAGCGATACCGATTCTCTCCTGAATCAGGGTGCCCACGACTACATAAACCACCCAAGGGGTGTTCGTTTCGAAGATGGAAAATTAACGGTATCCAGCATATATCATTGGTATTCAGAAGATTTCGGTAGCAGTGATCAAAATCTTATCGTACACCTTCAACAATACGCGGAACCCGAATTAAGGCAACAGCTGGATCAGTATCAAGACGCTATCGATCATGAATACGATTGGAGTTTGAATGAACCACGCTAATTCCTTCAGACCCATCAAGGAATGTCGGTGACAAGAGCTCAAAGCCTTCTATTCATTATTATCGCCGTGTCAGCCGGAAGTTTTTACCTGTTTGATCTGGGGCAATATCTCACGTAGGCAAACCCGGTTGGTGAAATACGCGGGCAATTAACTCTTATACTTTGCGGGAGGATAACCATGAACACAACAAGATATTTCAGACGGACAACAATCGTTGCGCTGGGATTCGCAACGTATGCATTCTACTGCACGGCCGCCAGTGCGGACGACACAACCTACAAGATCACGATTGAAAATCTGACGTCCGGACAACCGCTTTCCCCGCCTGTGGTGGCGACGCATCGCAGCAATGTCCGCATGTTCAGAGTAGGCCGGCTGGCATCGTCGGAACTTGAAGCTATCGCGGAGGATGGCAACCAAATTCCGATGTTCGATCTGTTCAGTGCAGTGAGCCGTGTTACCGAGGTGGTTGACATCGGACGGCCGCTGACACCGAACGGACAGGTGGTCGGTGATTTCACTGATGCCGTGACATTTGATATAAAAGCCGACCGGCGCGATCGGCTGTCGATGGCAACGATGCTGATCTGCACCAATGATGGCTTTACCGGACTTGATCGCATCCGCCCACCGAGTAAAGGCGCCATTATTCGCTGGCCTAATGGTTACGACGCGGGTACCGAAGACAATACTGAGCTCAGTCAGGATATCGTCGATCCGTGCTCAGCGTTGGGTCCAGTGGCATTGCCCGGTGACCCCAACGGCAATAAGGACGAAGCGGTTGATACGGTTCCACACGCGCCGGTTCAGCATCACCCGAATATTGCCGGAACGGGGGATCTGGCCGTGGACATGCATAGCTGGACCGATCCAGTGGCCAAGGTGACGATAACGCGCATCTCCGAGGATGCGGATAAGTTCTTCGCCCGACTTAGCGGCGTGGGCGAGGTGCCCAGTGTACAAACGGTCGCTATTGGGCGCGCCCATTTCAAACTGGATGATAGTGGTAACGAGCTGGAATTCAGTCTCAACATGGACTTCATCGTCGGCGTGACCCAGGCACACATTCACATCGGTCTGCCCAATGAAAACGGACCCGTGGTGGCCTTTCTATTTGGGCCCGATGATCCTATGGGTGTAGTGCAAGGACGACTTTCCCGGGAGACTATCAGTGCGGGGGATCTGATTGGCCCGCTCGAAGGTGATTTTGAGGGATTCGTACAGGCGCTACGCAGCGGCGAGCTGTATGTAAACGTCCATACCGAAGCAAACCCGCGCGGTGAGACCCGGGGTCAGATCGGCGCTGACTGATTGCCGAATATGTGGCCGCCATGCGCCACAAGTTAAGACTCAACAAGATTCTTGGAATGATCCATATCTATCCCACGCTGGTCGAGGCTAATAAATATGCGGCAGGTAATTGGAAACGGGCTCATGCACCAGCGGGAATTTTGCGCTGGGTCGAGCGTTATCATGCATGGCGACGAAAATGACCGTTTACGACAGCTAAAACTTCGAGGTAAGAATGTGATTCCTAGAATAAACCTAGCCGTTTTATTATTACTGGTAGCGATATCTGGATGCACGACGATTTCTCCGTCTTTCAAGCAGCCCATTGTTTCCCGCCCGGACGTTTTCTCTCATGAACGCTTCGATCGCGCCTTGCATCGAACGGTCGATGACCGTGGGCGTGTCGATTACAAAGCGCTGAAGGATCAACCGGACAACATTGCTTATTATCAACTCATTAGCCGCTATAGCCCGGACAGTCATCCGGAACTCTTTTCGTCCGAACAGGATCGGCTCGCTTACTGGATCAACGCCTATAATGCCGCGGTCATCAAGATCGTTTTAACTTACTATCCCATTACCGGGATAGAAGAGGTCACTCCGCCCCTTCCGTTCTTTTTCCTACCGGACAAGACCGAGTTCTTTATTTCCCAGCGTCCAACATTCGGTACCGAGACAACGAGTCTCTATTATCTGGAGAACAGTGTTATCCGGGAACGTTTTTCAGAACCTCGTGTGCATTTCGCGCTCAATTGTGCGTCTCTGGGCTGTCCCCGGCTTCCAAATTCCGCCTTTACCGGCGACCAACTGCACTCTCAATTGGAACACGAAGCCCGACGGTTTTTTGCTGAAGAACGCAATCTGAGAATCGATTCGGAGCTGAAAATTATTTATATGTCCTCCATCATGGATTGGTACCGAGATGATTTTACCCATTGGTACCAGGGACAGTATCCCGAAGCGGATGCGTCGCTGATCGATTACGTGGCCTTATACCTTCCCGAAGAAAAGGCTGAGCAGTTAAAGGCAAATGCTTCGAACTATAGTGTGGAATTCATCCCATACGACTGGAATCTGAATGATCAAAACGTCGCAAATTAAGACCACGAATCATTGGCTCTGGTCTGTTTCTCGGATTTTTGTCGGGCTGGTATTGATCGCTACCGGTACCCGTAAGGGGCCGGATAAGCCTGGATTTGTAACCATCCTGGATAGTTGTCAGTTACAGCCGCATTGGGTTAGTCTTGTTCTGGCATACACCCTGCCTTTTATCGAGCTCGGAATCGGCATCTGTTTGCTGATGGCTGTTCAATGCGTACCTACCGCCTGGATGGCTGTCGGATTGCATAGTCTGATGTTAAGTGTCGTCGTCATCACATTAAAGCGAGGTATTGAGGTTGCCAATTGTGGATGCTTCGGCGTTTTTCTGGCGCGTCCGTTAACGACCATTACGCTGGTGGAAGATGCCGTTATGCTGGCAATGTCGTTATTGGTATTACTCGGCGCCCGTCGTAGGCGCGATGAGTTCACCACATTCCTACCCAATGACGGTTTGTAGATGGATAGCATAATGTCTCGTTTGATCGGCAACTTCCTATCGCCCCCAGTGTCTGTGGAGACCAAAAGTCTGCTTCGGAATGCCCGGGAAGCACTTTCGAATCAATTTAGAACCGACAATCAATTTCTCGGCCACCAGTATGTCGGATGCGGTGCAACGATTGGCGTAATGCCACGTTGTGACTTTGCCTGCCGGGGTTGTTATCTGGGCCGAGAGGCAAATCGCATTCCGCCTGAATCGGTTGCTGGAATCAAACGGCAATTGCGTACAATTCGGAGTTGGCTCGGTGAAGGGGGAAATGTGCAGATCACCGATGGCGAAGCGACACTGCGACCCATCGACGAAATCATCGAGATCATCCGCTACGCGCGTGACATCGGATTGGTACCGATGTTGATGACCCACGGCGATGCGTTTCGTAAATCACCTGGAATGCTCAAACGGTTGATGCAGGAAGGCGGACTGACTGAAGTCAGCATTCACATCGATACGACCCAAAGAGGCCGGAATGGGCGAGCTTACAAAAATGCTGAGTCAGAACAACAGCTGATGCCGCTTCGAAATGAGTTCGCCCGGATGATACGAGCGCTGCGCAAGGAAACCGGTAGGACCCTTGAGGTAGCTAAGACTTTTACCGTCACCGACGATAACATTGCTGAGGTTCCTGACGTGATTCGTTGGATGAGCCGAAATGTTGATGCCTTCAAAATGATCAGCTTTCAGCCGGTCGCGCAGGTAGGGCGAACAGAGGAGCAACTAGGCAAATCCTTAACTGTCGATCTATTATGGACTCGCATTGCCGAAGGGCTTTACGGGGATACTAGTAGAGCGACAGAATTGATGTCGCATCAGGGATTATTCGGCCATCCTGACTGTACACGATTTGTTCAGGGCGTAATTGTCACCCAAAGTGATGCCGATCCGGTGTTTCACTCTTTGTTTCGAGATGATGACGCGAATGCCGTTCAATTCTTTAAGGAATTGTTTCACCGCTTTGGCGGAATCAGCTTCCGGAGATTTTCACGCTGGAAAAAGATTAGGTGTCTGATAAATCTGCTAATACAAAATCCGAAATTTATTCTGGCATCGGTATTACCGTTCGTGCAAAAACGATTGCGTGGCATCGACGGCCAAAGTGCCGGGCGGTTGATCGGTGCCTGGCTGTTAGGACAAACCCGAGTTCACTACCTGAATATCGTCAGTCACCATTTCATGAATCGAATAGAGATCGAAACACCCGTAGGACAGGAGAGGATCAACGCCTGCGTGTTTAAAGTACCCATCAACGGTTCATTGGTTTCAATGTGTGAGGTCAATGCGCTGGACTATCGTGAACGATATTATGAATCGATACGAACGGCTGGATTTTCGGAAAAATGTGAAGCGTAGCTTCTCGGGCTGAAAACAAGTGGAGTGGCATGTGGATGGAGTTGACAAGAACCTACTGGACAGATTCAGTGCTTAAAAGAGAATTTCCTGTACGCTTGATTGATGTTGACCCAGAGATAAAAACAGTAGTCTACCGGCAACTTGTTGAAACCCACGCTACTGGTTTATATCACTATGGATTCTGGTTATGTAACGATCGAGCTAAGGCAACCTGTTTGGTTCAACAAACATTTACAAAGGTATGGGAATCCATTGACAGAGCAGGACAAGATAGTGTTTCAAAGATACAACTTTTCAGCGTACTACATCAGTTGTACGTCCGCTCATGTTTCCAGTCAGCGCCCGAAACAGAAATGGCTGAACCGGGTACAGAATATATTGATTGGGAACAATTTAGGATGAACTGCGAAAACTCCAGTTTGCGTCAGGCACTTGAAGCGATACCGGTAAAAGAAAGGGAACTTCTGATTTTGCAACTTGTGGGCGATTTTAATTGCGAAGAAATCAGTTCTATCTGTGGTATTTCGCCGGAGATCGTACGGACCCGTATCTATAATGTGAAGCGGCAGCTGGTTGGAGTGTAATCCGGTTATGGATCGGCTGAAAACTTCATCTTATTTAGCGTGTGAAAACTTTCTACGTTTAACTCTAACCATGCCGTTCCCTTATATTTGACAACTCAGTAAAAGGATACAAATTATGCCTTACTGCACACTGTGTCAGAAGGAAGTTAATCAATTACATTACGATATTGAACAATGGATATTGGATACTATTCGAGAAAACCATCCGCATTGGGTTGCGGAAGATGGTTCATGCGAACCGTGCGTTCAATATTATG
Organism: uncultured Methylococcaceae bacterium; assembly: GCA_964626505.1. Lineage (GTDB taxonomy): Bacteria > Pseudomonadota > Gammaproteobacteria > Methylococcales > UBA1147 > CAZUGA01. The sequence continues at coordinate 11,013 of CAZVFR010000103.1, forward strand.
GGGGTCTGAATGGATCTAAAACTGGACCGCCGGAGAATTAAGTGCTTATTGTGTGGATTGTAGATTGGCATCGTTAGGATGCTTTGTCCCGTACCAATAATCTATCGTCGATAGGAAGATAAACTGTTGGTTTATTCATCGATATAGTTTTTGCATGGAATCCGATATGTGTCGATGAGCCAATTGATTTTCGGCTTTAAGAATACGATAAAAACTGGACTC
>CAZVFR010000104.1:0-2358 GCA_964626505.1 uncultured Methylococcaceae bacterium
TGAACGGATTGCCGTTCAAATCCATGATCGGGTTGTAGGAGGCCTGCAGCCAGATTTCCTTGCCACCCTTGCCGATTCGCTTGTATTCGCCATCTTCGTATTCACCACGGTTCAACTTCTCCCAAAAACCCCGGTACTCGCCGCTGTTCGCGTAATCGGATTCCACGAACATGCTGTGGTGCTGGCCTTTGACTTCGTCCAGACTGTAACCCACGGAATTAAGGAAATTATCATTGGCCGATATGACAGTGCCGTCCATATTGAATTCGATCACCGCTTGGGCCTTGCTGATTGCCGCAATCTGGCCCGCATAGTCGAGATTCTGCAACTTCTGCTCCGCAGACTCCGCGCCAAATTTCAGCGCATTTGATATTCTATCCAATACAGACTTCATGATTCTCTCCGCAATAAATTATTGAAACATCTCACTAACAAACAAAAATAAAACAGTTTCTTTACTCTCACCTCATGGCTACATCACGATCATGTATTCGGTGGGTTATTACATTTAGGGTGATTCCACACTTTTTTAAATCCATCAATGGCTGATCGATGGCCTAGTGCCATGGGGAGTAATATTCTGGCTATTGGTTTCCGAAACCTTCGCCACTAACGCCGGTACATCCACAATCATGGCGACTTCACCGCTTCCCAGAATCGTCGCACCGCTGAGCCCTTTGACATTCTGAAAAACGGCACCCAGCGGTTTGATCACCGTTTGGTGTTCACCTAATAGCGCATCCACCACCAGACCGGTCTTCTGTCCCGCATAGCGTGCAACCACAATGTTTTCCCGGATGTTCTTTTGCCCGGCATTCTGATCGGCCGGGGTTCTAGTGTTAAAGACATCGCCCAAGCGGACATAGGGCAGTATTTCACCGCGCAAATTGATGTGCTGACTGTCTTCATAGGCATCGTTGGCCACTTCGCCGTATTCGACGCATTCATCGACCATATCAAGAGGAATCACGTAAGAAGATTTATCGACCTGAACCAGAAATCCGTCGATAATCGCCAAGGTCAACGGCAGACGAATACTGATTTTGGAACCCAAGCCCGGGTTGCTCTCGATATCGACCCGGCCACGCAAGGCGTCGATATTACGTCGCACCACATCCATGCCGACTCCACGTCCGGAAAGATTAGTCACTTGGTCCGCCGTGGAAAAACCCGGTTCGAATATTAGCCGGTAAATTTCGTTGTCCGTAAGGGAGTGATTTTCACTGATCAGTTTTTTCTCCAGGGCTTTGGCCAGAATTTTTGCCTTGGATAAACCCCGGCCATCGTCGGAAATCTCAATCACAATACTACCGGAATCATGGAAGGCGTTGAGGTGCACCGTGCCATTAACCGGCTTTCCGCTTGCCTCACGGTCCTGCGGCAGCTCGATGCCATGATCGATCGCATTGCGCACCAGGTGCATCAATGGATCGCCGATTTTGTCAACCACGGTCTTATCCAGTTCGGTATCGCCGCCACTGATTATCAGCTCTATTTCTTTATCCATTTCCCGACTGACTTCGCGTACCACGCGGCGGTAACGGTTAAAGGTGATGCCGATCTGCACCATCCGCAGGCTCAACGCGGTATCGCGAATGTTTTCCACCAAGCCCGCAAGGGTTTCGGTCGAGTCGATCAGCTGGCCGTCTCCGCACTGACGTGCGAGAAGGTGTGTGTTGGCACCCGAAATAACCAGTTCGCCGACCAGATTGATCAGTTCTTCCAGCTTGGCGGCGCTGACGCGCACCACCTGGTTTTCTTCTTCCTTATGTTGCTTGACTTTTTTCTGTTTGTTGACCGCGGCAGCTACAACCGGTTCTTCGATTACACCCTGTTGTACGGCAAGCTCGCCAAAAGGCTGTGGCATCAAGCTGCCTTCTCCCTGATCTTCTCCAAGCTGTTTTTTCTGTTCCGCCAAAATTTCATTAAGTTCGCGTTGGGTCAAGGCCCCGGTACCGATCAGCATCTCGCCAACGCGGTAATTTTCTTCAGGAAGTTCCTCAATCAACTGAATATAGCGGGATACCAGTGTGTGCGGTGGAAGTATATGTATGATGCAGTCATCCTGGACGAACTCGAAGACACCCTCAATCTCTTCTTTATCCGCTTCGCTGTTTAGATCGATCTCAAAACCGAGGTAACAGCTTTCCAAATCCATTTTAATGGGGTCCAGCAAGTTATTGTCGAGCGTGGTCAGGTTGACGATATCGCCGACGGTCTCCAGATAGCGGATAAAGGACAAAGGATCCATACCATTGCGCAGTACATCCGCACCAAAACGAAGCGAGATATGCCAGCAGCGGTTTTCCACGTTCGGCTCGTCGCATCTCCGCCGAGCAAGATTCGTCGTCCCGCATA
>CAZVFR010000104.1:2368-11233 GCA_964626505.1 uncultured Methylococcaceae bacterium
CTCATCGCACTTCGCTAAAGCCTGATCCGCGTCTTGCTGTTTAATCGGTTCTTCCGATTGGTTAACCGGGTCGTCCGACAGATGCCGCTCCAGTTGTTCTGACAGTGTTTTTCCGGTGGCCGTTGTTTCAGCATCCAGCTCCGTGTTTCCTGCCAGAGCCTGATCAACCAGTACCACCATGTGGTCGCGGGATTCGAGCAGCAGCGTCAGCAGTTCATTATCGGCAGTCACTTCCTGGTCGCGGACCCGTCCCATGACACTTTCCGCAAGATGCGTGAATTCAACCACGTGATCGAAACCAAATAAACCCGATGATCCTTTTATGGTGTGAACGGCACGAAACAGTTCGTTCACTAGATCATCGTCGTCCGGATTTGCTTCGAGCTGGAGAAGCGTATCCTCCATGTTTTCCAATAATTCACCGGCTTCTTCTTTAAAAACCGTTAAGACTTCATCCATACTCATGTGCGGTTACCTTAATCGTGTTTATTGCGGAAGTGCTTGCGCATTGAAACGCTCACTCAATCGGTAAATATTGAGTACTTCATTGACCGCTTCACTGGAATCGACAAGGCGTGTGTGTTTTTTCGACTGCCGGGATTTCCGCTCGAACAATAAAAGCAGTTGGATACCGGCGGTATCGATTTCACCGACATCAGAGAGATCAAGTTCGAATGCTTTATAGTCGTCTAGATACGGCGTACAAGCCTTTAGCATCTGCTCGGCGGCATAGATAGTCATGTCACCCGTGACCCCAAGCCGGCACAGACCGGAGCGTTTGTTGCTGCCTTTAAGTTTGGAAATTTTCATTAGGGCAGCACCAACTTCTCAACCGCCGCCAGCAGTTTGGGCGGCTGAAACGGTTTCACAATCCAGGCTTTCGCACCGGCCTCCCGACCTTCCTTCATTTTGCTTTGTTCGGACTCGGTGGTCAGCATGCAAATGGGCGTAAATTTATAGTTGGGCAGTTTTTTGACTTCTTTTACAAAGGTGATGCCATCCATATTCGGCATATTCACGTCACTGATGATCAAATGTATTTTGTCACCCCTTATTTTGCTCAGGGATAGTTTGCTCAGGGCGTCTTTACCGTCAACAGCATCCAAGACGCTGTAACCGGCACCTTTGAGAGCCGTCGACACGACCATCCGTACGGATGACGAATCATCAACGATTAAAATTGTTTTGGACATTGTTATACCTCAAAAAAAAGCCACTTCACCTGCCTCCGCCTCTTGTTCAATTGCGGAAACCCCATGTACATCTCGAAAATTTTTGCGTTCTTCACCGGTTGTATATTCCTGGTGCATTTCATCCAACCAGCGCTCAGCATTAATGGGGTTCTTGCCGCCTTCGCTGGTGAAATCCCGTTCGGCCGACTCCAACTTTTCCGCGGTCAACTCCATGCTCTGTCTCAGATTAGATAAAATCTGGCAAACACGGTCCTGGAACTGGAAAGCCACCAGGCTGTCATTAACGTCGTTAATCACTTCGTCCCCAATACCCGTGAGGAGCATAGTCGATGCCGAAAAGATATTTAGGGTCAGATCGTAATGGTAAATAACATTCTTGAGCATCACGCCTGCGTCGGACACGACTTTTTCTTCTTCTTGAATGTGCCTTTGAGTATTCTGCGTAATCTCCTCAATCTTGGAACGAATTTCGGTGGATTGCTGGATCATATTGTCAGCAATTTCCGCGGAGTTGGTCGCCAGCGTTCGCACTTCGTCGGCCACCACGGAAAAGCCCCTACCGGCTTCACCCGCGCGAGCTGCCTCGATCGCGGCATTGAGCGCGAGTAGATTGGTTTGCTTGGCAATATCTCCAACGTTGCGCGCCATTGCCTCAAGCTTCGAGGACAAAGGATCCAGCGGCTCCAGTTCATGCGCTGCAAGATCCTTCGTTTTCAGCAATTCTTCGAGTGATTGGACAATCGCGTTCATATTGTCTTTATTCTTCTGAGAAACGCTATGCAGCGAATCGCCATTGTCGCCCGAACCTTCATTGGACAAATCACACCCAATCTGCGCCATATTAGAGTCCGTAGTTTCTCGAACCATTTGCAGACGTTCCACAATGGAAGAAAATACTCGAGTGAGTTCTGAAATTTCTTGTTCAAGCAGGTCAGTACCTGTTGTGATCTGTTTGGACCATATCGGCAACGCTTTTTTACACAGCAGATCCAAACCCTTGACGTATGTCACTGACGCCTTCTGACTGTCTTCCTTTTCCTGTAGAAATCGTTTTTCCGCCTCTACGTAAATTTTATCGATGGTTCGTTTCTGCGATACGGCGAAAACCACTCCTAACGCTACTGATAGGATCGCTAGTCCGACGAGTAACACACCCTGGACATCAATAAATAGAAAGCTGATAGCTATGGTGCTTAGGCCTATAGGTCCTAACCAGTAAGTTTTCCCGGATTTTAAAGGCTTATTTTTGGTTTTCATCTCCCGCTTTCCTTGTACTCTAGTCTAATGCCGTGTAATGAATCGTAATCCGAATGCACAATTGACTTGTTAAACATCTAAGCCATCACCCATATAGTTACGCTTAAATCGACATTATCGAAACGCTTAGAATAAATGTAGCTCAATATTTTTTGTATTTCGCTCGAATTGTTAAAAAAAAGTTTCATAGACAAGCGATGAATACAGAAGCTGAAATGATCTTGCCAATTACCGCACTAAGATCCACCCATTAGGCGGGTACAAATATAGGTTCTCAACTGATGAGTTCAGTCAGGTTAGCTGGGTTTCGTACCTCAACCCAGCCTACTCGGACAATCTGAAATGGGCCGAACGGATTAGATCACGGTCTTGCGGTGCCGATATCTATCGCACCTGATCGAGTTTATATTCAACAACGGGATTGGGAAGGTTTCAGGCTACTGATTCCAACGGTTTCACCTGTTCATGATCGACAGACGGAACGTGCTTATCGATACAATGGATATATGCGGTTTCGAGATTGTCCGCACTGTAGGTTTGACAACATTGCTCTGGCGTGCCAACAAATTGCAGCTGACCCTGATCCAGAATCGCGATGATATCGCAAAGATTCTCCACATCGTTTAATAAATGCGTGCTGAAGAAAATAGCACATCCCTGGCGCTTTTGTTCAATCACCTGCTGCTTGAAAAGATATCGGGCTTTGGGATCGAGACCGCTCATGGGTTCATCCAGCACCAACAGCGGTTTATCAGCAAGCAAACATAACGCCAGACCCAGCTTTTGCGACATGCCTTTGGAATAGGTGTGTACACGCTGGTGCAGGGCGTCCTGCTTTAAGCCGAGCCGGTCGAACATGTCAAGGGCCTGCGCGGATTCGTACAGCCTTCCGTGCAACTTCAATAACGAACGCAGGAAGCGTTCTCCAGTCAGGTAAGCCGGTGCTTGAAAATGTTCCGGCAGGTAGGCCAGCCCGGACCGGGCCGAGATGTTGCGGTGATCAACACCCAATATTGATATGCTGCCCTCATCCAGATGGCAGAAGTCAAGCAAGCATTTGATTAAAGTTGTCTTACCTGCTCCGTTGATACCGACCAAGCCGACTGTCGTGCCAGGTTCTACGGTCAAATCCAGCCCGCGTAATACATCGAGACCACTATAACTTTTGCCCACACCCCTAAACTCAAGAGGTGTGGGTATTTGGTCGATTTCGACGTCAGGAAGTGGGGACCACATGCGTATTACTTGTTGCCCGCGTTATGTTCTCAGAATAACTGAACGCCCGCGCAATCTCCTCCCCCACCGTTATTAACGACCCAGGTATTACCGGCCACGCAGGCAGCAGTGGTTCGTAGCGGCCACGCAGATCTGAACGATCCAGTTTGCGGCGTTCCATCATCGATTTTTCTGTCGATTTCAGCCAAGACGGGCGATGGAATAGACCGGCCTGTATAGACGCCGGTTCTGTTCGGGCGCGCACCCACCCCATTGTACTGATTCCACCACGCTATGAACATGGGGCCACCGAAAGGATTAGTGGGTGCATTCTGTGGTGTCGGTGCAACAGCGAGCTGAGCGGTATTAAACGTGCCTGCATAAAACCCAGAGGCCGATAAATGATTGGTCACCAACGACGTATTGTCCCATTGTTGGATCAAGCCATTATCGCATCGGGTTGTACAATTCACCGCATTGTTGCCGACCACGACAGCTGCGTTGCCCATATCACCCGGCAGTGCGCGAAAACGATCCTGGAAGCCAAATACAGCAGCTTTTAACCCATCCATTCCCGTGATCGCACTGCGCACCCTCGCATTAGTAATTAATTCCTGGCCTTTTAAAACACCCCCTGTCAGCAAACCAATAATGACCAATACGATCGCAATTTCGATCAACGTAAACCCCGCTTGTTTGTTCATTGCTTTATCCTCAAAATGGATAGTTAAAATGTTGTAGACCTATAAAAAAGATAGACGAAATTCACAAAATGGCTATCGTGCAGAGCTTCTCATACTATTTGAGTCGGCAGCGGGTACCCTATTCTTTAGCTCCGTCAAACGCTGATTCAGAAAATTCAATTCGTGCGGGTCAGTAATCTGTCCGTTTTGCAGCAAACCGCCAATCAACAGGGCCGCGCTCTGATATTCACCTTGCGCTTCCATGAGACCAATCTCCATTTGCTGAGCCCAGTGGGGCACATTGTCACCGGTTGCTTGTTGCCGCAAAGCATTCGCAAAGGTTCTCGCCAGCGACAAATCGTGCAATCGATGTCTGGCAATAATTCCCGCGTGCGCCAACCAACGCCAGCGCCGATTCGGATCCTGTAAAAACTGTTGGTAAATAAAGTCCACCATCACGCGTTGTTTACGCGGATCGCTGACCTTGCTGTATAAATGGCTTGCCGCAAACAAGGGATATTGAGTCCGAGGATCAAGCGCGGTTGCACTTGCCAGCCATGCGATGACGCGGCCATAGTCAAGATCAGCAAATGGAATACTAATACCGGGTTGGTTATCGAAAGATTGCAGCCACAGCATGGTTATTTTGGATAGGACCGCGGGCTCCCCCAATGCCAACAAACGCAAATTGTCAGCCGCCGGCGCGACGGGTAACGCTTTTGCTTCCACACGACTTGTCGGACCAAGCGAAGCACGATAGCTAACCTGCCCGCTCAACGCCAAAATTAGCGTAATGAGTATCCACCAAGGGACGACAGAAACTGGTCGCTCTGCTACGTGCATCCGTGATATTTAGAAATTTTTTCGATACAAATCAAACAGCGCGACACTGACCAGCAACAACGCATATATCGCACCCTGCAGCAGCAAAGAAGACAGATTAAATTCAGGTCCCGCGCCATACAGAATCAGTTCGGCTCGCGCTAATTGATCCAAGGCCGGTAACATAAAAGCCAGCGCATCGACCAGATAAACCAACACACTCTGACCTAGCGAGTCGGAATGAATAATCGGGTTATGAGCGATCAGCAGCACCGCGCTCATACTACGCGACAGCAAATAAAAGCCAGCCACTGTTGTAATCGCCAGCGGGACTTGCCCCAAACTGAACGCACACACCAGTCCGAATGCAATGATCAAGGTTGATTCCAACCACAAGGTCACACCCCACGGCATAATATGCGCGAGCGGTGCAAAGATGCTCAGCTCCAAACACGCGAAAATCACGATAATCAGCGCAACCAAGGTATAAGCGCAAAACTTGCCGAAAAACACCGTTGTTCTGGATACCGGCAGCGAAAGCACCAAAAGGATAGATCGATCCTGGATTTCACGAACGCTGCCGTTAACCACGAAAATGGCGAGTACAAAAACCAAGCCCATGCGCAAAAATCCGGCGAGTAAGGCTTGTTGGGTCTGAGCGGTTTCGGTTATCGCCATTTCGCCGAGAAACAACGCCAACGTAAATCCAATCCCGAGCACGCCGACAACCGCTACAATCATTTTGCCCGAGTAAGCTTCGTACAGCGTACTGATTGACAAGGTCAGGATTTGTTGAATTGTAGATTGCATAACGCTATGGCAACCTGCCCGCGTTGACCATACGGGTTTTCAGTATGGCTGGAGTAACCCAAACGATTAAGTCATCGAACTCGGCACCCACAACGCCGCTGAATATCTTGGATACGAATACCGCATCGCCATCTGAATTCTCAGTTTCGTCCGGCGATGGTGGAACCGCCCAGTTCTTTCCACGGGACAATATAACGGCGGGTATGTTCTGGGCAACCAGGTTTCCGCCCGACGCGTCAAGTACCGTCATATCCCCGGTAGAGCACAGCTCAAACGAAACGCCCGGTGTGGCGACACCACATCCGGTACCGTTGGTGGTATCCGCGAATGTAGCGGTCACTCTGTAGCCCAAAGGCTGACTCCACGCATCGTTTTGGCCTACCGCTATAGTCACCCAGGGCAAGCCACCCACCGGCGCTGAACAATTTGCTCCAACGCGATTCTCAAGCCCATCCCCGGAAATATCCGGGCAAGGTAAGTTACCGTTAACCATCGCGTAGCCGTAGGTCGCCTCTAGCACCTTATTCAATAGTCCGCTAGTTTCGCTGCGGCGGCTGTTTTCATATTGCGTCGAAATCGGTACCAATGTGCCACCGATCACCAGACCGAGGATCACGAGTACGATAGCTATTTCGATTAAACTGATACCGGATTGGCTTGATCGCTTGAAGGAATTCATAATTTTAAGGACAGCTCGTTGCGGTGCAGACATAATCGTCTGAAGGTTGAGTTAACGCGGTGGTTTGGAAATCTTCATCGCCTGATGGGATCAGCCCGGCACCAGCGCCTGGAATATTTCCGGATTCCAGATAATTGGCGATATTACCCTTATCGTTATTTGAAGAGCGGGATTGCGACGCGGCTCTTCGTCCCGCCAAAATTAAACCTATCGAAGACACAACACCGTCGACTGCAACCACACCCCCCGTCGTTGCGGACGGAGATGCGGACTTATCGACGGCATAAAACACCTGTTCACGCCAGTCATTCCACCATGTCCAGGTAAAACACAAACCCGGCCAGATACCCGTAAAACCCAATGAAGCGGTGTTGCTCAAATTGGACGGAATACGACCGAAACGTTCGTTGGTATCATCCTGGTAATCGGGTGAACCCGCGCCGTTTAATACCGAAGGCCAGGGATAGATTCCACTGTTGGCAACCGCGTACGACAGCAAACAAGCACGCACCTGATCGCCGACCCAGACTTGCATACGCGTGTAAACCCGCTGCAGTTCGCTCGGTGACACCCAAGCCAGTGTATCGTTAAAATCCGCAGGACCTTGTTCAGGAAACCGCGGCGATGCTATAAAAGCCGCCGCAATGCCGGAAGGAATCGATTGGCTTCCGGGTGTTCCCGGTGGTGCGCCCACACGAGTTGCGGAACTGTTGTTTATGCCGCTTCTGTCCTCCAGATAATTTACCACCCGGCTGACGCCATCTGTAGTTCTGGTACTTCCACACTCAGTGCGATTGTTAGGCGTCACGCTACGAACCTGAGATTGCACAATCCGCCCTGGGGCAAATACCACGGCAATCGCCCGGTCCAACGAAGTAGCACCGACCTTTACAGCTACATTCGGGTCATAGATTACGAACTGGCCGTCTGCATCTATCGATAAGCCCGCGGCAGGATTTTCCTTGTATGCCGCTGAAACTGCGTACCAAAGACATTCCCCAGTACTATCACGTAGCGGCGGCAAACCCAAAGTTTGCCAGGGCAACCGGCCAATCGCGGATTCACCCGGATTGCCACACGGCACATCAGCAACACCATCGCCATCGGTATCAGGACACGGCATATAGCCCGGCAGGCGATTTGCGTTCAAATCGGCAAAACTGAGCGCATAGCCGATCAGAGCTTCGCGCGCAGTCTGCAATACGCCCAAACTTTTCGCTTGCGGAGATTCAGGGCCTTTGCTGTTCAGCCCGGCCAATAGTAGGGCCGAAAGAGAAACGATTGCAATTAACGCAAACAAAAGCAGCGCCGCACCCCGTTGGCTTAAACGACTGCCCAACATTTTGTGTCGCACATTCAATATCATGGGCTTTCCATCAACCCTGTGCTTTTCTCTGTCGGTGTTTCTGCGGCAATATCCAATTTTTCATCGCTAATAGCGGCTGCGGCAGCATCCAACACTGATGCTTCCGGTTGCCACTCATAGGCATCTTTTGTGATACCACTCTCGACAAGATAGGTTTCTCCTGGACGCAAAATGATATCGGCTGATTTTCCGATCAGGTGAATAGGTACGCTGTTGTACCTAGCGCGTTTTTGGTTCGCGCTATATCCCACAGTCTGATCGACAGAATCAAAGTTTAAACCATTCACCCAAACCTGATTACGACGATCACGACGCAGCACCACACCATCTACGGTAAGGCGTTTGGGCGCTTCTGACAGTGCTGCTGAATTAGTTATTTCGGTTTGGAATCGACCGGCATCCAACTGCGCGCGCTCAGCTCTAGTCGTAAATAAGCGTTCCAAACCCAATGCCGCAATTGAGTGCAGGCAACACACCACCGCGATGATACCGGCTACTGATAGTCTAATTTTCTTCACGGCACGGTCGCAAAACCGGCAAGTTCCGGCTCGGATTGTTTATCGAAGTTAAACCAGGATAATGAACATGAGGCACGCAGGTTAGCTTCGGTGGGTAAAAATGCTCCAATTTCAGCTGCTCGGTCGATTTGACATTTTTCCGCACTGAAGCGGCCCGATCCAACCTGACTCAAATAGTCCAACAAAGTGACCAAATCGCCCTCATGCACCATTCCAATCCGAAAATCTATGGGTGTCGTGTAAATGGCAAAATTTTCTAGCTGTGGTAAGGCGTCGTCGTGGTAGAGTTCGCGCGAGCCCAGCGTATATTTCAACGAGGGTA
>CAZVFR010000105.1:0-11212 GCA_964626505.1 uncultured Methylococcaceae bacterium
GTACTTATTAAAGCCTGTGTGCAACCAGGGAATGCACATTGATTACCAGAGCGCGCAAAAAGCGCCTTCAGTACCTTTTTGACTGGTTCTTTTCTAGCCATCTATTTTTCCGTTGAAGGTATAACAGTGGTTTATGCATAGTATTTAATAATAGTGGGGGACCGAATTTAAAATTTGCATTATATGATTTTTCTATTTCCATTAATCATAAGATATATTGTTTCCCTAAGTTGATTTATTGTTTTTGATATTTCATTTTCATTGTGCTCAACTTCAAATATAGAGTGCTGCATATGGTTGGTGTCTGGTTTGTACTCAAATTTACGTTTTTTATGCGCAAGAAGTCTTTGTGAGTCATACAAAATTATTTCAATTAATTCAAGTTCCTTGCTATTGAAGAAAATTGAGCATTTATCTTTAAGAAGATAGGCATCATATAGTTTGTTATTTACAGAATCTAAATCACTTGCTTGATCAGTTTCCTTAGCAAATCGAGTAGCAACTCTTAAATCACACATGGAATCCCATAAATCCTGTACAGCTACGAATTGCTTTTCTTTGAATAACGATTTTTCTAACTTTATTTCATCAGTTTTTAAATTGAGCAATGCTTTGATTTCCTCAATTTCCTTCCTATGAGTATTTCTCTCCATTTCTAATATTCGGCCCATCCACAGCTTTCCAAGCCATGCAAATAGAGCTACTAACACAAGACTCAGCCCTCCAATTGGTGAAAGTATAGTTTCAATAATTTCCACAATTATTCCGTTAAAATATTTTTTTAATTTTAAGCATAACGCTTAGTAGACGTCATATACGACGTAATAGTTTGCGTCAAATCTGACGTCTAATCTGTAAATCCGTGATCAACACACTGTTTTTCCATCGACTTGGCCGTATAAATGCGTCACTAATCCACTTGTCCTTTGTTTCATTTTTTCACAGCTAAGTTTTCGATGTCAAAAAAACAAATTTATTGGATAAGGTTCGCCAGGAGGTTCGTCTGAAATATTATAAGATCTACGCGATCAGACTCGTTCGATATGCATTTTCTTTATAGGCTTTTTATTTTCGATCACTGCCTAATACCCACGCTTTGTTCGTCGCTTCGCGGACCCTATCCAACATCTTCTCATCAATCTGCCCATCAAATAACCCACGGACTGCACATGTCTTCCTTGCTTTAACAACAAACAGCCAAAATCTGAATAGCGGCAAATTTCATCCTCCCCATTGACGTCAATTTTCCGTCACAATGCAAATATCTCGCGGCGAGAGAATATATATTGTTGTAATTAAACATAATTACTTATTGGCATGCTTTTCGCTTTAGCCTTCACTGACAATAGTTTTCATCGAATTTAGATCAAAATAGGCAATATTATGACTCAGGAAACAGCCCACGCGACTGACATAATGTCCCATCCGACGTTCCATCAGAAAAAAGATGCTCGTACTCAACGAGGGGAAATCACCAATACCTTGCAGATTACCCTGGATACGGAGCAGCTTCTGAATTTATTCAGCCGGTCGGTGCAACCTCTCACCAGTCACAACGGATTCACATATACCCATATCTCCGAAAACCTGAACATCTCAGGAGGCACCCATGCGCACCACTCGTGCAATTATCAGTTAATCGTCGAACAAGACGACCTGGGTGAACTAAAGCTGATGCGCAGAAAGCGGTTTAGCGCTGAAGAAATCAAACAGATCGAAGAAATCATATGCTGTTTGGTCTATCCGTTACGCAATACGTTGATGTACCGCCGGGCGCTTAAATCAGCACATACCGACCCGTTAACCCAGGTTAATAACCGTATTTCCATGGATGATTGTATTCAACGGGAATGGGACCTGGCACATCGGCAAAAAACACCACTGTCCATGATGCTATTGGACATCGATCATTTTAAGCAGATCAATGACCAATACGGCCACAGTTTTGGCGATACCGTACTAAAAGCTGTCGCGCAATGCATCAAAACCACGGTCCGTGCGAGCGACATTGTATTTAGGTACGGCGGCGAGGAATTTGTAGTCGTTTTGAGTAATACTGAAATGGAAGGCGCCGCGTTGTTGGCTGAACGCATTCGACAAACAGTCGAATCGCTATTGATTTATGAAGATCAGTTTAGGGTAAGTGTCACGGTGAGTCTCGGCGTAACTCAAATGCAGGCTAACGATTCGGTTAAGCAACTATTCGTACATGCTGACCAAGCCATGTATCAAGCCAAGAAAAACGGGCGCAACCGTGTTATGCGGGCGCCTTAGCCGGGATTTCTCTCCCGAGGGCAAAATTAATTGTGGAAAATTTAGCTTAACAAGGAAATTTCTGACCAAGCGGAATAGAACCGTCTTTCCAATGAAAGAAAAACTGTAACTACTTAACGAATTTTAAAATACCGGTGACTGCTCAGATTGCCCTCAAATTTACCCGAGTACAAGGAGAAAACGCGCAGTGTACGCAGGTACATGAGCATTTTCAACGCCGTAATCGGGTAAATTTGAGGGTAAGCTGAGTAGTCACCCTGATTTAACGATTTTTTCGACGAGTTGTACCCGTAGTATTGTTGTGCCTCCTAGTGTAGCTTGGCTGCCTGGTGGTTTTGTCTTCTTGTAACTCGACAGATGCCATCAGCGCAGCCTTTTCTTTATCCTCCAATTCCATAAACGTGCGAGCCCGGAGCTTCCGCGGCAAAACAATCGATCCGTAGCGCACACGAATCAACCGGCTAACCATCACATTCTGAGATTCCCACAACCGGCGGACAATACGATTGCGGCCTTCGCTTACAGTGACATTGTACCAATGATTCAAGCCTTCGCCGCGACCGATCGATATCCCACCGAATTTGGCCAATCCATCATCAAGTTCAACCCCATTCTTGAGACACTGTAATATTTTATCGTCTACGCGCCCCAATACTCGCACTGCGTATTCTCGCTCTATAGATTGGGCCGGATGCATCAACCGATTCGCCAATTCACCGTTGTTGGTAACCAACAGCAAACCTTGTGTATTGATATCCAGCCGGCCGACGGTTATCCAGCGACCGATTTTCAGTTTAGGCAACTGCGTAAATACAACCGGGCGGCCTTCTGGATCGCGGCGAGTGACGAGCTCGCCCGAGGGCTTGTAGTAAATTAACACCCGCGTTGGTATGTTGAATCGTTTTGAAAGATCGATCGAACGCCCACCTATAACCAGACGATCCGTTGGCCTGAGCTTGTCTCCCAATTTCGCGGTTTGTCCGTTGAGCCTGATTTTACCTTCTTTGATCCACTCTTCAATTTGGCGACGGGAGCCCATTCCCAACTGCGCCAACACTTTCTGGACTCTTTCGCCTGGATCTTTTGCTTCGCTATCCTTGCGCAGATTTTGCTCGCGCGATTTTTTAGGCCGCAACGGCCCCTTATCCCGCACGCGGCCTTTATAGGGTGACTTCATCAGGCTGGTATTCAGTCTCAATCGGGGCGTTCCGTGTCTCGTCGGATTCCTTTTCGAGGATCTCTAATTCCCGCAAAGCCGGTAAATCATGCAGCGATTTCAGGTTGAAATTGTCCAGAAACTCCTTGGTTGTTGCGTACAACGCGGGTCGACCAGGGACCTCTTTATGACCCACTACTCTCACCCATCCACGGTCCAATAGTGTCCGCATCGTTGTGGTGCTCACATTAACACCGCGTATTTCTTCTATGCCACCCCGAGTGGTCGGCTGTTGATAGGTGATGATGGCTAGTGTTTCCAATAGCGCTCGTGAATACTTGCTTGGGCGTTCCTCCAACAACCTTGATACCCAAGGTGAATACTCCTTGCGAACCTGAAATCGAAAGCCACTGGCAACCTCTTTTAATTCAACGGGGCGTCCCCTGTAATCGCTAGTAACTTCGTTCAATGCCGCGCGCACAATCGACTTTTCCGGACGGCTGAATTCGGGAAAGCACGCTTGTAGCTGAGCTACCGTAACCGGCTTGTCTGCGGCAAAGAGCACCGCTTCTATAACCCCTTTGATATCCAAAATCAGTATCTAAATCGGTTTGACCCGTAGTTCGGCTAATGGCTCATGCTGGGTGATTTCGATAAGCCCTTCTTTGCTCAATTCCAAAACCGCCAAAAACGCTACAACCGCTCCGTGTTTTCCTTCAGCACGATTAAACAAGTCGATGAAGCCAAGAAACTCAACTCGCCCCAGCTTATCCAAAATCATCGACATGCGTTCTCGCACGGATAAAGACTCACGCTGGATATGATGATGCGCCATTTGTTTGGTACGCCGCAAGACATCCTGAAATGCTATTAATATTTCTTTTAATTCCACCTTAGGCTGAGGCTTGATGACATCAATCTCATCAAGCCCTGCTCTACTTGTAAAGGTATTCCTATTGACCCTGGGTAATTCGTCAATTTGCTCCGCGGCTTCTTTGTAGCGCTCGTATTCCAATAATCGACGGATCAATTCCGCACGTGGATCTTCGCTGTCTTCGACCACTTGCGTGGGACGCGGCAATAGCAGCCGAGATTTAATTTCCGCCAACATCGCCGCCATGACGAGATACTCCGCCGCGAGTTCGATGCGCATGCCGTCCATCATATCAATGTAACTGATATATTGTTGCGATATGGATGCAACAGGAATATCCAAAATATCCAGATTTTGCCGTTTGATCAGGTATAGCAACAAATCCAACGGCCCTTCGAAGGCTTCCAAAATCACCTCCAAAGCATCCGGTGGAATATACAGGTCTTCGGGTAAATCGACCACCTGTGCACCACGCACAACCGCTATCGATTCGACAGGATTTTGCAATGCCTCACTCACCGCAAGCGATTACAGGCCGGCCAGCCTTGTCACTAGCTGCTGCAACGCAGGCAGTGGATAGCTCAATAGTGGCCCTAAAATACCCATTACCAGCAATCCCATCAAAATTAAGAAGCCGTAGGGCTCGATTCTGCTATATTTCCACGCCAAGGGCCCAGGCAACACGCTACTCACAACCCGACTACCATCCAGAGGTGGTATCGGCAGAAGATTTAATACCATCAAAATTAAATTAATGCTAATGCCTATGCCGCCCATAAACAACAGCGGTTCGCTGGCAAATGGGGACTGCAACACAATGGCCAGTTTAGCAACCAAAGCCCACAATATGGCCATCAAAAAGTTGGCCAAAGGGCCCGCCATCGCAACCAAGGCCATATCACGTTTCGGATGGCGCAATTGATCCCAATTGACCGGTACCGGTTTAGCCCAGCCAAAAATAAAACCTAAACCGCTACCGAAAATAAAACCCGATAGGATCAACAAACCCGGCACCAAAACTGTTCCGACCGGATCGACATGTTTAAGCGGATTCAGTGTCAATCGCCCCATCATCATTGCAGTCTTGTCGCCGAGCTGCTTCGCCGCCCAACCATGAGCAACTTCGTGTAAGGTAATCGCAAAAAGAAGCGGTAGAGCCGCTACCGATATTTGTTGTACTAGATTGAGTTTATCCATAAAGAAATTATATCTAAATTTCGCTACTACGTATTGAGTGACTTGATACTATTGAGAATGCGGTCATAAACCCCGACCACAAAACTAACTGGATGGCAACGGACGGTTGTTCCACACGCCCATCAGTTTAGACTCACATCAACATTAGGGCTGTCTTGAAAAAAAATAAACCTCGGCTGCAAACACTTCAAAACGGCCTCTACATCAAAGCCAACACTTCGCCTTTCCCCTGACGAACAATCTCCGGACTCTTATCGGAAAGTTTTATAATGGTTGTGGGCGCGTAGCTTACAATACCTGCGTCGATGATCAGATCGACCGAATGCTCGATACGTTCCCGAATATCGTAGGGGTCGGTTATTGCATCCTTCTCACCTGGCAGAATCATCGTCGTGCTAAAAAGCGGCTCATCCAATTCGTCCATGAGCAACTGAACAATTGGATGCCCCGGAATTCGTATGCCGACCGACCGCCGCTTGGGATGCTGTAAACGTCGCGGCACTTCGCGCGTCGCCTTGAGGATAAATGTATATGGCCCCGGGGTTAAAGACTTGATTAGGCGATACGCATCATTACCGGTTTTTGCAAACGCCGAGATCTGGGCCAAATCTTTACAAACCAGGGTAAAATTATGCTTATCGTCCAGCAACCTAATGCGCCGCACACGCTCCAGAGCCTGCTTGTCATCCAAACGACACCCCAATGCATAGGAGGAGTCGGTAGGATACACGATTACCCCACCCGCTTGGATTATTTCCACAGTACGGTGAATCAACCGCAACTGCGGCGTTTCGGGATGAATCTTAAAATATTGCGCCATGACTTGTTATTATTATGCGTGGATGGCTTGCTAGTCCGAGGTGTAACACTTTACCCAGAACTGGCAGGTTTCTTGGAACCTGTATGCTGCGAAACCTATTATTATCGACGCAAATCCAAAGTAACGCAAAAATCTATTTCGTGTATTCTGTGCACTATTCGGCACAAATACCCCCTTGCGATGCAAGATTACCCTATCTACTACTGCCAGTTTAACCACACATACAACTGACGTAACTATACAGCTCACGCCTTGTTTTCACGATTACTGCGTCAAAAGTGCTCATTTATGCTTATAAACTCCGCCCTTTTTCCTTGTACTCACGAAAATAAGCCGCAAGCTGAACAGTTACAAAATTATTCTGAATAGCTACCCACCAACTAACAATACAAATGATGTCAGACAAATCAAACTCCACCGTTATTCTGGTAGACGGCTCTTCGTTTCTTTTCAGGGCTTTTCATGCGCTGCCCCCGCTCAACAATTCCCAAGGACAGCCGACCGGCGCGATTTTAGGCGTTGCCAATATGCTACGTAAAATGTTGGACGACTACCCAACGCCTTACTTTATCGTTGTGTTCGACGCGCCGGGCAAAACATTTCGCGACGCGTTGTTTGCGGATTACAAAGCCAACCGGCCGCCCATACCCGATGACCTTAGAGTCCAAATCAAACCCTTGCACGACTTGATCCGGGCTATGGGGTTGCCGCTATTGGTCGAATCCGGCGTGGAAGCCGATGACGTCATCGGTACGCTAAGCCGGATGGCGACAAGCGAAGATCTTGCAGTTGTGATTTCGACCGGCGATAAAGACATGGCGCAATTGGTGAACGACCAGGTCACACTGGAAAACACCATGTCAGATACACGCCTGGATCGTGACGGTGTATTGAATAAATTCGGCGTACGTCCCGATCAAATTATCGATTACCTGGCCTTGATGGGCGATACCTCGGATAACATACCCGGGGTTCCCAAGGTCGGCCCCAAAACCGCGGCAAAATGGCTAAGCGAATACGATACAGTGGAAAAGCTAATTGCCTGTGCGGACGATATCAAAGGTAAAGTCGGCGAATACTTGCGCGCGAGTCTGGATCAAATCCCTCTATCTCAACAACTGACCACGATTAAGTGCGACGTTCCCCTCGCGGTGGGCATGCAAGATCTAAAGCGTACCGCGCCTGACTTAAAACGCTTACGTGCTCTGCTGCAAGAATTTGAATTTTCGGCATGGTTGAGGCAACTTGACAAATCGTCCCCAGAAACAACTGAAGCCACAATTCACAACACCGGCACTGAACCGCAGACCCATTACGAAGCAATTCTCACCAAGGCACAATTCGAAACCTGGCAGAAAAAACTGGAAGCCGCGCAACTGTTTGCGTTTGACACTGAAACTACAAGCCTGGATTACGCCAAGGCGAAAGTCGTAGGGGTTTCTTTCGCCGTCGAACCCAACTCAGCCGCGTACATACCCTTCGGTCACGATTACCCAGACGTCCCCCAACAATTGGACAGCGACTGGGTATTAAACCAATTGCGCCCCATGCTGGAGGACCCGCAAAAAGCCAAGCTGGGCCAAAATCTCAAGTACGATGCGAACGTGTTGGCCAATCACGATATTACGCTGAACGGCATTGCGCACGATACCATGCTCGAATCGTATGTTTTGAATAGTACTGCTTCGCGCCACGACATGGATTCATTGGCTTTGAAGTACCTGGGTATCAACACGATCCATTACGAAGATGTCGCCGGAAAAGGCGCCAAACAAATCCCGTTTCAGCAAGTACCGCTGGAGCAAGCCGTACCCTATGCCGCCGAAGATGCGGATATTACCCTCAAATTGCACCAGGCACTTTGGCCGCAATTACAAACGATTCCGCTGCTTAAATCCCTCTACGAAGAAATAGAATTACCCCTGGTTCCGGTTCTGGCGCGCATTGAACAAAACGGGGTATTGGTCGATGCCGACATGCTGACCAAACAAAGTTTAGAACTCGCTGAGCGTATGTCCGAACTGGAACAAGCAGCGTATCAATTGGCCGGTGAGACTTTTAACCTGGGATCTCCAAAACAGATCCAAGAGATATTGTACACAAAGCAAGGCTTGCCGGTATTGAAGAAAACCCCCAAAGGCCAACCATCGACCGCTGAAGCGGTGTTACAAGAGCTCGCCCTAGATTACCCCTTGCCCAAGCTCATCATGGATCACCGTGGCATGAGCAAGCTCAAATCCACGTACACTGACCGACTACCCGAACAGATCAACCCTAAAACAGGACGCGTGCACACGTCGTACCACCAGGCGGTCGCAGCTACTGGCCGGTTATCGTCTGCGAACCCCAATCTTCAAAACATTCCGGTTCGCACCCAAGAAGGACGCCGAATTCGTCAGGCATTCATTGCACCACCGGGGTATACGTTGGTCGCTGCCGATTACTCGCAAATCGAACTCAGGATAATGGCGCACTTATCCCACGATCAAAATCTGCTAGACGCATTTGCGAATGACCTCGACATACACCAGGCCACTGCCGCAGAAGTATTCGGCGTTTCGTTAGCCGAAGTAAGCAATGATCAACGCCGCTCGGCGAAGGCCATTAACTTCGGGCTGATCTACGGCATGTCGGCGTTTGGTCTGGGCCGGCAATTGGGCATTCCACGCGGCGAAGCGCAATCCTATATCGATGTTTATTTCGCGCGTTATCCCGGCGTCCAAACATACATGGAGACCACCCGGGTCCTAGCCCGTGAACAAGGCTACGTAGAAACTTTATTCGGCAGGCGGTTGTATCTCCCCGAAATTAATTCGCGCAACGCGCAACGACGACAGTATGCGGAACGCACCGCGATCAACGCACCGATGCAGGGAACTGCCGCGGATATCATAAAAAAAGCCATGATAGGTGTTGACCAGTGGATACAAGAATCCAAACTGAAAGTACGCGTGATTATGCAAGTCCACGACGAATTGGTATTCGAAATCCACGACTCCGAAGTTGAGCGGGCTACCGCAACAATTCGCGAAACAATGAGTCAGGCAGCCAGTCTGGACGTTCCGCTTTCGGTCGATATCGGCAGCGGAATGAATTGGGACCAGGCGCACTAAAGCTACAATCGGCGGTGAACTTTATGTGCCGCTTCAGGTCCTAATCAACAGGCGTCGGGAACGACGCTCTTCTACTCATTATTCCTCCCTTATGAGTAGGCAACAGGTCCGGAATCCCCAAAACCGGACAATCTTAGACCCTGAAGCCATCCCCTTTTGCTTCGGGGTCTTTTTATTCTAAACAGATGCGCCAATCGACACTTGGTTGACCCCAGTCGAATGCTGCTATGCCGGGTTCATCCTGGTCTAAGCGCCCGAAATCCAATCGAACACATCGAAAAATAGTGTCAATATTTTTTACACAATTAGAATCACCCGATATATTAAAGTGTAAGAATCAATTTTTTACAATTGAAAACTATACATATATCATATAGTGGCTTGACAAACACCGATACGAGGCGCTCTGCTAATAACACGAGGTAGCACTTCGGAGTAGAGCGCGTCTAATCAACTAACAACAACTCAAAACACAAGGAGCAATAATGTTCAAACATTCTTTTCTCAAATCGTCGTTACTCATCGGCTTAGTTTGTACCTTAGTTTCGAGTAGTGCATTCGCTGATCGCAGGAACATCCACAGAAGGGCATGTAATGCTGTGCCAACATGGGAACAGCTCAAAAATGCTCTGGACGCATCCGGCGCGACAACCCCGGGTGTAAATGGAGGCTTCAATCTGAATATGTGGGGAGTCATTGTCAATAGAGACGGCTACGTATGCACGGTTGCATTTACCGGCGAAGACCGGGGTGACCAATGGCCAGGTAGCCGCATTATTGCTGCTGCGAAAGCCTATATGGCAAATGCTTATAGCCTTCCCGGATTAGCATTGTCGACTGCAAACCTCTATGCCTCGGGACAACCAGGTGGAAGCCTTTGGGGCTTGCAATTTAGCAATCCAATAAATACACCTGTCGTATACAATGATCGACGTCATCCTGAGCGCTATGGTCAACCCAATGATCCTATGAGATTTAAAAAAATCGGCGGTCAGATTGTGTTCGGTGGCGGATTTGCACTTTATAACGAAGAAGGTCAAATTGTAGGCGGTGTAGGCGTCAGTGGCGACACCTCATGTAAAGACCATAATTTTGGGTGGAGAGTCCGCGAAGCACTCGGTTTTGACTACGTGCCGGGCGGTGTGAGTGGAGACCCAGCCCGACCCGATAACATTATCTACGATATGGGTGCCGCGTCCCAGGGTAATATCACGAGTCCGAGCGGATTCGGACATACAGACTGTGGATTAGGTGAATCAGCAATTGCACCAACGCTTCCTGCTACATCGCGAGTTGCAGCCGAGGAATAGTTTCAATATAAAAATTATTCGAAAGCATTCCTTTCAATAAATAAAAAAGCCACTGTGAGAGCAGTGGCTTATTTGTTTTCATCCGAGAAATATTCAGCTTAGCCCTGATTAGCGCCATAACTGCATTAAAAATGCATTTACACGTGTAAATTGCGCGCTTTCGGATACACGCTAAAACTTGAACCATAACAACAAAATTTTTATGTCAACAATACGATGTTAAACAGATATACCCTAAGCCTTTTCCTATTCCTTGGATTAATCGCTTGTACAGATAGCAAAGAAATAACTGAGGCCCACTTGGCCAATGGGATTCTTATTGACAACAAAACTTCACAACCGTATTCGGGATCGTTACTGGCTCGCTACGACAACGGTCAACCCAAAAGAGGACTGAGTTATAGGGACGGAAAACAGGATGGGGAATCGTCAATCTGGTATGAAAATGGTCAATTAAAAAAAAGTCTT
>CAZVFR010000106.1:0-11072 GCA_964626505.1 uncultured Methylococcaceae bacterium
AGCGGATTTGTCGTTAAATAGGTCAACTATTCGCCTCAAATAATCGATAAAATGACCTCATTCTGGATCGTTTTCGCTGCAATACATTTTAACCAGACAGCCTCTTAAAAATACCCGTAACTGCTCACCCAGTCATTTTGTCAAAAAACTGTTTTACACCGTCCACCCAGGAATGGGCTTGTGGGCTATGCCGACTACCACCGCCAACCAAACTTACATCCAATTCCTCTACCAGTTTCTTTTGCTCTTTGGTTAAATGAACCGGTGTCTCAATCCGAACGCGGCACAATAAGTCACCGACCGCGCCACCTCTAACTGGTTTTACACCTTTACCGCGCAACCGAAATAATTTCCCGGTCTGAGATTCCGGCGGAATTTTCAAGTTTACTTTACCGCCCAAGGTCGGCACGTGCAATTCGCCACCCAAGGTAGCCGTAGGAAAACTAATGGGCATTTCGCAATATAAATTGGCGCCGTCGCGAGTAAATATCGAATGTTCTTTAACACTTATCTGGACGTACAAATCACCTGCCGGTCCCGCATGCTCGCCCGCCTCACCCTCACCGGCAAGTCGAATGCGATCACCCGAATCCACCCCGGCCGGGATCTTCACGGATAGTGTTTTGTTCTCCTGTACGCGGCCATTACCATGGCAAGCACGGCAGGGATCCTTTATCTGCTTACCCGTACCTCGGCATTTCGGGCAGGTTTGCTGTACCGAGAAAAAGCCTTGCTGCATTCTAACGTTGCCCATGCCGTTACAAGTACCGCAGGTTACCGGACGGGAACCCTTTTTGGCACCGCTACCGCCACATTGTTCGCAAGCCGTCAATACCGGCACACGAATTTTGACTTCAGATCCGGCAACCGCCTCCTCAAGGCTCAATTCCATATCGTAACGCAGATCCGATCCCCGGTGGACATTGCCGCGTTTGCGACCACCCCCGAAAATATCACCGAATACGTCGCCGAATATATCACTGAAGGCATCGCCCGCCGCTCCGCCGCCGCCCATCGATGCATCCACGCCTGCGTGCCCGAACTGATCGTATGCGGAACGTTTTTTTGGATCCGACAAAACCTCGTAGGCTTCTTTGGCTTGTTTGAACTTTTCTTCTGCGTCGGGATTGTCTGTATTGCGATCAGGGTGATGTTTCATCGCCATGCGGCGATAACTTTTTTTTAAGTCCGCATCACTCGCATTGCGCGATACACCCAACAGTTCATAGTAATCTTGTTTCGCCATAACTCACATAACCGCCGGCACTCGCCGGCGGTATTAATCATTCCCAAATAAATAGAAGGTTTAAACCACGATCATATTACTTTTTATCGTCTTTGACTTCCTCAAATTCAGCATCCACAACATCATCGTCTCCATCTGGTTTTACTTCGGAAGCATCACCAGAATCAGCCTGGGCCTCACCATCAGCACCCGCCGCCTCGGCTTGCTGAGCATAAACGCGTTCCGCTAGCTTACCTGAAACTTCGGTCATCGCCTTAGCCTTGGCTTCAATTTCATCCTTGTCATCGTTCTGTAGAGCTTTGTTTAATTCCTCGATCGCTGCTTCGATTTGGCTCTTCTCATCAGCCTCGACCTTGTCACCCAATTCTTCCAATGATTTTTTGGTCGCATGAATCATCGATTCGGCGTTGTTACGCGTATCCACCAACTCATGGGCCTTTCTATCCTCTTCAGCATGCAACTCAGCGTCCTTGATCATACGATCAACATCTTCGTCGGAAAGACCGCTTGAAGCTTTGATTACAATCGACTGCGCCTTACCGGTTGCTTTGTCTTTCGCCGATACGTTCAAAATGCCATTGGCGTCGATATCGAATGTAACTTCAATCTGCGGAATACCTCGCGGAGCGGGCGGAATATCAGCCAAATCAAAGCGCCCCAGGGATTTATTGCCGGATGCCATTTCCCGCTCACCCTGAAGAACATGCACGGTAACCGCACCCTGATTATCTTCCGCGGTAGAAAATACTTGATTTTCGCGCGTCGGAATAGTGGTATTCTTTTTGATCAGTGCAGTCATAACACCGCCCAATGTTTCTATACCCAACGACAGCGGCGTAACGTCCAGCAACAACACATCTTTAACGTCACCCGCAAGCACGCCGGCTTGAATCGCCGCACCCATTGCCACGGCTTCGTCAGGATTAACATCTTTACGCGGTTCTTTGCCAAAAAAGTCCGTAACAAGTTCCTGTACCTTGGGCATACGCGTCTGACCACCGACGAGTATGACATCATCGATTTCGGAAGCCGACAAACCCGCGTCTTTCAATGCGGTTTCACAGGGCCCTTGAGTACGCAATATCAAATCTTCAACCAGAGCTTCCAATTTCGCCCGGGTAAATTTAACGTTCAAATGTATAGGGCCACTGGCATCAGCAGTAATATAAGGCAGGTTAACATCGGTTTGCTGGGTCGAAGACAATTCAATCTTGGCCTTTTCCGCGCCCTCTTTAAGTCGTTGTAACGCGAGAGGATCGTTATGCAAATCGATACCGTTTTCCTTTTTAAACTCATCCGCTAAATAGTCGATGATGCGAAGATCAAAATCTTCACCACCCAGAAAGGTATCACCGTTGGTTGCCAGCACTTCAAACTGATGCTCACCTTCTACCTCGGCGATTTCGATAATTGAAACATCGAACGTACCGCCACCCAGGTCGTAAACCGCCAGCTTGGAATCGCCATGTTTTTTGTCCATTCCATAAGCTAACGAGGCTGCCGTTGGTTCGTTGATAATCCGTGCCACTTCCAAACCTGCGATACGCCCAGCGTCCTTGGTTGCCTGACGCTGAGAATCGTTGAAATAAGCCGGTACTGTAATCACTGCTTTGGTCACTTCTTCACCCAGAAATGCTTCCGCATCTTTTTTCATCTTCATTAAGATTCGAGCAGATACTTCGGGTGGCGCCATTTTTGTACCGTTTGCTTCAACCCAAGCGTCTCCGTTCTCGGCTGCGACAATTTTGTACGGAACCATATTGATATCTTTCTGTACAACATCGTCTTTAAATTTACGACCAATTAAGCGCTTGATCGCAGACAATGTATTTACTGGATTGGTGACCGCTTGCCGCTTTGCGGATTGTCCAACCAAGACTTCGTCATCACTCGTAAACGCAACAACCGAGGGTGTCGTACGTGCGCCTTCGCTGTTCTCGATAACTCTAGCGTTGCCCCCCTCAAGGACTGCAACACAGGAGTTTGTAGTACCTAAATCAATGCCGATAATTTTAGCCATTTACATATTCTCCGTTCAATTCAACAACCGCCTGATTCACAGCGATAAAAACCTAATATTTGATATGGGGTTAGCGAGCCTTTTTTCAAGCTTGTTCATCAATTTTTGTATGCTCGCTTGCCTGCGCAACGACCACCATTGCAGGCCGAATCAGTCGGTCATTGAGTGTATAACCTTTTTGAAATACCTTTAGGACGGTATTCGGTTCTGCATCTTCAGCCGGCTCCATCGCCATCGCTTGATGCAACTCAGGATTGAAAACATCCCCAATGGGGTCCACAGCCACGATATTGAATTTTTCCAAAACTGATTTCATCAATTGCAGGGTCAATTTATTGCCTTCACGCAGCTTGGTAACATCCGGCGCATCTCCGACAGAAGCCTGGATACCCAATTCAAGACTATCGACAACCGCTAGCAAATCCTTGGAAAATTGATCCAATGCAAACTTATGCGCATTTTGTAATTCTTTTTCGGTTCGGCGCCTTAGGTTTTCCATCTCGGCCTGCGACCGCAAAAGCTTGTCCGTAATTGTGTTGGTCTTTTCCGTGGCTTCTTCAAGTTGTTGCTGCAACTCTTCTACAGAAACCGTGTCATCTACAGCTTCGACGTCTTGTTGTTCATTTTCCGACGAGGTCGCCAAATCATCTTCCGATTCAACCCTCTGCTCTCCGGTAGATTCAAGCGTCTCCTTATCATCACTCATAAACTTCGCTCCAAATTCAGTCACTCAATAACACGATCAGTAGGCCCGACCTAAATTTCTTAGCAAACAAAATTAACTATCGATCAAATGTCCAGCATCTCACCGGATACCGGCAAACCAGGCCAGCCCGGTACGAATAGATGTATCATGGGGACGATGCATTCTGGTTCAAGGCTGCCCCTAATAATTTTGCGGTTACATCAACCAGTGGAATAACTTTCTGATATTCCATGCGAGTCGGCCCGATAACCGCCAACACACCGACGCGTTCGTTATCTACCGTATAGGACGAACTCACAACGCTGCAATCGTCCAACGCCTGGTAGCCGGATTCTTCTCCGATAAAAATCTGCACGCCTTCAGCATCTAAACATTGATCGAGTAAATGAAGAATTCCGCGTTTCTGATTAAATGCTTCAAACAATTTACGCAACCGATCAACATCGGATAAATCAGAAAATTCCATAAGATTGGTTTGGCCGGTTAGAATGAAATCGTCCTCGCCAGTTCCATTCTGAAATGCAAGATTAGCCATTTCAATCGCGTTGATCATTCCCTGATTGACCAATTGCTGTGTTTCCTCCATCTCGTGCAATAGTTGCTTACGCAGAGACACAAGATCTTGCCCTTGAAATACGTCATTAAAATAGTTTGACGCTTGCTGTAATTCGGCGGCGCTAAATTGGCGCGATGGATGAATGATGCGGTTATGCACCTCTTGTTCGTTGGTCACCAGTATGACCAGTACACGCGATCCCGATAGAGGCAGAAATTCAATATGCCGAAATGCCGCGGATTCACGCCGTGGCACGGTAACAACACCGGCCATTTGGGTAACATTAGAGAGTAAACTTGCCGCACTCTCGATGAGATTGTGATTATCGACCTGTCCCCCCAAATCATGTTTGAGTTGATTGACCGCTTGATTTTCCAATGGCTTAACAGTCAGCAGGGAATCTATAAACATCCGATACCCGGTCACCGTAGGCACTCTACCCGCTGAAGTATGGGGCGAACAAACCAAGCCACAATCTTCTAAATCAGCCATGACATTACGAACCGTTGCCGGACTCAGATTAACGCCGGTCCCACGCGACAGGGCTCGAGAGCCAACTGGTTGGCCATCTTGAATATAGCGCTCGATAAGCACCTTAAGCAGGTGTTGAGCCCTTTCGTTTAGATCAGAAGAATTTTCCACATTCACCTCAAAACTTAATTCATATTAGCACTCTCTTCAACCGAGTGCTAAAAAGAAAACTAGCAATCCCTTGCTTGCCTGTCAAGGCAACCTCATAACACTTGGATGCGTTGGCCCAACATGCTACCTTTGACAGCATGCAACTACTCAGCTCAGCCTCAGATTTATCCGGTTTCGGTATCGAGAATGCTCCTGCACCCTCATACACCGCACTTTTTCTTCTTGTACTCAACTGGATTTGAGAACAACCTGCGCGGTTACAATTAGTTTAATGGTTACTGAGTAGTTACAGCAAAATAACTTTAATAAAACTCATGCAACGTCAATTCAACTCCATTGGCCTAATTGGCAAACCTAGCCCGGTCATAGCAACCACGATTTCGGTACTCTACGAACATTTGGTCAAGCTAGACTACCGCGTATTGGTCGAACAACAGAGCCGGAAATTTATCGCATCCGAGTCTGTAGAATGCTATGACATCTCGACTCTCGGGGAACACTGTGATGTTGCCATTACAGTGGGCGGAGATGGCACTTTACTGTCCGCGGGACGCAATCTCGCATCGCATAACGTACCTGTTATTGGCGTTAATTTAGGACGCCTTGGTTTTTTAGTGGATATATCTCCGGACGAAGTCATCAGCAAAATCGACGAAATTTTACTGGGTAATTTTGTCTTGGAAGAGCGCTTCCTACTAAAAGCGCAGCTGATTCGCGAAGGGCAAATTATCCACGAGCAAACCGCTGTAAACGAAGTCGTGATCCACCGATGGATTACGCCCAGTATGATTGAAATCATCACCCATATCGACAAAGTTTTTCTCAATTCGCAACGTTCTGACGGGTTGATTATATCCACGCCCACCGGTTCAACCGCGTACGCGTTGTCGGGCGGAGGCCCGATACTTCATCCAACCCTAAATGCAATCGTGTTGGTTCCGATCAACCCACATTCTTTGACAAATCGTCCGATTGTTATCGACGACAACAGCCTGGTTGAGATTGAATTCAGTAACAAAGAAGCCATTAACGCGCAGGTTACCTGCGATGACATTTCAATTCCGGATGTATTGATTAGCGACCGGATCCAAATTAAAAAAGATGTCCACCTAACAAAGATTTTGCACCCTGCCAATTATGACTTTTTTGATATCCTACGCGCCAAACTGCATTGGAGCAGGTAGACCTTTTCAATGCTTTGTTCTTTAACTATTCGAGACCTTGCGGTGGTCGAATCTCTGGATTTGGATCTGCGTAACGGCCTAACTGTATTAACCGGCGAAACCGGAGCGGGCAAATCGATTCTCTTAACCGCCATGGGGTTAGCACTTGGAGACCGGGCCGATTCTGATTATATCCGCACAGCGTGCGATAAAGCTGAAGTCAGTTTAGAATTTGATGTGTCGTCTATCCCCGCTGCACAAAATTGGTTGGCCGATCTGGAATTGGATGATCAACAAAGCTGCATTATCCGTCGCATTCTTAATCGCGACGGTCGCTCTAAAGCTTTCATCAACGGCCGCCCGGTAACTTTACAATCACTGCAGATACTGGCCGAATTTCTGATCGAGATTCACGGCCAACACGCTCACCTGTCATTACTAAAAGGCCCCGAACAACGGCGCATTTTGGACGAGGCTGGGAACAATCGCGATTTGCTCGAAAAAATTAGAGTCGTTTACAGTCAGTGGGAAACAACCCGAAACGAATTGGAAAACGCGAGCAATTTGGCACGCAATGCTGCACAGCGAAATGAACTGCTGCGCTACCAGATAAACGAATTGGAAACTGCTGACATCGAATCGCTGGATTACCCAGCATTGAATACGGAACATATACGCCAGGCCAACGCCGAAACTATTGCAACAACCACGCAGACACAACTTAATCTGATTTACGAAGACGAACAACAGTCAATTAACACACTGCTGAGCGGTTCAATTCGAGCGTTATCCGATTTGAGTCAACTCGCGCCTGAAGTCAATGCCGTCGTCGAGTTACTAAACGAAGCACAAATTCAGATCCAGGAATCCAGTCAATTGCTTAACCGCCAATTGGAAAACTTGGCGATTGATCCACAACGACTTACTTTTTTAGATGATCGACTAACGACTATTCACACACTAGCGCGCAAATATGCGGTAAAGCCAGACGAATTGGCAGCAAAGTTACTGGCACTTAAACGCGAACGTGAAAACATCGAACAAGTATCCGGCAACATTAAAAAACTGGAGATCAGTCTCGCACAGATTAGTGAACGCTATAGTAGCTTGGCTGACGAACTGTCCAACCGGCGCAAAGCTGCGGCAACAATTCTACAAAAGCAAATATCCAGTACGATTCAAGAACTCGGCATGCCTAAGGGGGAATTCTTGATCGAAGTATCGAGCCGACAAAACGACGATAAACCAGGACCGAACGGTTGGGACGCCGTAGATTTTCTGGTAAGCACTAATCCGGGTCTTCCCCCCAGACCAATTAACAAAGTCGCTTCAGGCGGAGAACTATCAAGAATAAGCTTGGCAATCCAAATTGCAGTGGTTGATTCAAGCAGCGCGCCAACGATGATATTCGACGAAGTGGATTCCGGAATCGGAGGGGGTGTCGCTGAGATAGTTGGGCAACGGTTACGGGCGCTTGGGGGTAAGCTTCAAGTACTCTGCGTAACCCACTTGCCACAAGTCGCTGCTCAATCTCATCATCATCTTTTGGTCGAAAAAACCAACGACATGCAATCCACCCAATCGGGTATCCAACATCTGTCGCCCGATTCACGTCGCCAAGAAATTGCACGTATGCTAGGCGGGGTAAATATTACGCAACAAACACTCGCACACGCACAAGAAATGTTGGAATGGGCGAATAATCCATCGCAACAAGAAGCCAATTAAAAAGCCCTGTTAACTCATACTTGAGTTAACAGGGCGCCGCTTATTCGAAACATTACAATTGACCAATTTGATTAGTTGATGCAATTGACGAGGCTCTAAATATTTATCGTGATAATGCCCAACATTCAGATTAAAAAAAAAGAATTATTTCCGTTTTATTGCAAATTTTTCGATCTTCTGGCCTTTATCGAGAAACGCCTTTAGCCAATTGGGTTTCATGCCGCGGCCGCTCCATTGTTGCGATGGATTATTCGGATTTTGATACTTGGCAGGCACCTTTTTGCCGACTCTGCCAGATTTTCTTTTCACATCCGAAATCTCTACACTGGCGTCAATCGATGCAGCCAATTCCTTTATCTTTGCGATAACTTCTTTTCGCTTTAGCGTTTTTCTTACCTGCAGTTCTTTACCTGCGTTCGCAATAACATTCTCTAAATCACTTTCAGAAAGTTTATTAAAATCATTTTTCATCGGAATCTCACTTATACAAATTACTAGTTCAAATAGAATTATATCATAAGAATTAAATAAGTCCGCATAAAACACGAATTCTATAGATCACTTCCAGTTATTCGACAAAATATCAGATCATTTTTACTAGTATTACACACGCAAATTTATGCTTACATACTCGTTACGAAAGATATACCTAATTACTCAGCGAACTTAAACATACCTGTAGCTACTCAGATTAGCAGAATACTAGATAACATGCCGAATATCAGCTTTATAAAATCTCGCAAGGCGGATGGTACTCTCGCTGATCGCGATTCAGCAACGATAAGTCTGAACGATTTAGGATTGCCGCTCGTAGTATGGGAGAATATACGGTTTTATATGTTGTAATTCATCTAATCAATCCGCATTACTATTACTTTGAAAACATTGATGCACTCCACGACAAGGCCACGCCAAATAAATTCACCCTTCAACCCTCCCATTCCGGGTAGTCGCGGCAAGGTAATCCGTTGGACAGGGCTTTGTGGTTGTGGAGACTCACTCGCAATCGCTTCGGCAATTAGCCAAAATTCGCAACCCTTTGTCATTGTAACCAAGGATACACAGACCGCTCTGCGCATTGAACATGAACTGAAATTTTTTATGTCGGATAGTTCCCCGGTTCACTATTTACCGGACTGGGAAACCCTACCCTACGATAGATTCTCGCCATTACCCGAGATAGTCTCGCAACGACTCAGAACGTTCACTCAACTTGCAACATTGCAACGCGGCGCTGTCGTAGTATCGATATCAACCCTGCTTCACCGAATTGCACCCAGAACTCATATATTAGCGAATAGTTTTAATTGGGAAATTGGCCAACACCTTGCACTCGAAGAGATGCGGCAACAATTGGATAACGTTGGCTATCAATGCGTATCTCAAGTTTACCAGCATGGTGAATTCGCCATTCGGGGTTCAATACTAGATCTATTCCCTATGGGAAGTCCAGTTCCATACCGGGTTGAATTGTTTGATGAAGAGATCGAATCTATTCGAACGTTCAATGCTGATACCCAACGATCACTAGAAAAATTCGATAAGATTAACCTTTTTCCAGCACGCGAATTTCCATTCACTGATGAATCGATCGCTAGATTTCGGCAAAACTTTCGCGCAGTTTTTCCGGAAATATCGCAACGCAATTCACTTTACCAAGATATTAGCAAAGGAATAGCACCGAGCGGGATTGAATTTTACCTGCCCTTATTCGTAGAAGAAACCGAATCGATATTCGACTATTTCCCCATTGATACCGTATTGGTATTGGTAGACTCGGTAGATGAATCGACGCATACTTTTTTTTCGGAGACATCACTACGCTACGAACAACATCGTCACGACACAGAGCGTCCTATTCTACATCCTGATAAATTATTTTTGTCACCGGAAGTTTTTCGTAAACAGGCCGATAAATTAAGCTTGATTGAAATCGAGTCCGATGATGCAGGCAATAAAGCTGCGAGTAATAAAACGGTAGCCAGATTTAACACCCAATCTATCCCCGATTTATCACTTAAACCCAAATTGCAAAAAGGCTCTGGAGCTCTCGATAACTTTGTAAAAGAATTCGAAGGTCGCAGCTTGTTCGTCGCCGAATCCGCGGGGCATAGGGAAGCCTTATTAGAAACTTTAAAAAAACATGATATTCATCCGCAAGTCATAGCGAGCTGGAGCGAGTTTTTAGCTACCGACGTAACTAGCGCATTGCTTGTTGCATCGTTGGACCACGGATTGCTTACAGCCGACCCAGCACTGGCAATAATTACCGAAAGTCAGCTAACCGGTCAACGGGCTCAGCAACGAAGGCGTCGGCGTCGAAGCTCGGGCAGGGAAATCGAAAATATAATCAGCAACCTGTCGGAGCTATCGATAGGTGCCCCGGTGGTGCATCAAGACCACGGAATCGGGCGTTATCAGGGCCTTAAAAAGTTGGATGTGGGAGGCATCCAAACAGAATTCCTTATCCTTGAATACGCTAACAAAGATAAACTCTACGTCCCGGTTTCGTCACTCCATTGCATCAGCCGATATACCGGCGCAAGTCCGGACACAGCACCCTTACACAAGCTCGGTGGCGACCAGTGGACTAAAGCCAAAAAGAAAGCCGCTGCCCGGATTAGAGATGTAGCGGCTGAACTTCTCGACATCAACGCAAAGCGTGCTTCAAAACAAGGTTTTGCACACTGCATCGATAGGGATGAATACGCAAATTTTGCGCTCGCATTTCCGTTCGAAGAAACGCCTGATCAACAAACCGCGATCGAGCAAACATTGCAGGATATGGAATCGACCCAACCCATGGACCGAGTCATTTGTGGTGATGTCGGATTCGGCAAAACAGAGGTTTGCATGCGCGCCGCTTACGTCGCGGTTCAAAGTAACAAACAGGTCGCCATTCTGGTCCCCACCACCTTGCTTGCTAACCAGCATTTACAAACGTTTAGGGATCGCTTCGCGGACTGGCCTATACGGACCGAAACACTGTCACGCTTCGTAACAAAAAAAAA
>CAZVFR010000107.1:0-11056 GCA_964626505.1 uncultured Methylococcaceae bacterium
TTTTTATCGATGCAATCGATTTCGACGACGCCGGGAACTTGTTCCAACAAGTTGGCTTGCGGTGTTTGCCGCGTGGATAATAGTAAGCTTGATGCCTGCATCTTCTTTTCCAGGCTCTGAGTCGTGTCGCTTAATACCAATTTGCCTTGGTGGATAATCTGAACGTGCGTACAGGTCGATTGAATTTCCGAAAGTATATGTGTCGACAGAATAATCGCATGTTGTCGGCCTAATTCCAGTATGAGGTTGCGAATTTCTCTGATTTGAATGGGGTCAAGTCCAACGGTAGGTTCGTCCAACACGATGACTGAAGGACTGTGCAATATAGCTTGAGCGATGCCTACGCGTTGTTGATAACCTTTGGATAGATTGCCTATCAGCCGTTTTGAGACATCCGCAAGGCCGCATCGGTCTTTAGTTTCATCCACGCTGAGTTTTACGCGGTCAGCGGGAACGCCGCGCAAATGTGCGCAATAATTCAGAAATTCGTTTACCGTTGTGTCAGTGTAAATTGGTGGTGTATCCGGCAGGTAACCCAAAATTGCTTTGGCCTGTTTGGGGTGCTCTAGAATGTCGAAACTGCCAATACGTATTTGACCGGAGCTAGGT
Source organism: uncultured Methylococcaceae bacterium (assembly GCA_964626505.1). GTDB lineage: Bacteria > Pseudomonadota > Gammaproteobacteria > Methylococcales > UBA1147 > CAZUGA01. Next base: position 610 of record CAZVFR010000107.1, read on the forward strand.
GCCAGGTTCCCACAAATCATTTGCATTGTTGTGGATTTTCCGGCGCCGTTTGGCCCCAGGAAACCAAGAATCTGTCCGGGTTCCAACGAGAAACTAACGTCCTCGACAGCACATTGCTTTCCATAATAACGGTACAGGTTGTCTGCCTGGATTAGTGGTTCCATACCCTGATTAAGATACAAGATGATGGAGAAAATACAAGCCAAGACTATAGATATTTTGCTTATTAACTGGCTTTCTATAAGATCCGCTGAATAACGGATAGCCGGCATTTACTGCTTGGCTTTGGAACCGATGGCAATCCCTTCATTTAAGGGTGCGTGATTCGGTGGTAGGTCGCTGACTGAGAGGTTGTCTATTCAATGCCACAAGCGGTTGGAACTGCCGAATGACGATTAACCGGTCCAGCCAAGCCCAGTCGAGATACAGTTGATCGAAAGTAGCAACGATACCAAGGCTTCTTGCCTCGACGGATCGTCGTCAGCCATTTCTCGAAAATGCTTGATCAAGGTTATTTGTTCCCGTCCAATCTGATTGATTATCGGCAGGCGTCGTTTTAATTTGCGCCGGAACCTGGGAAAGCGTTCCGCGAGTAGGTTACTTTTGGATATTTTGAGCACTGCTTCGACGGTAAGGTGATATTCCGTTTCGATCATTGAGAATATCCGCTGCCGGATTTCTTGATTTTCAACCAATCCCGAATATTCTTTGGCGATATGCAGGTTTACCTGTGCCAGGATTTTCTCGGCTTCGTCAATAACCAAATTGAACAAGCGTGACTGTTTGAACAAGTCTTGTAATAGTTGCTCCGAAGACTCGCCATGCGCGGACCGAAAACCAGACAGCGCGCTGCCTAGTCCGTACCAGCTTGGTACTAGGTGACGACTTTGGGTCCAGGCGAAAACCCAGGGAATGGCGCGCAGATCACCCAATGACTTGGCGCCAAAACGCCTGGCTGGCCTGGAACCTATATTCAAAAGGGATAATTCTTCAACCGGGCTGGCGGCCTCGTAATATTCCAACAAGCCTGGCTGTTCGACCAGTTTGCGATAGGCTGCGAACGACCCGTCTGATAATTCCTGAAATACCGCGTTGTGTTGTGCTTGTATTTCCGATGGGTCGTTTGCCGCGGTCAATAGCGAATGGCCCATGACGCTGGCCGCGAGTAATTCCATATGGTAAAGCGCTGTACCGCGGTTGGCGAACTTGGACGATACAACTTCGCCTTGTTCGGTGATGCGCATCTGTCCGTGGATCGATCCAGGCGGTTGTGCCGCGATGGCTTGGCCCGCGGGTGCACCGCCGCGGCTAATTGCGCCACCTCGACCAGGAAAAACGGCTATCGGTATGCCGGATTTTCTGCGTGTTTCGGTCAGTCGGATTTGGGCGAGATTAAGTTCCCAGTTGGACGTCATATAACCGCCATCCTTATTCGAATCGGAATAACCAATCATCACTTCCTGAACCCCGCCCAAGCGTTCCAGGCTTTGACGTACAATACGAAGAGACAAAACGTTTTCCATAATAGCGGGTGCGTTCTGTAGATCTTCGATGGTTTCAAACAGCGGTACTATGGGAATGGTGCAGCGTATTTCATTTTCGGTATCGAACAGTCCCGCAAATTTCGCCAGTAGGTATACGCCTAGGATATCGGACTCCGATTGGGTCATGCTTAAAACGAATTTGCCGATCGCTTTGGTGTCCATTTTGGAGCGGGTTTCGGCGGTTAGCCGCATGAGATCAAATGTTTCCTGGGCGGCTTCGGGTAGGTTAGACAGCGGTAGGGGTTCCGAAAAAGGATGCTCCAGTTCCGATAACAACCACTTTTTCCAAGCATCCGAAGATTTATCCGGGCACGTTGTGACGTCGTTGCCGGTAAGTCTGGACCAGATCGCCTGCAGTGTTTCGGTGGTTACCGTGGTGTTTTGTCTCAAATCCAGGCTGACGGTTTTAAAGCGAAACGCCTCTACCTCACGGCGCAGTGGCAGAATAAGTAAGTTCGCCAGCGAGTCGCACTGAATCTTCCGCAGTGAGTCTTCCAGAAATCGCAAATCATTTATGAAATCGTCGGCGGTGAAATAGGCCGTCTGGGTAATCGACGGCGTCTCACCCCGGTTTGCCGCATCAAGCGTCAATTGAAGTTTTTTTGTCATGCAAACGGTGTACTGCCTGAAAATTTCGCCAGGATTCCGGGCGGCGATGGTTTCACTTTGGCCGGTTTCGGCCAGCATACTTTTTAAGCGCGCCGAAAACTCTTCAGGTAGGGATAACGAATGGCTGGCAATGCTAGATCGTGCGCTGAGTTTAGCCAACTGTTCTTTATACCTTTCGAGGCAGGCTCTTCTATTGGTAAATAATGTTTCCCGTGTGACCGCGTTGGTTACGAAGGGGTTGCCGTCCCGGTCACCGCCGACCCACGAGCCGAACTGGAAGAACGGAGGAATTGCGAAGGTATAGTCCGGATAATAGCTTGTTAGTGCGTGTTGAAGTTTGTCGATCAGTTCCGGTAAACGTTCGAATAAGGATTCTCTAAAAAAGTGCAATCCCCAGGCGACTTCTTGACTCACGCTTGGTTTTTCGAGTCGCAGTTCGCCAGTTAGCCATAATAGGTCAATTTCATTGCGTAAGTTATCAATCAAGCTATCACGTTCACGTTTGGTCCAGCGCGGCGATTCAAGTTCCATCAGAAGTAGATAAATACGCCGGTGTATCTCCAATACCGTTACGCGTTTGGCTTCCGTGGGATGCGCCGTAAGTACCGGGCGTATATCCGCGCAGTTCAAAAATGACTGTAGGGTTTGCTCGCTAATGCCAGCGTCCTTTATTCGCTTTATGGTGTCGGCGAAGCTGTTGGTGACTCGGTGCGCACCGAGTTCCGATTCGAATGCTCGGCGGCGCTGCATTGCGGAGTTTTCTTCAGCCACATTAAGCAACTGAAACCAAATTCCATGGGCCTGAAGCGACCGCATTAGCAACCTTTGGTTGTTGAGCGGAACGGTGGATTCTCCCTGAAGAACCGGTTCGATCTCGGGTTGTCGGATGCGGATGACTTCAACAAACAGTTGAAACAAAAGATCGATCGTTTCAGTAGTGCGCGCCGAAACCTGGTTCGCGATTGATACTTTGGTAGCGGTGATGTCGTTGGTGTGTTCCATTCAGTTTTCCCCTATTGACTGGCAAGAGGCAGCACGGTTGGTGTTCAGCATATCAAAGTGTGGCTAAAAATACTTCGAATAAAAACGGTTTTTAACCAGCAAGTTTCCGTCTATTCCAAGCGATGGGTGTGATGGGAAGGGTCACGGTTGGTGCGGAGATTTCTGGTCTAGTCCGTTTTCCTTACCTGACTAAGTTGATTTCGACTCACCTTGTGTGTCGATCACGGCTGTAGCTATCTCAAATTAATTTCGTTATGCTCGGCGCCTGAATGAAATGGACATAACCATGACCAAGGTCTTCATCAGTTACAGTTGGGATTCCGCTGAACATCAAGAAAAGATTTACCAACTGTCCAATCGCCTGCGTGCAGATGGGAGATGTAACAGGCGCAATCCCGTTACCCCAACCCGATCGGGACTAATGTCCACTATAAAGTCCTAAATTCAACTTTTCAGCTGCCTAAAATTTAGCGGTAGTTAATAGAATGAGGTGATTGATCGCCGCATTCGTCTGTATAGGTGACTAGTTCATTTTACAACCTGATCCTTATTTCTTCTTTTGGTTATAATCCTATTGATGTTAAATTTTGAAAACTGGCTATGCCCTTCACTCAACCAAGCACAATATATAGTATGTGGGGGCTTATCAGAAAGTTGTGTAACTTTATTATTCTTTTATGCAGGAAATGACCTCAGGACAGACATAAATACTAGGTCTTCGAAACACTTATTTCGGCCATATGTTGAGACCATTCAGGGACATTATGAAGTAATAGATGCGACTCCAACGGGATACTCAGAATGGAGATCTCAGATTTCCAAAAAGCGCTATCCTGAAATAGCTCAATATTCATATACTGTATATACGGCTGCTCGAATATGGAAGGAGTTTATAAACAACAATAATAAATATAAAAAACGTAGAGTTGATACCTCTGAATATTTAGACGTACTTAAGTTTATTATATCCAACTTTACCCAAATACTATCTGTCAACGGAAATAATATGGTATTTGTTTATATTCCGGCTCGCACATACTATGAAAAGCTTCCGTATAAGGAAAAAGAAGATATAGTTTTTAATAAGATTAACGAGATTGTAACATCTAATATGTTTAATGTTGTAGACTTGAGGAATGTTTTATCAGCAGAAGATTATTTCAGATATGATGGGCATTAGCGGCCAAGTGGGCATCGTAAGACAGCTGAAGCCTTGACAAAGTATTTACAACAAGCAGAGCTAAAAAGTTGCTTGGGGAAATAGAGGGGACAAATCTTGGGGGCGAAGAGAGGAATAAGCAAGGTAGCTGTTCACGCGCAGAATGCGGGTTATGGGATCAATCTGTTGCAAATATGTCCGTAAGTAACTGATTATTTAATGAAAACAATACTTTTATTGATTAATAGTTTGTGCGTAACTGTTTACAGTGCTGGCTAGCTTGGCCTTTACCTTCGGCGATGCGTTCTAGATTGCGAATGATATGTGACTAGCGCATTTGCCGTTGATTCCGGTGATGATCGTTATATCCCCCGAGCTGGTCACTGATGAGAATGCCGTTGGACTTAACTTTAAAACAGCTATTTGATCGCTAATTCTACAACCTTGTATATAGCATTTTTAATTCTAGCGACTTCATGCTCAGTCAGCGTTGGGTGCACTAAAAACATCAAAGATGTTTCGCCTAATTCTTTTGCGATCTTCAATCTTTCAGCCGGTTGAAAATCCGTGCCGTCAAAAGCCTTTTCTAAATAAACTTCAGAGCAAGAGCCGGAAAAACAGGGGACACCACAAGCAACTACTTGCTCAATAATTCTGTCACGTGTCCAGCCTTCCTTCAAGCCTTCCGGGCGAACATAGACATAGCATTTATACCAGGCATGCGTAATCGTATCTGGTATTTCTGGAATTCTTATTGCGTTAGAAAAATGAGCGCATACATCGAATATAGCATGCGCGTTTCTTGTTCTGGCGGTTTGCCAATCGGTCATTCTACCCAGCTGTATTCGACCAATCGCCGCTTGCATTTCCATCATGCGCCAATTTGTACCAAAAGATTCATGCAACCAACGAAAACCGGGTTTATGTTCACGTTCATAAATTGCTGCATAGCTTTTACCATGATCCTTATACGACCACATATAACGCCACAATAGTTCGTCACTGGTCGTAACCATGCCGCCTTCACCACCGGTAGTCATGATTTTATCTTGACAGAACGACCACGCAGCAATGTGGCCAATTGAACCAACACTTTGACCCTTGTAACGAGCGCCATGCGCCTGAGCACAATCTTCGATGACATAAAAACCATGTTTATTAGCCAGCTCTATTATTGGATCCATATCACAAGGCCAACCCGCCAAATGAACACAGATGACAGCTTTTGTACGAGATGAAACCACACGGGAAATCGTTTCCGCTGAAATATTACCGCTATCAGCTTCTATTTCAGCGAAAACGGGTATAGCGCCCGCATTCACTACACAAGAAACTGATGCAATAAACGTACGCGGCGTAACAACCACTTCATCACCAGGTCCGATATCTAATGTCTTTAAGGCCAAATCCAATGCCACGGTTCCATTTGCCAAGGCGATTGCATATTTGCTATCGCACCATGCGGAAAACTCTTTTTCAAACGCCTTACATTCGTTACCCGTCCAAGAATTGACCTTATTCGATAGCAACACCTTGCTAACAACATTGGCTTCTTCATCAGTAAAGCTAGGCCAAGGTGAAAAAGGTGTATTTAACATTTTTTCAATTTATTTAACGATTTAAAATGGTTGATAAAATACATTTTATATCTGAGGATAGGGAGTAATTTTTTATATACGCTAAATTAATCTTCACTTTATCCGGATATATGACTTCATTGTTATACGTTTCTGGATCGTTTACCGAAGCGAGCAACTTTTCTTCATCGCGATATTTCAGTGTGGCTGGACCGGTGATACCTGGCCGAACAGATAGAATAGCCCGGTCTTCACCTTCCAGCTTATCTGCGAAACCAGGTACATCCGGCCTTGGCCCAACGAAACTCATTTGTCCCAACAGTACATTTACCAGTTGTGGTAGTTCATCAATTTTTGCCTTTCTGAGTAATTTACCGAGTGTGGTTATGCGAATGTCGTCAGAAGTTGTGACATTTATATTCAAATTCACAACGGGTTTCATGGTGCGAATTTTAATTACGTTAAAAATCTTAGCGTTGCGACCGACACGTCGCTGCATAAAAAAGCCATTCAATCCTGTGTCGATCCTGGCAAGGGCTGCAGCTAAGATAATTAGCCACCCAAAAAGAAATAGTCCGGATAGTGAAAAAAATAAATCGAATGTACGCTTCAGAAATGAATCAGCGAAAGACAGCCCAACAAGAGCGCTACTCATATCCGCATCTATTTAAAGTATCAGCAATAAGGGGCCGAAGTCTGTCTACCTTCTCGAGACCTAGTTTCTGACGCCCTTTGCCAACACTTCCTGCTCTTACATTCGCGTTTAAATAATCAGCAATATTTTGGGGTACTTGCTTATCAAGAAAATTCGCCAATTGCGAAAACTTCGCAACAGGGTTTTTAACAAAATCCTCATACTTTATGCGAAAAATTTTCTCTGATGGAATCGATAAAAAATCACGTTCCGCAATATCGACACAGGTTTTCCACTGAAGCGCGCACACCTCGGTTAAAGTGTGTTTTGCTAGCAGCTCGCCGGTATTGTTCATCTTCGGCCCCCAAAAAGCCAATCGTTTTTCACCTGAAACTAACCGATAAATATGGTTAAAAAGATAACGTGACGCATAATAGGGGAGATCTCCAATGGGGACATACCTTGCCTTACGTAAGATATACATCAATTCAAAACTTGCATTCCAGCGCTCCAGTGCGGAACTAACCGCATCCATGCCATCTCGTACAATAAAAATATACTTGGCCTCAGGAAGTATTTTATCTACAAAGCCAACACGCAGTGAGTTTGCGCAGGTTTTCTCTACAACGGCATCCAGATTTCTATTGTCAGCCAGCTGGTCGAACCGGTCTCTGATATATTTCTGGACCGGCGGGATAGCCATCCCCGAACTAAACTCATCAGAGGGGTATCGCAAATTTCCGTGCCGCCAAATGTAATTAATTTCGTCACAAGGCCACGTTCCAGCACCTTGTAACTGTACCAATACATCACGCAACATATTAGTCCCTGAGCGCGGCGCGCCAACAATAATAACTGGCTTATGCATTATTTTTCGCAGCAATACCCTTAGTAAGAGTAAGCCACTTTTCGATAACCGAGTGTTCAGAAAATTTCTCTTCCGAGGCCTGTTTAGCAGCGGCTTTCATTCTTTGATGTTGTTGTGAATCAAGATATATTGCCTCAATAGTACTTGCTATAGAATTAGGCTGGCCGGGTGATACGCATAGCCCCACGGCAGAAGAATCCACAAAGTTTACCAGTTCACTATCGGGTTCCACGGAGACAAGTAACGGACATCCTTCCTGCAAATAAGTCATGGTCTTACTGGGATAAGCAAAGCGAAAGATTTCACCGCTAAGACTAACAATTCCAAGATCCGCATCCGCGATCATTTTTCGTGCGACAGGCACACTTTGGTGCGGCAGAAATTTTATATTTTCCGCGCTATTCGCGCGTTTTTTTAACGCACTCAAAGCCCCGCCTTCGCCAACAAACACAAGTTCTATCATGGGCCGGTGAACGAGCATTTCCATTGCATCAATAAATGCTTCCAGTCCTTGAAAGCGGCCAATGTTTCCTGCAAATAGCACCCTAAAACTATTGGGCTTCTTTAATAAATGCGGTTCAACGTTTATAGAGCCCCCATGATGAGGCATAGAGAAGTTATTAATTATCTGGATATTCCCTCTATCTTTGCCCGATCGCATCAATAGTGATTGCTTCATGTCCTCAGAAAGTACGATGACGCATTTTGCAATACGACAACTGAAAGTATCCAGACTTCTTAGGAACTTGAACAAGAACGGATTGCTGAATTCACCTGAAATTCGACCGATTTCGGGATGAATGTCCATGCAATGATAGAAAAAAGCAGCACCAGTAATTTTTGCACTAATTGCTGAAGCAAAGCCTACAACCACCGGCGGTGCGGTAGAGGCCATAATGATATCGAATCTTCTAATCTGTATAGAAAACAGAAAAATACGCAATGGAAAGTAGATCATATTCATCAATCGGAAAACGACGTGTCGATCTCGCTCACGAAACAAAGCGATACGATGCACATTCATTCCATCAATACTTTCCACGGCAGGTTGTCGATTAGCGTGCGCCCCTGATTTGTACGAAGGCTGACTGGATAAGACGATCACATCATGCCCTTCGCTTGCTAATTTCTTCCCGATGGTACGAAGCATCGAGGCGTAAGGCGGTGTATCAGGCCAGAAATAGCGGTGTATTAGCAATATCCTCAACTGGAATCCCAATCATAGCGGCTAAAATCATCAAGATTTCTCCATCGTGCTGTTAGATTTGCGGTCCCCATGATCAACTTCAATACTCGAATCGAGGTGTTTTTGACTTGATACGCATCAGGTATCTCTCGTTCTGTCGATAATGAATTTTCAGTCGTCGCGATTGCAACGGATTGTAGAAGGATATCCGAATTTAGCCCGGTTATTACTATTGAACCACAATCGAGTGCCTCAGGGCGCTCGATGGAATTTCTTAGCGTAACGGCCGGAAAATCAAGAATCGCGGATTCTTCACTGATGGTGCCGCTATCAGAAATGGCGCAGAACGATTCCAGTTGCAACTTGTTGTAATCGAAGAAACCAAAGGGCTTTAAGAATCGAATATCTGCATCCGCTAGTTCAATATTCAAAGCCTCCAGCCTATTTCGTGTTCTAGGATGCGTCGAGACCACAACTGGATAATCGTAGCGCTTATGTAAGGCCATAAGGCATCGCACTACTTTTTCTAAATTAGCCTTACTATCAACATTCTCTTCTCGATGCACGCTGACAATAAAATACTTCTTCTTTTCTAAGGTCAGTCTTTCAAGTACATTGGAATTCTTGATATCTGAAAGTTTATTTTCCAGAACTTCACGCATGGGGGATCCGGTCAAATATACAAATCTGTGCGATAGACCTTCGGAAAGCAGGTGTCTACGTGCATGCTCCGTATACACCAGATTAAAATCCGCCAGATGATCAACCATCTTTCGATTGATCTCTTCAGGCACGTTCGCGTCGAAACTTCGATTCCCTGCTTCCATATGATAGGTAGGGATTTTCATGCGTTTGGCCATTAACAACGCAATCGCACTATTTGTATCTCCCAGAACCAATACAGCGTCGGGTAGCTCCTTTAATAAAACCTCTTCAGTTTTAATGAGGATTTCACCCAGCGTCTTGCCTAAAGACGTAGTATCGACACCCAGAAAATAATCGGGTTGGCGCACTCCCAGTTCATCAAAAAATACCTGATTTAGTTCATAGTCATAGTTTTGACCCGTGTGTACCAGAACATGCCGAGTAAATTTTTCTAAGGCTGAGGTAACTGAAGCGAGGCGGATTATCTCAGGACGTGTCCCTAGAATGGTCATCACTTTAAGTTTCGGGCTCATATTTCCACGTCCTCCAAATATGTATCTGGATTATCGGGATCAAAAAACTCATCAGACCAAAAAAGAGTAATCAGTTCAGTATGACTGACATTGGTAATGCTATGGGTATGTAGTGTCGGTATATCGACAAAGGCTGGCGTTTCTCCATTCAGGTCATAAACAATAATTTCATCACTAAACAGCTTTCTTAGCTTAATTTGAGCCTTGCCCTGCAATACAAAAAATCGTTCAACTTTGCGGCGATGGAAATGGTTGCCCCGAGTGATTCCAGGTTTCGTAGTTGAAACAAAACACTGCCCGCCAGAATTAGCCTTGACAGTTTCAACCAACCACCCTCTGTCATCTTGATGTTTGGTTACTTCGCACAGACGTTTATCGTTCGGCAATGCTCCCCGGAGGGCATTGAACAAACTACGATGAAACGACTCCGAAAGATCAGGTATTTGGCCGGCATTGATATAGATGTCACGAAGGTTCTGTAGCTGTGTTGCCACTTCCATTACGCTGATTTTGTGCCCTTCTATACGCACATCACCCGATGCATCCTCATCATAAAGAGTAACAATTCTTTCGACTAAGTCCTGCACATGTACTAATTCAAGCGTACCGTTGCCATGAACCGATGGTTGTTCATCATTCGCGATCTGATGGGCAAAAGTAGCAACCGCCGAATTATAATTTGGCCTTCCA
>CAZVFR010000108.1:0-10977 GCA_964626505.1 uncultured Methylococcaceae bacterium
TCTCTTGGATCTGCTGAACCGTCTCTTCATCGGACAAACACAGCTTGTGCTTGATGATCACAGCACCAATCACCAACTGCGCATCTTTCGACGGCCGACCCTGTGTTGCACTCAGATTTTGATAGTACCCTTCGGACAGTTCATCCCAGGGGATACACCGGCTCAACTTGACCCAACGGTTGTTCTCATCAAGCGCTGTCTGGAATGGCCAGCCAAAACCTTCCAGGGTAGTTTGTTTTTCACTGCGGATTCGGATCATCGGTGCACACTTTCTCAGGGTAGGAACGAGTTTTTCTTGCACTATTATACCCCCTTTTACGTGCTTAATATATATTTATCAATAAGATAGACTTTATGAGCAGGCTCTAAATAAGTTGTGAATTTGACTGTGGATAGCAAGAAATCGCTGGGCTTGTCCAGATGATTTGAATCGCCGCATCTGCCGTTCTTGCTGTCGGGTATATTGATGCGAGCCTTCCGTGCGATTATTGGCGTATTGATCTTGGCAGTGCATGACTGAAGGTATGATTTCTTTTCGGGCGGCGTCATAGTTTCGCAGTTTGTCTGTCACGATTTTTCTCGGTGTGACGTCTTAGCCTTTCAGCAACTTGCGAAAAAATCGCAAGGCGGCCCGCTTGTCCCGCCGACTTTGAATGAGGGTATCGACGGCATCACCGTCTTGCTCGACCGCACGCCAGAGGTATTGAAGCTTACCATTGATTTTGATGAAAACCTCATCAAGAAACCAAGTATCACCCAGTTTACCTTGTTTCCTGCGAAGTCTTTTTGCGTAGTTCTGGCCGAATTTCAAACACCACTGCCGAATGGATTCGTAAGTTACTACGAGACCGCGTTTTGCTAATAGGTCTTCGATATCCCGAAAGTTCAGGGTGAACCAATGGTAAAGCTAAACCGTATGGCTGATGATCTCGGGCGGAAAACGATATCCATAATAATCTGATTGTCTTTTCATGCCGATACTATCGGCTGAGCAGTGCTCAACTTGACAGTGCCCAGGCGTAATCAACTGGGATTCTAACGGAAAGAATCGGAGTTTTTGCTTCGTCGTGTTGATTGTACCCCTCAGCTAATGTTGCTGTTCGGCCCAGAATATCTGATCCCGTTTTTCAGGGCCGGCTATTTAGCCCGTGCCTCGGGTGACAAGTAGCGCCAACCCCACCAAAAAGTGTATGGATGCACGGTATTCGTGGAGCCCTGATTGTTAACCAGCGGTCGGCCTTCGTTGGCCCATTCGAAAATGGAGCCTTCTAAATTGGCCACTTTCTTGAAACCGTGATCTTGCAGCAACCGAGCGGCTTCTGAGGAGCGGACGCCGACAGAGCAGTACAACACAATCGATTTGTTAGCATGTTCGGTGGCAAAGGCGAGCAGTTTATCTGGGTCGTCGATATGAATAGCACCGGGAATTCGGCTGACCTGAAACTCTTCTTCAGCCCGCACATCTACTAGTACGGCATTATCGGGGGTGGCCAAAAAGTCCTTGATGGTTACGTGTTTGACTTCAGGAAAGTCTTTTCGTACCTCTAGCTTAAGATTGGCCAGGCGATCTGAGGCTTCGTCTGCAGCCCAAGCCGTAACGGCGATTATCAGTGCTAGCGTGACAACAGCTAATAAGCGCCGGAGAATCACCCGCGCACACTTTTTAACCGCTAACGGGCGTATTAACTTTTTTCGCATGGATTCGTCTTCTAAATGGATGCGATGAATGTTGTGCATTCATTGGTCTAAAATACCATTCGCTAGCGTGTTATCACCCATGGCTAGATAACATTGAACGATCGGAAGTTGGCTGATTATGACCAGATTGATGGCGGGTTCGGGTCCGACTCCGATACAGATCCCAGATAAGCGCCAGGATAATAATGCCGAACTCGACGGGCCGGACCCAATCCGGGTGTCCATAAGGACTAAGTTGTGGGTCTTTAAGGTTGAGACCCGTGGCATAGCTCAGAAGAACGGCTCCGGAGGCTGCCCATGCCGTCAGACTCGGTGTGATGCAAGCCCAGGGAAGGAGCCACAAAAGGTACCAGGGGTTGATCACGGGAGAGATCAGCAGTAATCCGCCAAGTAGTAAATCTATCCTTGGCGGGAGAGTTGTATTTTGCTTCAGGCTATGTACGAAATAAACGCCCACCGCCATTAAATAACCGAGACCTAGCAGCGGTCGTGTCCAGCCTGCCTGGAAAACGAGATTAAACACTGCAAAGAGAGCGGAGTTGAATTCGAATTCCTTCGCGAAGGCGAAAAGTCCGAGTAAATCGCCACTGCCATGTAGCAAAAATGGAGTATAAAGAGCGGTAAATCCCAGCAAAAAACCAAACAAGCCTAACGGCCCGCATCGAATCAGTAAAAAAGGTAATACCGGCCACGCAGCAATTTTTGTTCCGGCAGCGAGCGCGAGAGACAGTCCGCCCCCTAGCCGGTCTCCACGGGCAATGAGCATCCAGGCGATTATTAGAAGTCCTCCTAATAGTCCATCCGGATGAGCTGTGAACGCAATTTCTTTAATGACCAAGGGATTCCATGCATACAGTAAAAGGTAGCGCGCTTGGACGAGACGTGACAGAAGAAGCAGTATGAACCCGTCTACCGCAATCAAGATCAGTTTGACTGGCCACAGTTCTCCAGGCGCGATCCAGTGGGCCAAAAGAAAGAGATACTGGAAAGTAGGCGCATAAATTGTGGGAATATCTGGATGGTTGATCCCGCTCAAGATTCGTTGGAAACGGTCGGGTACCGCGGGGTCGCTAAAGAATGCCTCGGGTGGTGGACCGTAGGGCGTACCGGTCGTTGCAAAGCGGTAACCGTCCCATAGGTAACGAAAAAAATCGTCTTCATAGATGGGGGTACCATAATATCCGATAAATCGAAATAGCAGGGCAAATGCTATGACCAGAAAAGCACCTGAGCTGTTCTCGAAGTTCAGAAAAATCCACAGAATCGCTGTAGTCACCACAGCACTCAGCACGCCAAACTCCAGCACCGGTATCCCACCAGCTGAATACGAACACCATGCCAGCCAACTGTAGACTAATGCACAGATAAAACCCGCGCCCGCTGTTTTCTTCCATTGCGGATGAATATACCATTGAAATCTCCGCCAACGATTCACTCGTGCTAGAGCCCTGCGAGATTCATCCAAGTAATCACAAAATTCGTTTTATCGCATCGGATGAGGGCGGTACAGCAGCACTACACCAAAGACTGAGTATTTTTCCGAAAATGCCGAGCGCTGCGCCGATAACCCCGCGCACAGTGCCGCTGACCTTGGAGTGACCGATGCGTTTTAGGGTATCTACCGGTACTTCAATCATTGTTAGGTCCTGTTGAATTGCCTTGATTTGCATCTCAACCGTCCAACCGTAGGATTGATCGGCCATTGCCAAGCGTTGAAGCGAAGGGTAGCGAATTGCTCGGTAAGGTCCGAGGTCGGAGACCGGAACTTTCCATAGCCTGCGGATGATCCCGGTGAAAAGCCAGTTTCCGATGCGCTGAGGCCACGTCATTGCCCCGGGTTCCATAATTCCCAGAGCCCGTGTACCAATAACGAGATCAGCGCCGGCCACTATTCCTTCCAGTAAACGAAAAGCCTGGTCCGGTACCGCTGACCGGTCACCATCGACGAATAACACGATATCGGGTTTTTTACTTAATGCGGAGAGGCCAGCAAGGCAGGCCGCACCGTAGCCGCGTCTTTCTTCGCGTACCACACGAGCGCCAGCGGCAAAGGCAAAATCAGCGGTATAATCCCTAGAGCCGTTATCGCAGACAACCAATTCATCGACGACTCGACGACTATCCATGTGCAAGCCCAAGAAACCGTTAACAACCTGCTGGATCGCTAGTTCTTCATCGAGAGCCGGAATAATTGCGGCAATTCTGTTTCCTTGATACATAAATACTCCTCAAAAACCGAAGCCTAAGGTCAGCCCGAAAATATCCTGAGCGGCCGTATTTCGGCCGTCGATGACCGTTCCATAGTTGAAAGAAACCCGAGTGCTCTCTGTGATGTTGTAGTTCAGCCCGACATCTAGAATTTGGTATTCCTGAGCGACTTCAGGGAAGCGAGCTGGTGTAAAACCCGGATCGCCGATATCGAGTCCTCCAAGCCCATTGTTAAGGTGATAGGTTAAGCTGCCACTCCATTTTTCGTTGAAAAAGTAGGTGCCACCAAGGTTGAAGAAAACGTCGGCCGGCACGTTGGAGTCGCGGATTCGATAACCCACTTCTCCCGACAGTGCGAATCCGTTTTCGAAAAACCGGCCGGCGAGCAAGGAGAATTCCCCGCCTGAGGCGCCATCACCGATAGCGTTTATGGCGCCGGTCTCATAGCTACCCGCTATAATGCCCGCTAGCCGTAACGTCAAAGTCGGCCACAGCCCTTCGACTTCATCTAGGAGTCTGAGTTTAACGCCTATGTTAGTGTCTGTAAGCCCATCCAACGACGCGCCACTTGGACTGAGCACTGGATCTACAATGAAGTCGGTTTTAGAATAGCCCAGCCGGGCATCAACCGATAGCCAATCGGTTAATCCATACTCCAACGCGAAATCCACCGTGTGTTGATCGAGATTGGCCGGTAAATCCACTCTGTTTCGGCCTTGAAAGAACCGGTCCGCGGTTTGAAAAACGTAGGATAGCGATACATCACCGCCTCCAGGTGCCGGCAGCCAAGGTGTGGCTGCAAGTGCATTGAGCTGAACAGTGGCTGCGATCAAGCCAACGAATCTAAAAAGCCATTTATACTTCATGTCTCATGTTCTCCTTGTACTTACAGTCGGTAGCGACGTTTTAGATAGGCCACTATGGCTTTTCGGTCTTTCCCCGTCAGGGCATCTGTAAACTCTTCATCCCCATTTAAGCGGTTAACAACATTATTCGCCTGATCAGCATTTAGCTCCAAATCCGCTAAAGGACAGGTCGTACAAATTAGCTTCTGGTAAAACGCTTTTTTGCCCAGATGATAAACCTGGTTCGCGCCACCGCCCCCGGTGCTGTAGGAACCGGAAGCATGAGATTGCACGGGTAACAATAGCAATGCCAAGATAAATGCTACGGCAGCGAATGTCGTAAGAAGCAATTCTATTCCACCGAAATGTATGGATGGCTCAAATTGCGGGATCGAATTATGATGGGGTCGAAAAATTTTTAGCATATTTAGCTCCGAGGTTTCGTGATTTATGTCTGTAATTGATTTTTGAGAACGCCTACTCCGTCTTTCTTGTATTGATGGAGCTATCCAGTCGATAAGCAGCCATCTGCTTCGTTGCCGGTGTAAGTTTCGCATTCTTACCCCGGTCATAAACTAAAGGCAGTCGAAAGAATGACGCTCCGTCTGACGCGTAGTTAACAAAAATACAGTTGTTGCTGGAAGGATTCGGGAATTTAATGACCGCAAACGAACGATCTCAAGCCCGCGTGAGTTTGATTCCAGTTCAGGAGATTGGCAACTCTGTGCCTATCATTCAAAAGAACCACGGTGCATAGCTTAATCGGGGCATTGAACTATTGCTGGTGCGAAAGTCCATGTTTCTTGTCCGATAGTCTTGGCCAGCAGATCTTGATCATAACCAAAATGGTTTAAGTACAATGCCTGATTTAATCGAATCACTTCTTGAGCGGGTGAACCTGCGAACTCGTGTATTTCACCGCGGTAAACATTGTGGAAACTGGAAGCTGGATCTGGAACATTCGGATAAGGTGTTGTTCCATTTCGTTAGCGAAGGAAGCTGTGTGGTTGAATTACCGGAACAACAACGCCATATTAAGCTGACCCGGGGCGATTTGCTCTTGATTCCAAGGCCGGGAAATCACGTATTACGTGCCGCCAGCCAGAATCGGGTAGATACAGGGCTACAGGCTTGCGATGGCGAAGAAAAGGTTAACGGCGAATCAAGTGGGCTGGTCTGCGCTTACGTTGAATTCGATCCAAATATCCGTAATCCATTATTCGAAGCCCTCCCAGACTATGTTATCACGAGGGCGGATTCACACCCGGATAGAAGTTGGATAAAAAACTTACTGGAATTATTATTTGCCGAGGCCAGCGCCGAAACGACGGCATCGCAAACGGTGATCGAAAGATTAACGGATATTTTATTTATCCATGTCCTTCGCAGCTATCTCGCAAATTGTCCAGCCGATACAGGTATCCTTGCTGCCTATAACGATCCAGCATTGCGAGTCGTATTGGAGCTGATGCATCATAAACCACAAAATCCCTGGTCGATCGCCGATTTTGCCGTAGCTGCAAATTTATCGCGTTCGGCATTTATCGAAAAGTTCTCCCGTACGCTTGAAGTTGCCCCGATGACCTATTTGACACAACAACGTCTAGAGTATTCGTACAGACAGCTAAGGGAAGGTGAGTGTAATATTATCGATATCGCCCTGGATTGCGGATATGAAAACGAATCCTCTTTTAGCAAGGCATTTAAACGCATGTACGGCATTACACCGGGCCAAGTAAAAAATGGCTATGAACGAAACTCAAGTACCGCTAATAAAGTGTAAATCTGGGTCCGGTAAGTAGACATAAATTCACTTAACTCGTATGAACATATTGGAACCTTCTTTTAGAATCACATTCGGGTGGTGTTTTTAGACACTAACCTGAGTTTCGTTCACAGCTATTAATTAAAATGACGGCGGATAGGAACAGAAAGGTTTGAAACCCCTGCTTATTTCGATTGCAGACGATGTGTATTTGATTTGTGCTAAGTAAAATGGGAGCGTTGTCCAAGGGAACTTCCTATTGTGTCGCAGAAATTCTAGTAAGCGACAGCTTCGGGTGGTTTTATTGAAATGGGGAGGATCGGTGGTCGACTGCAAGGGTGTGCATTTCCAGAAATATATTGTACTGACAGGCGTCCGATGGTTAGCGCATCCGGTGGGTTACTGGTATCTCGAAGAAATGATGGAGGAAAGGGGCACCTCGGTTGATCATTCCATTATCAATCGTTGGGTAGTAAAGTTTACACCCCAGATCGAAGCGGTTTTTAGTCGCCGGAAACGCCCACACATGGGGCGTTTCCGGTTCTGCTTGCGTCCCATAAACAACTCATGAATGGGAATTTATGAATGTTTAGTGTTAGCGATCATCCGCATCCCGCGGAACTGAGGCATCTATTGAGGGTTCGACCAGGGTTAAATCGCCGCTCGCTACATAATCACGGGTACTGGGGGCAAAGCGTGGCGCTAACAGTCCGTCATTTATTTCGCGGGTAACGGCAAAGCGATTAAATGCCCTGGGAGGTAAAAACAAACGCGTATTCGGCAAGCCATAGGACGGACCGTTGATATCGGCTTCGGCAAAAGAAACTACACCATCGTTGTCGGCTCTATTCTGGCGACTTCCTGCGCACAGGACAGTAGTATGCGTTCACCTGTATCGGTAACATCGGGACGGAATGATTTTACGCGCAAAAATGCATTAAACAACACTTCATCGGTCAAACCGCTGGGGATAAAATGCAGCCGTGTCTCGCGCTGATTCGATCCTTCTTCCGCTTCGGTACGATCCGGATCACGTGGGTTGTTGGGGTCGTCACCTAGAACTTCCGACGTATTAGTAATCCCTTCGGGTCCTGATCCCGGCACGACCGATTGTATTGCATATTGCAAACCTGCGGCAAACGTTCCGGGCACACCACCGGTGAAAGGTAACTCATAATGCGGAAAAACCCAGTTGGTGCCCGCGTTAAATTCCCAATACGCATGGATATCGCTTTGTTGCAAACCATTGAATGTATCGATACTAACCGGGAAGGGAACGGTATTGTTCACATTGTCCGGGAAAACATCGTTGACACTGGGAAATCGGGGAGCATTACCATCCACGGTAAAAAAATTACCTGGTGTAGAGTTATTGCCCGTTCCCATCAAGGCCAGTGCATCCAGATCTTCTTGAGTAATTCTTCCATATTGCGCCTGCCCCGAACCGTCACTGCGAGGCGGCGCCGCATCCAGGATAGTAATATCTCTAATCATCCAACCTTCGTACCAGCCAGATTCGTTATTAATCACAAACAAGCCGGAAATGTCAGTAAACATGTCGATGAATGCACGTGGGTCGTCCGGGTCAGTTGGCAAACCGGGTTTTGTCCATCCACCGTCATATAAACAACCAGCCATGAAACGGGGGCATGGGGGTCGGGCGCGGAGCAGAATTAGGCTAGGCCTCTCCGCGCGTCGCTGCATCCTAAACTTTGGTTACCAGGCCGTAATTCCCTGTGTGCCGACATCTGGAAGCTCGTCGCCAATCTCCTGAAAAGGGTGAGTGAACCGTCGTCGTTGATAGAGTAGACGCCGACAACGCCAACACGCCCAAACAGCTGATAGACATATCGGCCGTCCTGACTTGAAGTGATATCAATGGGGCCGCTGACAGGATTCCGTTTTCGTCGACGCGCACGACTTCGTCTGCCTGGAGCAGTTGGGCATTGCCGTTGGCGGTATCAAATTCAAAGGAGGAGATGCTATTGGTGCGCGAGTTTGACGTGTAGACAAGACTATAGTCATCATTGAATGTCACCCAACACGTTGTTTCCCGGCCAGGCGCCTCGATATCTTGAGCGATGACGGCAATCGCGCCGGTTTCCTCATCAATGCTATAGATTGAAACCGAACCGGTGGCAAAATTCGGCGCTTCACGGGCCTACGTGGCGACTAGAAAACCTTGATTAACGCCCGGGACAATGCGGAATCCAAGCGGGTTGGCGTTTACAAGATCGCCGGAACCGTCAATCGCCGGCGCCGTGGTGTTACCTTCAAATACATTCCGGTTTGAAAGAGCGCCGCTGGCTTCCACAGTCCAGGATACGAAATTGCCGGTATTAATTTCGCTGACGACCACTACATTTCCACCTAGCGTGAATTGCACGTTGGATGGGCGCGAAATCGACGTGCTCAGTTCTTCATTCACATCCAGTCGAGTTAGTTTGCCGGTTGCTTGATTAAGACGAAAACCGGTAACGCGGGCGTTGACCGAATCGATAGGTGTGGCGTTCGGATCGTCAAATAACTCGCCAATGTTGGTGGCATAAACCAAACCATCAAACTCGGTAACGCTGTTGGGAAACTGGCCGCCGGATTTAATCGTGTCGATCAATTTCAGTCTGAAATTACCGCGAATGCGAAACGAACTGATTGAGTTATCTAAAGAGTTGACGGCGAGTAGATAACGGCCGTTCGAGGAAATCCGGATTGCATCGGCGGAGATCAGCGGATCATTAGCGTCGCTGACGTCCAGAGACGGCGGGTGCAGTGGGCCGGTGCCGGGATCGCCACTTTTAAATTCGCCAATCTTATCCAAAGTACCGTCAGAACGGCGGCCAAACGCGACGATTGTGTTGATGTCGCTGCGATTGCTCATCACATAGACAGCGCCTTCAAATTGGCGCCTGAAACGGTTGAAAAAACGTGATTGAAAATCTGTGTGCTGTGCTAATGGTGAGAATTGGCGTGTCGAAGAATCCCGTGCATAAGATAGTGTCCTTACCGTAAACAGTAGCAACAATAGCGTTGCAAGACTCAATATTGTGTATTTGGAATTGGGAAACATAGTACGCTCCTTGATATATTTGAGAAACTGAAATTGAAAATTCATGTCGGCGGCAAAGCGGAGCCCGTCTGGCAAACCTTAGCATTCTGCCTAGCGCCTACTTTATGCTTGGAGTTTATTATTCACTTGCTCATGCGTCCGAAATAGTTGTCCGATAGTCCACATAGCAACATTATGGAACGTTCAAGAACGTAATGAGCCAATGCCGGAGATAAACGAATAGTGAGTGGTTCCTGCGTCCGGTTTGGCCCAGCCGCCTGGCATGCAGACGTTCGATCCACTCTATATATTGTTTCAACAATGCAAGATCTGATTGAGGAACTACTGTCGCGGTTTGAGCTTCGTATCCGGGTTTTTCACCAGGGTCGTCATTGCGGCAAATGGAGCCTCGATTTACCTAGTTCCTGGACGGCTTTATTCCACCTAGTGTTGGAAGGGTTGTGTTGCAAAAATTCTATCAAGCGACGACTTCCGGTACCCCACTCGGTTTAGATTGAAATGGGAGAATTGATGGTCAACTTTAAGGGTGCACATTTCCAGAAGGAACTTATTCTGACGTGCGTCCGTTGGAATGTTGCCTATCCGTTGAGCTACCGGCACCTGGAAAAAATGATGGAAGAGCACAGAGTCTTGGTCGACCATTCCACCATCAAAATGGATGGAAAAGAATTTTCCGAACAATATGTCGCTTACTTAAGAGTGTTTGCTTTATATGACAGTTGGGTAGGGGAATTGCTTAAATTATTTCTTTATGTAAATCAAAGGGCATTGGTGCGGTTTTGTTACTGCGGAAATTAAAAATTCTAAGAAGCGATTAACAAATGATAACCCTAGCCACATGTTTTTAATCGTTATTTTTGTTAAATATGTAGTCGGCCCTGATAAACTGTATATCTATTTGATAATAAAAGGATAAGAGCCAAATAATAGGTGAACATTTCGACCGGGAATGGTAAAATATAGGCTGGTTTTCCGGTCGAAATGTTCAAAAAATAGATTCCAAAAACGCATCGTTTCATCAAACCAACTTGTTCGGAACCGACCTGCTCGTGCAGCTCGATCCCCGTGACCCTTTACTCCAATTGGCCGCGGCGATTCCCTGGCAAGATTTCGAGGCAGCCTTCTCGGTTTACTACACTGACGGTATTGGTGCACCCCGAAAACCGATTCGCTTAATGGTTGGCTTGTTGTTGCTCAAACAACTGGAAAACTTAAGCGATGAACACGTGGTGTTGCAGTGGAAACGTAATCCCTACTACCAGGCCTTTTGTGGTCAGCGTGCATTCCAACAAAAACCACCGTGCCACAGCACGGAGTTAGTCAAGTTTAGAAGCCGTATCGGTACAGCGGGATTTGAAAAGATTTTCAAGATGAGTATTGGCTTACATGGCCAC
>CAZVFR010000109.1:0-10865 GCA_964626505.1 uncultured Methylococcaceae bacterium
TCCTGATCAGATAATCGACTCAGTGACAAAAACCCAGGATCAAACACCTGGATCCGCAGGCAATGACCATACCAGAAAAAAATATAAAAACATCGGTATTCAGTTCGTTCAGCACCGTTAAAACGGTGTGGGATCTCTTTGAAAAAGATGGCGATTGTTATGCGTTTCAAAGTTTTCAATGGTTAAAAATCTGGTGCGAGCAAGTCGGTAAATACTCGCAGTTAAAAGTGTGCATTGTGTTGATCGAATACCCCCCTGGGGTACCTTTAATGCTTCTGCCTTTGGGTATAGAAAACCGAGGAAACCTATCGTGTCTGGTTTGGCTGGGCGGAAGGATCAACGATTACCACGCACCGCTACTGAGCAAAAATTGTACGGAAAAACTCACCGGTAACCTTTTCCAGAGTATATGGCAGGATATCCTAAAAAAACTGCCACCATATGATGCAGTCTGCTTTGAAAAACTACCGGAATTTATTGCCGATCAGAGAAACCCTTTTCTTTTTCTATCGTGTATCCCGAATGCAAGCAGCGCTCATTTTACTGAACTTAGCGGAACATTCGAGAGCTTTCTCAAAGCCAACCGAAGCAGCAGATCAATCAGCACAGAGAAACGGAAACAAAGACGCCTGTCGGAACACGGTAAGATTGCGTTTACGGTTGCAATCAAACACGAAGATATTACTCATTTTCTGGAAAAAATGATTTGTCAAAAAACAAGAAGTTACACCGAAATGGGAGTACCAATTTTGTTCAAAATGCCGGGTTACCAAGAATTTTTCGAAATAGTGACTAGAAACCATATAAAAGATTGTTTCGTGCATTTATCCGCCTTAACCTTAGACAATCATATATTGGCAACGCATTGGGGGTTGGTTTACAAAAAAAGATTTTATCATTTACTACCTACATTCGAGCAGTGCGAATTCACGAAATATTCTCCCGGTAATATTCTATTATGGAACCTGCTTGAATGGTGTATTCAAAATAATGTTGAAATTTATGACTTCACTGCCGGTGACGAACCATATAAAGATCACTGGTGCGATAAAGAACTAAGACTGTATGATTTCTATCACTACAACACCAATATCGGGATGGTCTATATCACAATCTTCAAAACACTTAGGATCCTAAAACGAAAAATTAAGCACTCCCCATTGCTTTGGCAGATCTCTAAATGGATTCGGTCCAAACTTGCAAGCGTTAAATTCAGTTAACTTCACCCGAAGGTTGGATCCGGTGCAGTGTACTGATTTGGTTTGAACCAATCGATTTTTACGCTGGGCCGAGCCACCCAGTGGACCCCATGGTCGCTCGAAATAAGGAGTCTAGATATTAAAACTCAAAAAGCAATTGCTGGTGCCCTCTGGTTTTGGGCGGTTTGCTTAGCTATATCCGTATCAAACATCGGCAGTGTAGGCGCACAAGAATTAATTAGACCCGAAACAGTCAAGACACGCGCAAGGCCATGGTTAGATCCTCTTGGAATCCGTGTCGGAAATTTCAATATTTTTCCCAAGCTATTAATTCAAGAGCGTTATAGCGACAATATTTTTTTAATCGATCAAAATGAAATTGATGACTTTATTACACTTATAAGCCCACAGTTGCATATAAGATCTGACTGGAATACACACGCTCTTAATTTTCATAGCGCAGCAAGAATTAGAAAGCACATCAACAACGAAACCCAGGATACTGAAGATTACAACTTCAACACCGATGGCCGTATCGACATTCTACGCGAAAGTAGATTGACTGGCGGAGCGGGGTTCGCGAGAAACCATCAAGACCGATCATCTCCGGACGATGTATTCGGACTCGATCCGACGATATTTAGAGAAGCCAGCGCATTTTCGTCCTACCATCACGATTTCAAACCTTTTTCCGTTAGAACTACGATAGACTTTTACCGAGTAAATTTTGATGATGTGCGAAGAGGAACGCAAATTATCAACAATGACGATCGTGACCGGAATAGGATAGCTGGGGAATTTCAAGTCAGTTATGAGTTCTTTCCTAGATATTCAGCATTTGTTCGGGGTTCCGTCAACCAAATAGATTATAATGATCGCTTCAATGATTTGGGTCTCGCCCGAAGCTCGGAAGGATTCGAACTTAATGTCGGGTCGCAATTTTATGGTTCAGGTGTGTTATTCGGGGAATTATTCATTGGCTACCTAGATCAGAAATATGACGATAGCCGACTTCGGAGGGTCAATGGCATCTCCGGTGGGGGCAAGGTGACTTGGCTGCCATCGGGGTTAACCACTGTTACATTGGCTTCGTCTCGAACGGTCCACGAAACGACAATTGATCTCGCGTCAGGAACATTCCAAACGCAGGCTAAAGTCGAAGTCGATCATGAGTTACGTCGAAATTTTCTTCTTAATCTCAGTATTTATTTCATCGAAAGTAACTTCGTAGGAATTCAACGAGACGATAATGACATTGGTCTCCTATTCAGTGCGAACTATTTGATGAATCGGTACGTTAATTTTGAGTTGCGGTATAATTTTGAAAAAAGAGATTCGAACCAAGTAGGCTCAGACTATACTGGAAATTCTGTGTCATTTGGCCTAAGTTTACAGTTATGAAATAGTAAGAATCCTGGGTTCTTCTACCATTCTTGCATGACTTAACGAACCAACTATGAGAAACGCAATATCATTTATTTTTTTAGTACTGAGCCTATTTGCGTCATGGACCCACATAACGCTCGCGGTCGAAATCGAAAACCAGTACCGTTTGGGCATTGGCGACCGAATAAAACTAACAATTTTCAGGCACGAAGACCTATCCGGTGAATTCGTGATTAATGATGCCGGACAACTATCTTTGCCACTGATAAAAATTGTTAAGGCGAAAAGTTTAACATTGACGGAGCTCGAACAGTCTATAACCTCAAAACTTAAGCCGGATTATTTAATTAACCCGAGAGTAAGCATTGAAGTTCTAAACTACCGCCCGTTCTATATTATAGGAGAGGTGAAAAACCCAGGAAGTTATCCCTACGTTAATGGTATGACGGTAATTAATGCTATAGCGATGGCGGGTGGCTACACCTATCGGGCTAAAAAGCAAGAGGTGTTGATTAGCTCAAATAATTTGGCTATAAAAAAACGACCTGCTGAACCAGACTCACTCGTTCTCCCGGGGGACGTTATTGAAATTCCTGAACGTTTTTTTTAGGCAATTTGTTAGTCAGTAATGAACGAGGGCACAAGTACAGAAATTATTGAAACGGTGCAATATATACCGTCACCATCCGACGGATTTAGCATCCGCGATCTGCTGGAAACAATTTGGCGCCGGAAATATATATTGCTTGGAACAATCGCTGGGTTGACTTTCCTCACGGCCGTAGTTTTACAACGCGTTACACCACGCTATACCGCGAACGCCGAACTATTGATTGAAACCAGAGGGCGAAATATTACCAATCTGGATTCTGTCATCGCCGGTTTAGCGGTAGACAATGAAGCGATAATTAGTGAGATTCAAGTTATTCGCTCCCGAAATCTAGCGCAGCGACTGATTACTAAATTAGGGCTGGATAAAGATTCAGAATTTAATCCCGCGCTCCGCGAAGAGGTCAAGGAAGACGATAAAAAGAACGTAATACTTTTAGGTGGAATGGCTACTGAAGAATATCAACAACAAATCGAGTGGTCTCGTCTTATGGCTTCATTTCTTGATAAACTTAATGTCCATCAAATAAGCACGTCGCGGGTGATTGCTATCGAGTTTAGCGCCAAAAATCCGGTGATAGCGACTCGTGTTGTTAACACGCTTATGGAATTGTATATCGAGCAACAGCGTAACACGAAATTCGAAGCCACGCGACGAGCAACCCAATGGTTAAACCAAAACATCCGTTCGCTCCGGAAAGCCGTTGAACAATCGGAAAGAGAGATTGAACTGTTCCGCCAGAATTCCGGGCTGATAGAAGGCAAAGATGGTAGTACTCTCACGGTTGAACATATATCACAACTCAACAGCCAATTAACAATAGCCGAGGGCAGTCAAACCGAAGCAAATGTCCGCGTCCAGCAAATCAGAAAACTAACCCAATCGCGAAGAAATCCCGAAGCTGCAAGTGAAGTCTTGGATTCTGTGTTAATTCAGCAAATCCGTATTCGAGAAACGGAGCTTCAACGCCAAATTGCAGAAATTTCCACGGAATATGGCAGACGGCACCCGAAAATGATCAATCTTGTAGCGTCCTTGAATGATCTGCAAAACAAACTTAAGGCGGAAGTAAGAAAAGCCGCCAAAGGATTGGAAAATGAAGTGGCAATTGCAAATGCCAGAGTATGGTCGTTACGAACTAGTCTTGATCGACTCAAAGGGCAAGCAGCTGAAGAAAATCAAAGTATAATACGACTTAATGCCTTAGAGCGCGAAGCTGACGCAAACCGAATACTGCTAAACACCTTTCTATCTCGCGTTAAGGAAACCTCTTCGCAGCTAGATATGGATATCCAACAGCCAGATGCGAGTATCATTTCCCATGCTAGTCTACCTTTTGAGCCATCATTCCCGAAAACGGTTCCGATTCTTTTGTTAGCTTTTGTCGCTTCCGGCTTGATCGGATTGATGCTGGTCTTTATCGTTGAGCATTTCTATGTTGGATCTCACGAGCGATTGAGACTCAAGGGTACAAAACAGCTCGGCCGCTTGGATCGCAAAGAGGACGAAGCCAACCGAAAAAAAACGTTAAATACGTTTCTCTCCCGCATCAAATAAACCACCTCACAGCAAGATATGGATGTTCGCCAATCGACGTGACTATCTGTTCCTGTAAGAAAATTACTCTCCGTTAACGATCAGTATGCCAGCATTTTGTCACCCCTTATAGTACGGGCAGTTAAATACAAAAATTATTAAGGATTTAACTCTTTAAAAAGCATTTTGCTTTATAAAGAGTATCCCAAAAGTGCGTAAAATAATGACTAAATCAAATCCGAGTGTCCAGTTTTCTATGTAATATAGATCAAACTCTACGCGTTTAATAATTTTTTCTTTGGTGTCGGTTTCGCCGCGCCAACCATTGACCTGCGCCCACCCGGTAATGCCTGGTTTGACCTTATGGCGCGTTGCATATTGGAAAACGGTATCTTCGTATAACTTTCCCGCGGCATTTGCCTGAAGCGCATGAGGTCTCGGGCCAACGATTGACATATCGCCGGTTAATACGTTGAAAAGCTGGGGTAATTCATCGAGACTGGTACGCCTAAGAAATGCTCCTAAGCGGGTAACACGAGGATCATTGGGCACGACTAACAGTTGAGCATCGTTATCTTGTTGGTCAGCATACAAAGTTCTGAACTTATAGACATTAATCAATCGATTGTTAAACCCATAGCGAAGCTGACGAAAAAAAACAGGACCTGGACTGTCAAGCTTAACCAATAAGCCTATGATGGTTATAAATGGTAGAAGCAGTATAAGGGAAAAAAGTGCCACCACCCGATCTTCAATCCATTTAAGAACAAAGGCCCAATCAGATAGCGGTTGATTCAAAATTGTTAATACGGGAACGCCACTAAAATTCTTATAGTAGCTTTCACGAAACTCAAACCCAACTAGTTCGGGTACTAAACGGACAGTCACAGGAAAAACTTGAAGTTGAACAACGATATCACGGATACGATCCTCAGCGATCCACGGCAGAGTGATCAAAACTTCATCGCAGCGATTTTTTCGGATAAACTGGGTTAAAGAATTTAGATTTCCGAGTACGGGATATTCCTCAATAGACGAAGGGCTCCTTTCCAACCGATCGTCGAAACATCCCGATATTCGGACCCAAGGATAGTCTTCCTTCTCGATCTCGCGCACAAATTTTATCGCGAGATTTCCCGCGCCAAAAATAACCGCATTACGAGTAAACTGACCGGCCTGCGCATATTTTCGAAGTAAATAATAAAATAACGTTCTTTCAATGCAAATTGAGAGCGTCGAAATGACGTACCAGGAAAATAGCCACACACGGGAAAAGTGTATCGAGATTTTAAACGCAAATAAAAAGACGATAAGAAGAAGAAAGAGAATTGTAAGTATGTTGATGACTTTTATGATTTGCCGCTTTGGTTTGGGTAGTGGCTCCACTTCATACAATTTGGAAAAGAAAAACGCGATGATCATCAAAAAGCTAAAAAACATCAACACTAAAAGGTAGACTGGATAATCATCCTTAGACCACCCGACATAATAAAAGTATATCAAAAACCCTACACACGATAGCGTAAGGCTGTCTACAATCGCGATTATTCCTTGGGCTATTCGGGTAGAAAAAGACCTGTCACGAAAATAAAAAAAAGCTTTCAAGCGAGCGAATAATGTAGATTTCATTTTATTGTTTTTATTTGCAATTAAACCTGGAGGTTAATGAAGGTCTAGTAACCATGTCAAGTTACCACTGCTTGACATTAAAACTGCGTCAATCCTCGAAGCTGCGAACTCGCGTAAGCAGCGCGTGTTTCCCTTGTTCTAAAACCAAACAACGGCAAATTGAACTGTTACGGGTTACGTTGAATATTTCCCCATTTAACACCAATACCGCCCCATTATGACATTGTCTGTTCAGGTCGGTTCCTAATGCTACGACAACCTAGAAATGAAGCATATCTCATGCCATATTGACTTCAAAAGCAGAATGGTAGCGCATATTCCTGGTAAGATGAAGTGGTTTGCTTAATGCCAGTACCCACACCGTTTGATGGATTTATTGAGCGGAGCAAACGGGTATCATCAACCTACCTGATTACCTACAATAATAATCGTTACCAGGAAAAGCAATTAAGCAGACTAGGTCGAATGGCAGATCGATTAATCCACACTGATCTCGTTATATTAGATGAACTCGGTTATCTCCCTTTCAGTCAGACGGGTCGTACATTATTATTCCAGTCGATCAGTACATTGTATGATCTCACCAGCATCATTATCACGACTAATCTTAGCTTTGCAAAATGGCCCAATGTGTTTACAGATGAAAAAATGACAACGGCCTTATTAGACCGTCTGACCCATCATTGTCATATCACCGAAACCGGCAATGAGAGCTACCGATTCAAACATTCAACCCATAACAAGGAGAAAAAATAAAACACTAATCCATAAAAATGAGCCATAATCTGGCTCGAATAGGCGGAACAAAATCCAGTACAAATACTGGGTCAATTGTGGATGCAATTTAACCGGTCTACCAGAAAGGTTGACCTGGTCAAGTCGTGCTGGATACATGATATAACACTAAGCTGTCGCTTGTTAACGACGACTATATCCCCTTGCTTTGTAAGCCTATATTAGAACTTAATAATTGATGTCGCTAGAATGCAACAGTCTGCCACGATCCAAGCATAGCTTGGCCCCCGAAAGACCCGAATTCAAACGGTTGATTAACGCGGCATTGTTTTTGCAATCATACTTTCAAATATAGATAGTTTTTTGTAAAACGGCCCACGGAGGACTACTAGATCATAACAGGTTGTTTGCTAGCCAAATTTTGTTTCCAAAAGAAGCGAGGCAGGTGTCAGTAATTTTTACAATGGCGCTGTTTTTTAAGCTGCTTTAGACGGTTAGGACTTAAGGGGTTCGAAGTATTGATGAATCACCACAAAGACATAACTATTCCTAATCGTTCGATCATAATAATAACGACAATATGCTACCAGAACACATTAGCGGTCTAATCAGACCATATCACTCAAAGCTTTTAGGCTTGGTTCGGCTACTTGATAGCCTGGCAATCTTTACTGCGCTCTGGGCAACCACACTGGGTTACAGCGCGATGTGGTCGCATGACTACACACGCTTAGGCTTGATGGCGATTTTGTTATTCACTTTCTTTTCCGAGTACTTTGAAGTATATGCAGCCTGGAGAGCTGTTCCGTTATATAGAGAAGCGATTCGAATCGTTTTCACTTGGGGTTTTTGTGTTGCGATACTATTGTTACTGGGATTCGCGCTAAGATCAACGTCAGAATATTCCCGGGTTGTGCTTTCATTATGGATTATGGGCACGCCTACAATTATTATATTGTTGCATGCGCTTCGAAGGGGATTCCTCGGATTTCTAAGGTCTAACAATCTTAATACACGTTCGATTGCTATTGCCGGAGGTAATGAGCTCGGCGATCGCTTGGAGTCCACCGTTCAAAAAATGCCGTGGCTGGGTTACAACTTTTTCGGCTATTATGACGACCGTGATAGCCACCGATGTGATTCAAAACTGGACCGAAAATTAGTACGCCATGGCCGCTTTGAAGATTTGTACACCGACGCCAAAAACGGCAAACTGGACGTTGTCTACATCACGTTGCCATTGAGTGCTGAAAAACGAATCAGAAACCTGGTTAGCAGGCTCGCCAATTCGACGGTGTCGGTATACTTTATCCCAAACTTTTTCGTATTCGATCTACTCCATGCACGCTGGAATACGCTCCATGGGTTACCGGTTGTGAGTATATTTGAATCGCCGTTTTTTATAATAGACGGTTGGATTAAGCGGATTACAGATTTGATCATGGTCATCATTATCCTACCGTTGATCAGCATCCCGATGATATTGATCGCGCTAGGTGTAAAGCTTTCGTCCCCAGGACCTATTATATTTAAACAGTGGCGATATGGCATACGGGGTGAACCGATCGAGGTCTGGAAATTTCGGTCTATGCGAGTATGCGAGAACGATAATACGATAAAGCAAGCGACGCGCAACGACAGCCGAACGACACCTTTTGGCGTATTCCTAAGACGCACGTCGCTAGACGAATTGCCGCAGTTCATCAACGTATTACAGGGTACAATGTCTGTCGTTGGCCCCCGCCCCCATGCGATCGCGCACAATGAGTTTTATCGGGAGCAGATTCCAGGATACATGCAGCGGCACAAGGTCAAGCCCGGCATCACGGGGCTCGCCCAAATAAGTGGATACCGCGGAGAAACTGAGACCTTGGATAAAATGGAAGGTCGCATTCGATTAGACCTTGAATACATCGGACGCTGGTCGGTTTGGTTGGACGCCGTTATCATTCTGAAGACGATCGTGTACGTGCTGCGCGGCAAATTGGCGTATTGAGATTCAACCTCTTACCTTGTGATCCCTCGCCAAAGACACAACTGATCGGATCAACGATCGCTGACTGCCATGGAGAGATAATTGGACTCCTCTCACCCCCAACAGGTGAGCAGGCATTAACTACCGGTTCATTTAGCCAACCAATAATGGGAGTTCAAAAAAATGTGGTTCTTCGACTTTTTATGTGCCATTCATGGTGGATATTTGGTGCAGCTTTCTCAGCTCGGAATCCAGGCAAGTGCCATGCCCATCATCATCCTCTCGCTACGCAAACCATCCCACAACGTCGGGGTTTTGCAAGGACTACTCGGACTATTGTCCTGCGTTCCTCCTTGCAAAACCCCGGCTTATGTGGTCTGGAAGCTACGCGAGGCGACGATGACGGGCAAGTCAGATACCCTAGCCAGTCCACACACAATTTAGAGGGCCAGAAAATGAACCATACGATCGTAGGTGTCGACCTAGCCAAAAAGGTTATCCAAATATGCGTTGTCAAGGCAAACAAGAAAGTGAGCAATGATGAGGTATCATCCGCGCAATTTACATCCTGGCTAGCCCAGGCTAAACCTGCGGTCATCGTGTTCGAGGCTTGCGCGACGTCCAACTACTGGAAGCAAGTGGCTAAGGATCAGGGCCATGATGCCTGTATTATCTCAGCCAAGCTTGTTTCCCAGATAAGGCAAAATCGAAAAACCGATAAAAATGATGCCCTGGCTATCGTACCGGCGAGTCAGCTGGTCGATATCCAGTTCATCAACGGAAAGACATTTGAACAACAGGAGTTGCAATCTATCATGAGGATGAGAGAATTAGAGGTCAAACATAAAGTCGCTTTGAGAAACCAGCTCGAAGCGTTGTTGCTGGAATTTAATCTCCGTGTCTCATCAAAAAGTGGGGGTTTAAGTGGCACCATACAAGGGATACTTGAAGATGCGGAAAATGGATTTTGCATGCCTTTTCGCGAGGCACTGCAAGCCACCTGGCAACTCTATTTACAGACGGTTGAAAACATTACGAAAAAGGACAAATTCCTAGAACAGGCCATCAAGTTGTACCCAGAATGTGAAAAGTTGCTGGCACTGGAGGGCGTGGCTACCATCAATGCAGTTAATCTTTATATTGCGATTGGTTGTGGGGAAGCGGGCGCATTTAAAACCGGGCGGGATGCCTCCGCGTGCATTGGTTTGATGCCGCTGCAACACTCCAGTGGCGGAACAACAAAAATAGGGTCAATCGGAAGGTCCATGAAGAACGTTGCCTTGAGAAGTTATCTTGTGAATGGCGCGATGTCAGTGATCAATCATGTTGACAAACGGAATCCGAGAACAAAAAAAGAACAATGGGTAAAACAATTACTGGAACGCAAGAGCAGAAAATGTGCCGCCATAGCATTGGCCAACAAGACCGTCAGAACGGCATTTGCCTTGTTGACGCAAGGAACCGAGTATAAAGCCGAGCCCTTAGTGGCATAGGTAGACCCATCACCAACAAAATGCTTTTTAACGTAGATGACAAATCAGCTGTAAGAGTCAGTGCTTCGCTCAGAGTGAGTAAACTCGTTGACCGTACAGTTCGCGTAAATATCATTGAGCCTGGGTTCGCTACTCATATTTTGAGCTCGTACATAAGCACGCATTTATTTCTACCTTTTAATCATTTAGTTGTTGACAGAGGGGAGTCCACATAAGCGAAGCGAAGGCGGATAGTCCCCGGTAGCGATCAGGCCACACTGCTTTTCCGTCGTGCGGTGTGACTGGCAAGGTAGTCAGCCAGC
>CAZVFR010000110.1:0-10820 GCA_964626505.1 uncultured Methylococcaceae bacterium
TGATTATACCAAAAAGGCGGGCCTCATTCAGCCTTTATCTTATTGTTTATAAAGGCAATAATGCTGGCTTCTCACGCGAATTGGCCTATAAAATGAATTCACTTTATATGCCAGTTTGCGCCTCAACCAGGCAGGATTTGGCTTGGCCAGAAAGAAAAAACGGTGAAACTTCAGCTATTAAGAAGCCGTCTGGTCAAAAATCAGATACATTTAGGCAGCGTAATTTAAATCATCGCAATGCGAACCATATTTTCCGCGGAATCCGTGAGAATTTCATAATCTTTGGACAATCGCCTGAAATTGCCAAGCCAGCCAATAAGCGGATATTATTGTATCGGTTCAGACGTTGAGCGTTCCCGCCTCAATACAGTCCCCCGAAATCTTACGGTGTCGCAGGAATATTGTATTCGGATAGAATTTTGCCCATTACTTGATCCAATGGCAGAGGTTGGGAATGCAAAGATTGTTTGCGCCCCGGAGTATAAGTCCAAAATACACCGCTAGGGTGGTGATTGCCGCTTTTTAGGTTGTCAGCCAGATAAAAAACGTCAAAGAAGTTTAGGTGTTTTCCATCCGATTCAATGGTGCGAGCACCTTCCAATTGATTAATAATTCTGCATCCACCGAAAACTTCTGTACCCGCTAAACGTAAGGAAAACAAAGATTCGGTATTCATTGTGACCGCCGAAAGCTTACTGTAGTTATTCGTGGCGTCGAGCTCGGTTGCGCAAAGAATGTTGAATTGGTGAGACATTACGGGACTCACTTTTTCCACACCCTGTAAACCGAATATTTGGGGCAACGTTTGCATATCGTGGGGCCGGTAGAAGCGTTTACCACCTACGGCGTCTTTCTTGACGTAAGGCTGTTGGCTCAATGCGGTAGAAAGGATGATTATTGTATCTTTATCGGCTAAATCGAACATTTTGCCAATCAGTGTATCGTGATTTTGGTAAGCATATAAAATTGCTCCCCCGTACTGTTCAATTTCCGCTACAGAGGGTTTCATCGAAAATTTTTCCGGTTCCATATAGCGCCAAAATCTATGCTGAAAATGGGCTGTACTATTTGAAAAGAAGGTTGCGAAGGCCGGACGTTTTTGCTTATAAGTGTAAGAGAATACATCGAATTGCAACCAATCCAAAACCATTACTTTTTTCCACCGATCAGGTGCTTTGGTCAGTTGTTTAAACAGTGCTTCCACAATTTTTGTGATGGAATTAAATGTCAAACCGTGGCGCAGCATGAATATTAGGAATTTGACGTATTCCAGAGGCGATAATTTAAAATTCTCATTGGTATGTTCTTGGACATTGGCCTGAATAAAACGGTAAAAGGTTTCCAAAGACGCGGGAGAAGTCTTAACGTCTGTACTCCACGGATCCGGTAGCACCATAATGTTGATATCATTCACGTCCCATTTTGTATTCATGCTGCCGCATATCCAACTGGTTAAATTATTTCGTGAAAGGATATCCCAGATTGAATCCTGGTCGAGGTTTTGTGCTTGGCCCAAACGAAATACTTTATGCTTTTCAAATGGTAAGCCCGTATGTACGGTCACCCATTGGATCCAGGGTTCCAAGTAATCGATTTCGCACTCCGCATCGGTGATGAAACAGTTAGCGCTGTCGTATAATTGGCTAAAGTTTGGAAGATGTCCTTGCTTCATGAATTTTTCAAGCAGCGCAGGGCAGAGTTCGTTCAACTCCAATAAAATTACTTTTTTATCGCTCATGGCACTATTGTCGATTGCTGATCCGTCGATTGGTTTTACACTAACTATGCCGCATTATATATCAATCGGTTGTAATTTTTATGACTGACCTCGTATTAGGCACATTAATAACGATAGAACGATTTGTGCGTTGTGGTCTTATATCTAGTATTCCATCAAGGTTCTATCTCTCAAAGCAACCTTGACGGAGTACTCGCTTATTGCCGTTTGGTGGTCAGTATTATCAAAAACCATGAGTCGACAACTTTGCTCGTAAGATGTGGGAACTTACTTTAAATATTTTAAATATTCAATGTGTCTTTGATTCGTTGACTATGACTGGGAATAACTGCCAAGTTTCACAGACTTGAGGGGTAGAACAAATTTGCTTTGTTATAAACATCCGCACAGCTGATTTTTTACGCCGAATGCGCTAGAATCCAACGCATTTTCAGCTAATAGCCAAGTCATGAGTAATAATTGGATCGCGCCGTCGATTTTGTCAGCGGATTTCGCGCGAATGGGGGAAGAGGTCGATAGCGTTATGGCCGCGGGAGCGGACATCGTTCATTTCGATGTAATGGACAATCATTATGTCCCCAATCTTACAATTGGTCCTATGGTGTGCAAAGCTTTGCGACGGTACGGGGTTACGGCACCGATTGATGTGCATTTGATGGTTAAACCGGTGGACAGAATTGTTCCTGATTTTGCTAATGCGGGTGCGGATTATATTACCTTCCATCCTGATGCGTCCGACCATGTTGATCGAACCTTGCAGTTAATTCGAGAAAGTGGGTGCAAAGCAGGTTTGGCTTTTAACCCGGCTACACCGTTGCACTATTTAGACCACGTGATGGATAAGATTGATATGATATTGTTGATGTCGGTTAATCCAGGGTTTGGCGGACAAAAATTTATTTCTGGTGTAATTGATAAATTGCGTGAGACCAAAAGGCGTATAAAAGAAAGCGGTTATGCGATAAGGTTGGAGATTGACGGGGGGGTTAATGAGAAAAATATCCGTGAGATTTCCGCAGCGGGTGCCGATACTTTTGTTGCAGGCTCGGCTATTTTTGGACAACAAGATTATAAGGCTGTGATTGATACGATGCGAAGAGAGCTTGCACTGGTTTCCGGAGGTATTTAAGGTGCTGCGTCCTGAATTGATAGTGATGGATTTAGACGGTACCTTAATCGACAGTGCGCCGGATTTGGGCTATGCGATCGAGAAGATGTTGGAAGCCTTGGGCAAACCCGCGGTTAGCAGCCAACAGGTGCGTGGTTGGATAGGGAACGGCATGAACATGTTGGTAAAACGCGCGCTGACCGGAAAGAAAAATCCGGAAGAACATCCTGAGGGCTTTGATCACGCGCTGCAGATTTTTAGTGATATATACGCGCAAAACATCAGTGAACGAGGATCTCTTTATCCGGGTGTGGTTGAAGGCTTGCGGCAGTTGCAATTCGATGGTTTTAACTTAGCTTGTTTAACCAACAAACATTCAAGGTTTACCCACAGCCTGTTGGAGAAAACCGGGTTGTCGGGTTTTTTTGATCATATTGTCTGCGGCGACACCTATGAGCAGCGTAAGCCTCATCCGCTGCCGTTACTGAAAACCGCGGAGCGCTTTAATGTTGATCCGACCCGGTCGGTCATGGTCGGTGATTCGATCAACGATATCAGCGCGGCCAAAGCAGCCGGCTTCAGAGCCGTATGTGTACCTTACGGTTATATGGGTGATTACACGGTTGACCAACTTGCGGCTGATCACGTTATAGATTCCCTGGCCGAATTACCGGCATTGTTTGCTCGGGCAGCCTAAGGTTGAGTTAGGGAACAAACTTTCACAAAATTTCACAGGACGATGGCGGAGTTGTAACGAACGCTGACATGGGTCGGCAAGGTTCCGTTATTCCGGTTAAAACCGGGTGACTATCGAAATACCCTGATATTATTTTGTGAACTATGAAACCTGAACTATTTAAGCAATTTACCCTAGAAGGCTACAATCATGTCCCGGTCGCACGCGAGATTCTAGCCGACCTGGATACGCCTCTAAGTGCCTATTTGAAACTCGCGGACGGCCCCTATTCGTATTTGTTCGAGTCCGTACATGGCGGTGAACAGTGGGGGCGTTATTCGATTATCGGCTTGCCGTGCCGTACTGTGGTTAAGATCTGCGGCGATACGGTGACGCTGGAGTCCAGTGGAGAAATTGTAGAGTCTGAGACCACGAATAATCCCTTTGCCTGGATTCAGGCTTTCGCGGCGCGCTATAGAGTACCGGATGTTACGGGCCTGCCGCGCTTCAATGGTGGCTTGGTTGGCTATTTTGGCTACGAAACAATCGGTTACATCGAGCCTCGGTTGCGGACTAGCGGCAAAGAAGATACTTTGGGTACCCCTGATATCTTATTGATGGTATCGGAAGATTTGGTGGTCTTTGATAATCTCAGCGGGAAGCTATTGATTATTACCCACGCGGATCCGCAACAACAGGGCGCCTTGGAAAAGGCTCAGTCGAAGCTGGATGAGTTGGAGGCTTTGCTTCGTGATACCCAGGCTAAGCCAACTTGCCACGAAACTCGAGTGGTCGATGAAGGCGATTTTGTGTCCGGCTTTACGCAACAAGGTTTCGAAGCCGCGGTTGGAATCGTCAAAGACTATATTGTGGCCGGCGATGTTATGCAGGTGGTGTTGTCGCAGCGGCTTTCGATACCGTACCGAGCATCTTCGTTGGATTTATATCGGGCGCTGCGCTGTCTGAATCCGTCACCGTACATGTATCTACTGAATCTGGATGATTTCCAGATTGTCGGTTCTTCGCCTGAGATTTTGGTACGACTTGAAGATGGCCAGGTTACAGTGCGTCCTATTGCCGGGACTCGACCGCGCGGCAAAGACCGTGACGAAGATCTAGCGCTGGAACGTGATTTGTTATCCGACCCCAAAGAACTCGCCGAGCATTTGATGCTGATAGACTTGGGACGTAACGACGCCGGTCGGGTATCCGACATCGGCACGGTTGAATTAACCGACAAAATGATAATTGAACGCTATTCGCACGTGATGCATATCGTGTCAAACGTGACCGGAACACTGCAACAGGGAAAGAACGCATTTGACGTTTTATCCGCAACGTTTCCAGCCGGCACGGTTAGCGGAGCGCCGAAGATTCGTGCGATGGAAATCATAGACGAGCTGGAACCGGTCAAACGAGGCGTATATTCCGGTGCCGTGGGCTATATCGGTTGGGGTGGAAATCTGGATACCGCGATAGCGATACGCACCGCGGTCATTAAGGATAATATGTTGCATATTCAGGTAGGTGCTGGGATTGTGCACGATTCGGTGCCGCGCAACGAGTGGGACGAAACCATGAACAAAGGACGTGCGATTTTCCGCGCCGTAACAATGGCTGAGGCAGGCCTTGACGGGAGGCTGGGCGAATGAGCGCTATACGCGTGGTTATGGTGGATAATTACGATTCTTTTACCTATAACCTGGTTCAATATTTGGGCGAATTGGGCGCCGAGGTTCAGGTGGTTCGCAACGATCAGGTTTCGGTAGCCGAAATCAAGCAAATGAATCCGGACAAAATCGTCATTTCCCCAGGCCCTTGTACGCCTTTGGAAGCTGGGATTTCCGTGGATACGATTTTGGAGTTTGCGGGCGAAAAGCCCATTCTGGGTGTTTGCCTGGGCCATCAAAGCATCGGTCATGCCTTCGGCGGCAAAATCGTGCATGCCAAAAGCATAATGCACGGTAAAACATCCATGGTGAGTCACCGTCAGCAAGGTGTATTTAAATTTTTGACCAATCCATTCGAAGCGACGCGTTACCATTCATTGGTGATTGATCAGCAAAGCTTACCTGAATGCCTGGAAGTCACGGCCTGGACTGAAGACCAGGATGGTAATATCGAGGAAATTATGGGTGTGAGACACAAAGAACTCGATATTGAGGGTGTGCAGTTTCACCCCGAGTCCATTCTTACCACGCACGGGCACGATTTGCTACGAAATTTCTTAAACGAATAAATACAGCGGCGGAAAGCCGACATTAAAGTCATAAAGTATGCAAACAGCATTACAAAAAGTTCTAGATAAAAAAAATCTATCTTCCGGCGAAATGCGTGAAGTCATGCGCAAGATTATGACCGGGGGCGCGACACCGGCTCAGATCGGTGGATTTCTAGTTGCGCTAAGGGCTAAGGGCGAAACAGTTGACGAGATCGCGGCCGCGGCGGAGATTATGCGTGAGCTCGCGACGAAGATACAGGTTGACGGCGAACATGTGGTCGACACCTGTGGAACCGGAGGTGACGCCAGCGGTACCTTCAATATTTCCACGGCCAGTGCATTTGTGGTGGCGGCCGCGGGCGGCAAAGTTGCCAAGCACGGCAACCGTTCGGTTTCCAGTAATTCAGGCAGTGCGGATGTATTGGAAGCCGCCGGAATCAGCCTTGAATTGACGCCGGAGCAGGTCCGCCAGTGCGTCGAAGAAGTCGGCATTGGTTTTCTGTTTGCGCCGTTATACCACGGTGCGATGAAGCATG
This sequence comes from uncultured Methylococcaceae bacterium, assembly GCA_964626505.1. Taxonomy (GTDB): domain Bacteria; phylum Pseudomonadota; class Gammaproteobacteria; order Methylococcales; family UBA1147; genus CAZUGA01. The sequence goes on from CAZVFR010000110.1 coordinate 6,280, forward strand.
CAGTGGAGCCGCGTCGCGAGATGGGTATACGTACGCTGTTCAATCTTTTGGGGCCGTTGTCCAATCCAGCGGATGCGCCAAACCAGGTCTTGGGTGTTTTTGCGGAAGCTTGGGTGCAACCCATAGCGGAAGTATTAAATCGCTTGGGAAGCCAACATGTCTTGGTCGTGCATGCCGAGGATGGGCTGGACGAAATCAGTATTGCGGCACCGACTTGGGTTAGTGAATTGAAGCATGGATGGACGCGCAATTTTACTATTACACCAGAGCAGTTCGGCATGACGCGGTCGCCGCTTACATCGCTGCAAGTTGATGGTGCGCAGGCGAGTTTGGGGTTGATTTTGGATATATTTGCGGGTCAGCAAGGGCCTGCCAGCGATATCGTAGCGCTCAATGCTGGCGCCGCGATCTATGTGGCCGGTCTGGCAACAAGTCTTGAGGCTGGTGTTGAACAGGCGCGGCGGGTAATAGGCAGTGGCGATGCCAGGCGGAAGCTTAATGAATTGGTGAAACTGAGTCGTAGTTTACAGGCATCTTCACCTCCACCCACTGCGAGTACCCAGCCCGTGATGACTTCTGAAACTACTGAAGCGAATAACAGTGTCGACAATCCGCCCGATATTTTACGCAAAATTCTGGATCGGAAGCGGGAAGAAATCGCACACCGTAAAAAGTGCATGAGCCAGTCCGAATTGGAGCAACAAGTTGAAGTTGCCGCGGCGCCGCGCGCGTTTTTCCGTGCGCTACAGAGCAAGGTCGACGAAGGCGCACCGGCCGTAATCGCGGAAATAAAAAAAGCATCGCCGAGCAAAGGCGTGATTCGCGAGGATTTTCAGCCCATTCAGATTGCTCAAAGTTACGCGAAGGGGGGGGCGGCTTGTTTGTCTGTATTGACCGATAAGGATTTTTTTCAGGGTTCGGAAGTCTATTTGCAGTTGGCGCGCTCGTCCTGCAATCTGCCGGTATTGCGCAAGGACTTTATTATTGATCCGTATCAGGTGTACGAAGCACGGGCTATAGAAGCGGATTGTATCTTGTTGATTGTCGCGGCCTTAACTGACAATCAGATGAAAGAGTTGGCGGATACGGCCAGGCAGTTGGATATGGATGTTCTGGTTGAAGTACACGATTCAGTGGAACTTGAGCGTGCGTTGCAGTTGGATCTACCGATGGTGGGTATCAATAACCGCAACCTGCGTACCTTCGACACGCGGCTGGATACTACCCTGGAGATGTTATCCAGCATTCCTTCGAATCAGCTGGTTGTGACCGAAAGCGGTATCCATACGTCAGCGGATGTTACTTTGATGCGCCAAAATGGCGTGAATAGTTTTTTGGTCGGCGAAGCGTTCATGAAAGCTGAAGAGCCGGGTGATAAGTTGCGCGAACTGTTTGGCTTGTAGGTTCAGTTCAGAGATTGCTTATCGGAGGGCAAGGCGACCGCTAAGAAATTTACCGGGTGCCAAATACTACAATGGTTTTGCCGTGGGCCGAAATAAGGCCTTCTTCCTGCAAATTTTTCAAAACGCGACCGGCCATTTCGCGGGAACACCCCACAATTTTGCCGATTTCCTGGCGTGTAATGCGGATCTGCATGCCGTCCGGGTGAGTCATAGCATCGGGTTCCTTGCAAAGGTCTATCAGGGTTTTTGCAATTCGTCCGGTTACGTCGAGAAACGCAAGATGCCCGACTTTGCGATTGGTGTGCAGTAACCGATCGGCCAGTTGTTTGCCCAATGCGTACAATAACTCCGTCGAGTGTTTGGAAAGTTCGTTATTGAGGAGTGTAGTGAATCGCGTATAGCCAATTTCGGCCAGGATGCACTCGGACCTGGTTCTTACCGTTACGCCGCGTGTGTTTTCGCCGTAAAAGACGCCGATTTCGCCGATGAAATCGCCTTTGTTAAGGTAAGCCAGGATGATTTCGTGATCGTCTGGGTCGCGCATGGAAATCGATACCGAACCTTCCGCGATATAGTACAACTTATCTCCAGTTTCTCCAGGGAGAATGATTTCCTGCCGATTCGGATACCGACGCTTGTGGCAATAGCGTAGGAATTGTTCGATGGCTTCGTCTTTCAGCGTACTGGGTTTAGCGACTATCACAATTCTTCCTCAAAAGATAAATGTAAAGTGTAACTATTCAGTTGGTCCCTGGTTGCCTTCATAACTGCATCAATCAAATGCTAGAAACGCTTTTGAACAGCTAAAACTGGCCCAGAGGCGAATGCATGAACGCGTGAAGCAAACTCTAATAAGCTTCGCGTGTTTTCCTTGGTCTGAGGCCAAACAACGGCAAACTGAACAGGTACCCCATAGCTAAGTCTAGCAGCCAGGCTGGGAATGCAAGCGGTAGCAGTGAAATACTCAATGTGCCTAGTGAGCTGTTTATTTGTATAGATTCGAGTTATGGAAGATTAATCATTGTTATTAAATGTTTTAATTTTATTTTTTGTGGGTTTAAATCGGATTTAGACTTATGCCAATTTAGGACTGGCTTTAAGTGCGAAATTTGGCGCCGCTAGAGTGCGAAAATGTGCTAAGCTATCGACCCTTTTTTCAAGGTGGCGGTATGAAAACACGGATAAAATGGATCGAGAATGCGATGTTTCTGGGTGAGTCGGGCAGCGGGCATACGGTAGTAATGGACGGTCCACCCGAAAATGGCGGTCGGAATTTGGGGCCACGTCCCATGGAAATGCTGATTCTCGGGATGGGCGGTTGTACGGCTTTTGACGTCATTCATATTTTGCAGAAGGGCCGCCACCCGGTTACTGATTGCGAGGTCGAAATTACCGCTGAGCGCGTGGATTCGGTACCCAAGGTGTTCAGCAAGATTCACGTTCATTTCATAGTGACGGGTACCCGTCTTAAGGACTCGGTGGTTCAGCGGGCGGTAAAACTGTCCGCGGAAAAATATTGCTCGGCATCGATTATGTTAGGTAAATCGGCCGAAATTACACACGACTATGAATTGATCGATGCGTAGTTGGTGCATCGACGGACTTTGGCAGTTCTCGAATCTTTGAAGACGGCTACGATGTCATGGAACGGATAGCAAAGTCTAAGGAATGAACCCTTGATATAAAAATATTGTCAAATCCGTGTGATCCAAATCAGAATTTTCCTGATTTCGAATTGATAGCAGAAGGTTTCTTGTAGAGTGAATTTTCGGAGGACGCCAATATGATCTATCGTGAAATATTTGAAGATGTTGGGCCGGCGCGTGATTACGCAACCCGTATGACAGTAAGTGATGCACCCGCCTACGAATTCGATCTATCAAATACCGAGATCGACCAATTGCAGGGGAAAAAACGATCGCTTTTCTGGTCGGTCATGATTCCTCGGATAATACCGCTATAGTCCTTACTCGCAAAGAATTCTAGCCCACGTTTCTCACCAGAGGGATTGTCATTCCAGTGAGAAATACGGGCTATAGCACCGCTGCAGTGGCGGTATAGCATTCCTTTATGGGCGGCATCTGGCAAGGATTCCGGCCGGTTTGCCACATTCACCGCCGATGCCGCCAACGCAATTTCTATAGGGTGTAAGGTCGAAGAACCCATCTTTGGTTCTCAACTTGTTCATTTCACGGCGTGGATTAATATACTTCGGTACGTTATCCCAAAAGTCAAAGGTATTTGAATAGCGATCGACACAATCTGTGTCTCTTCTTCCGCGGTTTGGGATAGACTCTCTTTGCGTTGTGGTCGGTCTTCTATTAGCAACGCGCTCTGTTATGAATTGACCGTTTTTGGAGTTCCGGTATCCGGTATAAGAGTTCCGTTTTTTTGTTCCGTGGTCATTTTCTGTATGGTGAGCTTGAAAGATAATTGCAAACGATTGCAGGTGAATCATGGCGAGCGAAACCGGAAATATGACAGTCCGTCTTCCCAAGGAGAAGCAAATAGGGATTGAATCCATTGCCGCAAGGCTAGAAACTGGTTAGTGAATGAAGCGATTGATTATATCGATGTGTATGGGTGGCAAACAGAGCAAATTCAAAATGCTTTGGATGAAGCCAAAAGGACCAGTTTCGAGAAATTCCTGAGCGGCGAGGAATTGGACGAACGGCTGGCCCGTTTTGGTCCTCCATGAAAATTAACTGGTCAAATCTTGACTTAATATATAATAGTTCTTATTAATCCGCTCATCTTCTGCCATCAAACGATTTAATCTCGCAATCGTCTGCGATACTGTCGAATAATGCCCCACTCCAAACACTAAAGCTATCTCTGAAAGCTTAGCTCCACCCACTTCTTAACACAATTTCATCGCCATCCAGCGCGCCAGGTTGTTTGCGCCTTGACCTCGACGAACTTTCTACACCTCACCAACCGCTAAGCGGTGAGAATTTGGCACTCGCTCGACTATGGCTAATAACGGAACTGTGGTTTTTATCCCTTTTTTATCGATCTCGCTATCTAAAGATTGAGCTCGACTGTAGGCATCCGCTTTGAAATCTTCATCCCCCCAAATCGAAGCAATGTCACTAACTTAAGGCATAACTCGCTGTAATCACGTTGATCTTTTGTAAC
>CAZVFR010000111.1:0-10784 GCA_964626505.1 uncultured Methylococcaceae bacterium
AGTAAGGAAGCCGAAAAAGACTGGCCGGCCGTGCTGATACCCATAGCAATTGTCGTTTTATTCGTCGTTTTTTTGGTAGTTATGACTTAACACCTCAGCGAACCCTCAAATTTACCCGATGAGCGATTCGAATCTAAATAGCGAGCCAGCCGACAATTACATCAGTAAAAGCCAAAGGAAGCGCGATAGTCTGGAATTGAGAGCCTTGGGCGCCGAATTGGTCAAACTATCGAGCGAACAGCTCGAGAGATTGGCACTGCCACCGGAGCTAAAAGAAGCTTTGCTGGTGATGAAATCGATCAAACAGCGCGGGGCATTGAAACGTCAACTAAAGTTTGTTGGTGGCTTGATGCGTGAGTTGGATGTCGTCCCGATACGTGAGAATTTCGCCAGGATAAAAATGCAAAGCGGTCATGCGGTACGGCAGCACCACAATATTGAACGTTGGCGGGACAGATTGATCAATGAAGGCGATGCTGCGCTAGGCGTTTTGATGTCCGAAGTGCCGGACGTGGAACGCCAGAGAGTCAGGCAGTTTATTCGCAACGCACAACTCGAACGTGATCAGGAGAAAGCACCCAAATCTGCTCGGGCTCTATACCGGTATTTAAAAGAATGTTTAGAATGAATTCGCTGTAACTACTCAGTGAATCTTAAAACGCCTGTAACTGCTCAGCTTTTCTTTAACTGTGTTGCGGAATCGGGGGGTGTTTGATTGGCCCAGTCCGAAAACGGAAAGGGCATTTCATCAGTGTTGTACGTCAGGAAAACTAGAATTCCATAAACGTAGACGGACAGCGATTTACCAAAACCGAGTACGTAAGTATTCTTGGTGCCCGTCACTAGGCTGGATGCCACTTGCAGTAGCACTACGCCCCAAAGTAATAGTCTCACGAAGGCCAAAATGACCGCGAATATCAGCATAAAGAATATTCGCCGCCAGGTACCAATTTTCTGCAGGTTGGTGTTGATTTCAGAATTCATTCATCCATCAGCCACGCATCATCAAATCACGCAGATCGAGCGTCGCTGCATTTGCACGCGTGATGTAGTTCGCCATGGTTATAGAGTAGTTGGAGAACAAGCCGAATCCATCCCCGTTCAGGATCATCGGGCTCATAACCGGCGCTTGCGAGTCCTCCAGTTCGTGGATGATTTGCTGCAAGGTTGCCAATGCGGCCTTGCCTTTTAGGGTGGCCCCAAAATCCGATTTTACAGCCCTGAGGATATGCAACAGAGCCCAAGTTGCGCCGCGCGCTTCCCAAAATACATCGTCGACATCCAGCCAGTCGGTTTTGGTTACGCCGACCTTATCGTTGCTAAAGTTATACAGACGTTTTTGTACTGAACTTGCACTCAATCGGTGAGAATAATCACCCAAGCGTTTTTCCACGATTTGCAGGTATTGACTCAAATTGTCCGCTCGGGCGTAAAAATGCGCATTGTGTGCATCCGGATTGTTAAGATCGTTCAAATATTGGTGTAGATAATTAATGCCTTTCTGGTACTCGTCTTCGGTCGCGGGTATCCAAAATGAGGTATGTTCAAAATAAAATGATGGCTCGGCTTTGGATAGCTGAAAATTCTCTTTAGACTGCGATTGGGACCGCGCGAAGTGATTACGCAGCGCGGTGGTTGCATCGCGAAGCATAATCAACGCCCCGAATTCCCATGCGGGCATGTTGTCGATAAGTCCGCCTGGGAATATGTCGTTTGATAAATAACCACCGTTCTTGGTCAACAGGGTTTCGGCCAATTGTACGATTGTATGTGTGTAGACTGCGCCGCTCGGAAGTTTATCGGTGCTATTGTTAATTCCGGCATTGTCTCTTGCTTCCTCTATGACGTTGAATTCAGCTGGTTCGATACTCCAGTATACCGTTAAGCCATAGAGTGAAAGTATTGTAATCAAGAGCAATATACCCACAGTCCATAGGATTCCCCTGCGTCTGGATTCAGTGGCTTCCAACGCCTTGCCACGCGCTGATCGGGTCAGAAACTTGGTTTTTATTTCACGTGATGCCATAACTGTTCCTATTTTCGAATAGCAGACAATCCGGTTTTAACTGGCTTCCGGAATTGTCTTAGAAAGACCTGTTTTCTTCTTTTGTGATGCGGTTGTAGACGGGGAAGCGGAATATTTTTGTCTATATGAATATTAAATCCCGCATAGCTTACCAAATTTTAGGGCTAAGAGTTAAAGTTCCGGGTAATCTCTTTCGGAGCTTCTGATTGAGCCGGGCTTCCGCGATTCCTGTGTTAAACCATTCTGTAGATATATGTGGTTTAGAATCGCTCAGGTGGATTTTTTTGCGCGGGGATGAGCCTCGTCGTAGACCCGTGCCAAATGCTGAAAGTCCAGGTGGGTGTATATCTGGGTCGTACTGATATTACTGTGGCCGAGTAATTCCTGTACCGCGCGCAGGTCACCGCTGGATTCCAGCAAATGGCTGGCGAATGAGTGGCGCAACATGTGTGGGTGTATGCGTTCCGGCAGTGCGTTTTTTTCGCGCCACCGTTCCAATCGTGCTTGTACACTCCGGCCCGATATGCGGTTGCCGCGCTGGCTAAGAAACAATGCGCGACTCGAATCGCGTGGGGCGATTTCAGCTCGGGCTATAAGCCAGGCTTTAATCGCTTTGATCGCGTAGGTTCCCACGGGTAATATGCGTGACTTGCCGCCTTTCCCCTTGCGGATGACCACTAAACGTTCGACCATATCCAGATCTTCAATGTCGAGACTGACCAATTCCGACAGCCGTAGACCTGATGAATAGAATAACTCCATGATCGCGAGATCTCTGATTTCCAGCGGGGATTCCGGGGTTGCCGAAACCAGACCGGTTATTTGATCTACATCCAGAGTTTTGGGGAGCCGGCGCGATGCTTTAGGGGCACGTACAGTTTTGGCCGGATTGCTTTTTGTTTGTCGGGTTTTGATCAGGAATTGAAAAAAACTTCGCATAGCTGAAAGTTCGCGTTGCAGGCTACTACTGCTCAAACCCAAACGGTGCCGTGCCGCGATATGGGCTTGAATGTGGCGGCTTTGCAGCGCGGTAAAGTCGCTTATCTTTTGTTTTTCACAAAATTCGATCAGGTTCGCAAGATCACGACGGTAGTTGGATAGGGTGTGTTTTGAAGCGCGTTTCTCGTATTGCAGCTGATCAAAAAACCGATCCAGCTGAACTGAGGCGGTTGAGTGCATTTAGGGTGCCCTTTACTTAGATGATTGTAAAAGCGTGTCTAATCGCAATCCGACCAGTTCTCCTATTTGAGTTAGAAACATGTGTCCCATCGTGGGTAGAAATTTTTCGTCGTCGATGCTGCCTATGCCCAGCAAACCGTTAAGCGTTGACGATTTGATCGGAATGATCGCACAGGATTGAGTTTCCGATGCGTTTTCGCCAAACAGAAAGGCAGCTTGTTCTAAGTTCGGTAAACCGCATTTTGGTCTACCGGAATCCAAGAGTTTCTTGAACGGTTCCAAGCGTTCATCATGCGGGGAAATAAACACATCGGAGAGCGGGGATTTGTCGCTTTCGTGTAGTATGCGTAGGCTAACGAAGTCGGCTTGGAAGTATTCGTGTAACACCGATTGAAGACTGGCCAGTGCGCATTCGACGTCGTTTGCTTCCATCAAAGCGATAGTGATCTTATGCATTTTACGGAACAATTCGTCATTATCGCGCGCGATCTGTACAAGAATATTGAGTTGTTGTACTAATTTTTCGTTTTTTGCGCGGAAGATTTCCAACTGTTTTGCTACCAACGAAACTGCCTGCCCGGTCGGATGTGGAATGGCCAACGATTCCAACAGTTCGATATTATCAGCAAAAAAACCGGGGTGGTCCGCAAGGTAGGCGTGGACTTGATCGGCGGATACGGAATCCTTTTCCTGAGTTTGACGTTCTGCTTGATTCATATCTGGATTTTCCCTTCAAATACATTTTCCGCGGGCCCGCTTAAAAAAATCGGTGTGCCGCGACCGTGCCAGCTTATCATAAGCCCTCCTCCGCACAGGTCAACCCGAACCGGATCTTTTAACGCGTTCTGTTCGATGCCAATTACCGCGGCGGCACAAGCACCGCTTCCGCAGGCCAGGGTTTCTCCGACTCCGCGTTCATAAACCCGAAGTCGGATACGGTGTTCATCGATTATTTGCATGAACCCTACGTTGACTTGCTCAGGAAACAGAGGGCTGTGCTCAATTGCGTGTCCAAGCTTTGCAACCGGCGCGTTGTCGATTGATTCTGTTTGTAAGACAGCGTGCGGATTGCCAACCGATACTGATCCAAATCGAATTTCGGTGCCTTCAATCGAGAGAGTATAGACCGCTGATTCAGCCTCTGCTTTCATGGGGATTTCTTCGGGTTTATGCCGGGGTATGCCCATGTTGACCGTGACGTTATTGTCAGCATCAATCTGGAGATGAAGTTGACCGCTATTAGTATCGACAACAATGGGGTTTTTTGAGGACAGCCGCTTATCTTGTACAAATCGCGCAAAGCAGCGTGCGCCATTCCCGCATTGATTGACTTCGCTGCCGTCGGCATTGAAGATACGATACAAGAAATCGGCATCCGCGGATCTGGGGTTTTCAACGACCAAGAGTTGGTCGAAGCCGATTCCGAAATGGCGATCAGCGAGCTGCTGAATCTGTTTGTTGCTAAGCGAAACCGACTGATTGATTCCGTCTATGACTACGAAATCATTCCCCAGGCCGTGCATTTTGCTAAATTCGAGTATCACGTCGACTGTTGTATAACAAAAATCGTAACTGCTCAATGGTCTGTAATTGCATCACAAAAACGCCACGCAGGGTACTTTATGAGAGTTTTTAGATATTTCCGTACCAATATAAGAGGCTGTCTGGCCAAAATGATATTGGCTGCAAACGTCCCAAAATGGTCCATTTTTCCGATTATTCTCGTTAAATAGGTCAACTATTCGCCTTAAATAATCGAAAAAATGGTCTCATTCTGGATCGTTTTCGCTGCAATACATTTTAACCAGACAGCCTCTAAGACGCTGCGCTGTCACCCAAAATATGCTCTCCTTGCCAAAGTTGCGATAGTGTTTCCCGCTCTCGGACCAGATGTACTTGGTCTCCGTCCACCATCACTTCAGCTGCGCGCGGTCTGGAATTATAGTTGGAGCTCATCGAGAAGCCATACGCGCCGGCCGAACGCACGGCTAGCAGCATACCCGGCTTTAGCGCCAGTCGGCGCTGCTTGCCGAGAAAATCGCCGGTTTCACATACCGGACCAACGATATCATAAAGTTTTTCGATTGCGTCGTTTGCTTGGCTGACGGTTACGATGTCTTGCCAAGCATTATACAAAGCCGGACGTACTAAGTCGTTCATCGCGGCGTCGACTATCGCAAAATTTTTGTCTCGAGTGGGTTTCAAGTATTCAACCTGAGTTATCAGGATACCCGCATTTCCGGCTATGGCACGGCCGGGTTCCAGCAGTATTTCGAAATCTCGCCCTGCTAGTTTCTGCGCAAGAGCTCGGGCATAAACTTCGGGTGTAGGGGGCTGTTCGTCTTCATAGCGGATACCCAAGCCCCCGCCCAGATCCAGATGGCCGATAGTAATTCCGCTGTTAGCCAGCGAGTCCGCAAGCAGCAAAACCCGCTCCAAAGCAGCGATGAAGGGTTTAATGTCGGTGAGCTGAGAGCCGATATGACAATCGATGCCTTTGACATTTAAATTGGGTAAGCGATCGGCATGGCGAAATATTTCCGCCGCATCGCGTATATCAATGCCGAATTTATTTTCTTTAAGGCCGGTCGCGATATAAGGGTGGGTTTTAGCATCTACATCCGGATTCACGCGGATGGATACCGGTGCTTTTAGTCCCAAATGCCCTGCGATTCGGTTAATACGGTTAAGTTCGGTGGGAACTTCGACATTGAAACATCTAATCCCCACCTGCAAAGCCCGGGTTATTTCGTTTTCGCGTTTTCCGACACCCGAAAATACGACTTTTTCGGCTACTCCACCCGCGGCCAGTACACGTTCAAGCTCGCCAACAGAGACAATATCAAAGCCGGACCCCAGTCGTGCCAGAACATTGAGTACGGCCAGGTTCGAATTGGCTTTGACCGCGTAGCAGATCAAATGTGAACGGTCGGCAAATGCTTGGTCGAACGCGTGCCAATGCCGTTCCAGCGTAGCTCTGGAATACACATAGCAGGGCGTACCGAATCGGTTTGCGATCTCCTCAAGCGGAACGTCTTCAGCGTAGAGTTTATCGTTGCGGGTGTTGAAATAATCCACTGAATTAATATTGACGGGGTACTTTTTCTGCTTCTATTTGTTTCAAATGCTCTTCACGTTCTTCTTTTTTCTGCTCGGACAGTTCCCGTTCTTCGGGATGAAACAACGGTCCTTTTTGACCACAGCCGATAACTAGCGTCGCGGAAAGTAATAATAAGCTAAGTGGGTAGGTTTGTATTTTCATAGTGACAGAGCTTTAGTGTATGGTTTTGCGGTTTTAAGAGCCATAAATCACATGGGGAAGCCAAGTCGCAAGTTCCGGCCAGTATGCGAGGATTGCCAGCATGCAAATTTGGATGGCGATAAAGGGTGCAACACCTTTGTATATTTGCAGGGTAGAAATCTCATCTGGCGCAACTCCGCGCAAGTAAAACAAAGCAAAACCGAAGGGTGGGGTCAGGAATGATGTTTGTAGGTTCAATGCGATCATTATACCTAACCAAATGGGATCCAATCCCATTGCCAGCAATACCGGACCGACAACTGGTACGATTACAAATGTAATTTCGATGAAGTCCAGTACAAACCCTAAAACAAACATAAGCAGCATCACCACCAGCACCGCTCCGAATTTGCCGCCGGGCAGATCGGAAATTAGTTCGACGACCAATTCATCTCCACCGAAGCCTCTAAAAACCAGTGAAAATAGGGATGCACCGATTAAAATCAAGAATACCATGCTGGTGATTTGGGTCGTGCTTTGCGCGACATCGTGAAGTTTATTCATATCAAACTGCCCGTGAACCGCGGCCAGAAGTATTGCGCCCAATGCCCCCAGGGAGGCGGCTTCCGTGGGTGTAGCTAATCCACCCATGATTGAGCCCAGTACAGCGAATATCAGAAATAACGGCGGCAGCAAACCTTTCATGACGCGTATACCTAGATATTCACGCGGTGTATCGCTGGGTTGAAGCGGCGCCGCGGGCATGCTTTCAGGCCGTAACCACGCGGTCAGTCCCAGGTACACTATATAAAACAAAACCAATCCAAGGCCCGGCAGTAGAGCGCCAGCGAACAAATCGCCCACGGATACTGTTTCGGGCGCGAAAATGCCCATATCGAGCTGAGCTTGTTGGTAGGCGCTTGAAATAACTTCGCCCAACAGCACGAGTACGATGGAGGGCGGTATAATTTGACCCAGGGTTCCGGACGCGCATATCGTACCTGCGGCAAGCGCCGGATCGTAGTTGTGTTTTAGCATTGTGGGTAGGGATAACAGCCCCATTGTCACAACCGTAGCGCCGACTATGCCCGTACTGGCCGCCATCAACATACCGACCAGTGTCACTGAGATGCCGAGACCGCCGCGCATGCCGCCGAACAGATCTGACATGGTTTCCAAAAGCGATTCGGCAATTTGCGAGCGCTCCAGCATGACGCCCATGAATACAAACAAAGGCACTGCAATCAGTGTCTGGTTGTTCATTATACCGAATATGCGGTTGGGCAGGGCTTGCACAAACGCTGGGTCAAAAACACCGAACAGCGAGCCAATCCCCGCAAACATCAACGCGGTTCCACCCAGTGCCAGCGCGACCGGGTAGCCGCTAAGCAATACCACGAAGACACCGAGAAACATCCAAAGTGCGAGATTGGATGGCATGTTATTTCTGCGGCGTATCCGATGAAAGTGGCTGTTCAACCAAAATCAGAAAACTACGCAGAGCCAGGGATATCCCTTGCAGCAGCATTAAACCCGCCATAATCGGGATAATGGTTTTAAGCAAAAACACACCCGGCAACCCGCCAGCCTCACGCGAGCTTTCGTGGATGGCCCAGGACGCTTGGGTATAGTCCCAGCTGCTCCAGGCAATAAAGCCGCATACCGGCACCAGCAGAAATAGCGTTCCGAAAAAATCGATCCAAGCGCGCGCTTTTCGGCTGCAGCGCTGGTAAATGATATCAACCCGAACATGTCCGTTGCATTTCAAGGTATATGCGGCGCCCAGCATGAACACAATCGCGTGCAAATAGCCAACCGATTCCTGCATTGCAATCCACCCCAGGTTGAATATATAACGCAAAGCAACGATCGCCGCCATAACAATAACCATCGCAACGGTTAACCACGACACTGCCGAACCGATCCGTTGGTTGGTGGCGTCGATCAGTCGAACAATGAATTGGATTGAGTGCGTTGGCATAACTACCGGGATCGTTGAGAGACGCGGTATTCTATACGAAATGTAACTATTCAGCATAACCGTGAGCTGAGTAGATACAACGGACTGTGCTTGGGAATGCGACATTGTCGCGTTACAGCATTGAAGTATCAGACCGATCTAAAATTTTCGCGAAAAGATGCGTGGTGTAAATGGTGTATTCTTGAATGCGGGAGGTATTACTGGAATGGCTGCCGATTGAGACTTCGTGAGATGCTCGGTGAACTAAATGTAGATTTGCCGGGGGAGTTTAAGAGGCTGCGAAAGTATAAGCGGTTTTATAGTACGTCGCTGCCCATGTAGGTATTGATCGCGTCGAGAAACGCGTATAAGGAGCCGATGCTTAGAAAAAAACTAACATAGCCTTGTATATCTTTTTCTGGCAAGGAAAATCCGACATTCAGTAGCAATAATGTTTGGTCGCTAGGGTCAGTGCTAGCGTTTGTTTGGAACAAAGTCGCTACGTCACCTTTATAAAATTCGGGCAACTGAGTGTGTATCTCCTTTCCAAAAACATCGGCCAGGCTACTCAAGCAGGCACTTAGGATAATATTTCCGATTTCTTCAATGGCTTCCTGCTCCATTTCGCTAACGTCTTCCAATGGCATCGAACTGTCGATGACCGCCCGTACCAACTCCAGGCTTTGTTTCTCTGGGAAAAAAAGTAGTGCTTTGCCCCAAATCGGACCTTGAAATTCTTGATGAACGGCGGAGATGGAACCCTGCAAAGTTTTACTCAGGACCTTTGCTGCTTGGTCTGGGGCAACTAAGGCAATTTCCGGTATCGAAAGCGCCACTTCATCGTCTACCATCTCGCTGAGTGCTGACGCGGCACTGCCTATGCCTATATTCAATAACTCAGTTATTGCATCGATTTGGAAATCGTTAAGCATCGATTCTGTGCTGGGTCAGTTGCGGATACATCATGAAATGTTCCCTTTTTTAATCGGTTTTAATAGAAAGTCTAGAGATAAATCGGCTTTTTGATTTACATTCCAGTTTTGGATGATCTTCTGCGTTAAACCTTTTAAGTGGATATAAATGATAGCGATATAATGGCTTATTTAGAGTATAGCTAAGATTTTAAATTAATATTTCGGCCAACCGCCGATGAGGGTGGATAATTTACGTTGCGGGTGTTCACATGAAATCTGATCGAATTGGGTACTGCAAATGACCGATGGAGGGACTTGGGAGGCTATCGAGAATTCGATTAGAACCTCAGAAGGTATCGAATTTAGTATTGGGAAAACACTCAGTGTGGGCGGAGGTTGTATTAATGCCGCTTACAAGATTGAGGGGCTTACCAAAAGCTATTTCGTGAAGGTCAGTGCAGCCAACAATGTGGAAATGTTTGCAGCGGAAGCGGATGGGTTGCGCGAGATTTGCGCAACTCAAGTTATAAAGGTGCCGCGACCCGTAACGACGGGCGCCACGCAAACCTCTGCGTTTTTAGTATTGGAATGGCTTGATCTTGGCTACTCAAAGTCAGCGTCTGATGTTCAACTGGGCGAACAGCTGGCGAAGATGCACCGGATGCGACAAGCGTATTTTGGTTGGCACCGGGACAATACGATCGGTTCAACCCCACAGCCCAATGCACGGTGCGACGACTGGTGCGAATTTTTTGCCGAGCGCCGATTGGCTCATCAACTCGAATTGGCGAAATCCCAAGGCTATGTCGGTGGTTTGCATGAATCCGGTTTTCGTTTGTGCGAGCGTCTGAATCAATTTTTCCGCGGCTATGATCCGTATCCGTCGCTGCTGCACGGCGATCTCTGGAGTGGCAACGCGTCAGTCGAGGTTAGCGGTAAACCCGTTATCTTCGATCCTGCCTGTTATTACGGCGACCGGGAAGCTGATTTGGCAATGACTGAGCTATTTGGTGGTTTTGGTAAAGGATTTTACCAAGCTTATTCCGCGACCATTGGACTGGATGCAGGCTACAAGGTCCGCAAAACGCTTTACAATCTGTACCATACATTGAATCACCTGAATCTATTCGGTTCGGGCTACTTGGGGCAGGCCCAATCAATGATCGAACAATTACTTGCTGAATTGGGCTAATCCGTCATCGCTGCTTAGGCCTTGGATATATAAGCTTCGGATAGATTCTACGCGTTTTCGGTTCGCGCCAAAATCCGAATACCCGACCCTGGATGCGGAGCGAATATGGATTATGTTGTTTTCGGAATCCAGAATCGATTCTATGTCGTCTATGAATCTAAGCCATTTGGTTTGGAATTCGGCATGAATGTATGCGTCTTGGCGCACGATGATGCGCGCTCCCGGCAATGCAAGAATAGCGTGTTCAAGCCGGCTGAAAGCTAAATCGGCCG
>CAZVFR010000112.1:0-4706 GCA_964626505.1 uncultured Methylococcaceae bacterium
GCTTTAAAGCTACCCCAACGTAGACTGGCACCGATGCACAGCAAAGCCAGCGGCAGCGTCATCTGACCAATGTACTGGCCGGTCTGGACAACCAGCCGAGGCATGGGAATACCCAGTGCCGAGACAAGCAACCCGAGGAATATTGCTATAACCAACGGATTCGTAAACAACACGGTGAAGTACGACTGAGTGCGCGAGCGCAACACCAATACCGACAGCACATTGTACAAAATGGTCATCAAGCCGATATAGACACCGGCCTTAGCGACGGTAACCGTGCCATAAGCGTTCATGATCCAAGCGATACCGATAATCGCGAGATTTCCGCGAAACGCACCTTGGACAAAAACACCACGCTTTTCCGGTCCTACGAAAAGTGGAGCAATGAGCCAAAGCACTAAAGCAACCGACACAGTCGCCAAGGTAGCAAAGACAATCATTGGAATATCCAAGGCTTGCTGCAACGGACGATTGGCGATACCAAAAAAAAGCATGCAAGGCAGGGTTACATTGAATACAAGCCGGTTACCGACCAAAACGAAATGATCGTCAACCAATTTGGCCTTTCTAAGCAACGGACCCAGCGCCAATATAAGCAGAATCGGGCCGGTAACATCCAGTGCGAATGAAAGCAGTTCTGTCATGGTCGCGGCTAATTCAGGCGTGCGCACCTATCGGGACACGATGGAAAATTTCTGAACCTTCCGCAACTATTCACCAACGGGTTTTATCACATTCCCCGGCTTGATACTTTTTAGATTTTCGTCGCGCAAAAACTCATAATATTTAGCCCAACGTTCTCGCTGTCCTTTAGTCGCGGACACGATGGAAAAATATTTTGCATAACGCAGTTCCTGACTTTTATTGCCAGTCCGCATGGTCCGATCCATGAACACTTTGACATAATGGTCCTCGACTTCGAGTTGCTTGATTTCTGCCCCTTGCTGCGCTTGCATCTTCTGCAGATCAATCTCAAGCCGAGCTTCGGTCGATGCAATATAAAACGACAGCGTCGCTGCAATTATCGCAGCAACTACAATCGCTAGTGTGGCGAAGATACCAGTCCGCCACAAGGCCATGCGGGCCTGATACTTTTTCAAATGAAATTCATTTTCGCTACTTTCGGACATAATTCGTTAACAGGTTCCTTTAGTCGATTTTCTTGATACGCTCAATCCCGCTTGCCTTACGCATCACATGATAAATAACATTCTGTTCCAGTACACCATGCAACAAATGCGCACCCGGCCCTCCAGCATAGATCGCGACATCTTCGCCACCATGGGTTTCGGAGCGGCTGGGCACCAGGGACTCCTGGTGAAAACCTTCGTCCTCCGTATCAACCGAACTCAAATCAACGACCCGACCCGATGCCACGGATCGCCGGGAACCTGAGTCGCGCCCGGTTTCCAAAAATGCATAGCCGGGTCCATTCTGATAGCCAAGCGTTGTATAGGGCTTACCATCTTGAGCCCGTTTCGGGCTGGATTCGGGATTACCGTGTGAATCATTACCGATCACTTTTCCAAGTATCGGGTTACCCCGGGTCGGATAGCCGCTGATGGTAAAAACGTGACTGTGATCGGCGGTCACAATGACCAAGGCATCGGTCGGGTTGGTTAGCTCGCGCACCACTTTAACCGCATTGGCAAATTCGATAGTGTCAGTCAAGGCCCGATAGGCATTACCCGCGTGGTGCGCATGATCGATACGGCCGGATTCCACCATCAGAAAAAAACCCTTATCGTTCTTTGCAAGAATATCGATGGCCTTGCGAGTCATTTCACTCAGCGATGGCTCACCCCCAACGTCGTTCGCTCGATCTGCTTCATAAGCCATATGCGAGTAATTGAACAAACCCAACAGATGACTAATGCTACGAGTATCCACGCCATCGAACTGATTCTTATTCCAAACAAAGGCCGAATTTTCGTGTCGCGCCAACCATTCTTTAGTCAGGTTACGGTCATCTTTACGCGCACCTTTCTTGCCGCTATCTTCCGGATCAGCCTCCGCTTTGGGCCAAAACCCGCGCCGACCTCCACCGAGCGCAACATCGATCCCGTCACCAAACGGAAACTCGACAAACTGCCGCGCGATATCCTTGCAACCGTTCTGAACCGCTTCGTCGGTTAAATCGTCATCGTCTTCCCAACTTCGTTCAGGCACATGTGCATAAGTCGCGGCTGGAGTTGCATGCGTCAAACGCGCAGTTGTCACAATTCCGGTCGATTTGCCTGCGCGTTCAGCCTCTTCCAAAAACGTCGGCAATTCGTTTTTTAGCGAACTGGCACAATTGCCGCGAATCGAACGTTGGTTCACAGCGATGAACCCAGCTTTCGATTTGACACCCGTCATCATAGCGGTCATGGTCCCCGCGGAATCAGGCGTTTGTTGGTTGGTATTGTAAGTCTTGGACAGCGCTACATAGGGCAAGGTCTCAAAATTCAGGCTATTCTCTTCGCCGTGCCCACCCCGCAATTGGCCATCCAGAATGCGGGCCGCGGTAACCGTGGACACACCCATTCCGTCACCCACCAGTAAAACCACATTCTTAGCGAGCTGTTTATTGGGTTGCAGCAGAGCGGATGATTCTACGGTTTGCCGGCCTTGTCGATACCATTTCTCAGGTGAATCCGCCAAAACCTTATCGACAAAACCCAAAACCAGCGCTATAAAAATGCTGATTGTCGTAAGTCTCCGCGCGATCATCTCGCCCTCTGGCGAGAAATGCGGGCTAGCTTTGCTCCCAAGGCAATCCGTGATAGCGCCAACCACCCACGGTTCCCCGGTGCTTTTCCTTATCAAGCGGACCTTCGAAACCCTCATCGATATTAATCAGATTTTTGTATCCGGTCTTCTCAAGTGCTTTCGCGGCGTCCATGGAGCGCTGGCCACTTCGGCATAACAGCAACACCGGCGAATTACTATCGGGCACGGCTCGCTCAACCTCGGCGGTAAAATTCGGATTTACATTCCACCCAGGGCTATCTTTCCACACGATGTGTACCGCACCTTGCGGATGGCCTACGTGGGTATACTCCAATTTACTACGCACATCAACCAGAACAGCATCCGTATGTTTGCGTATTATTTCATAAGCTCGCGATGGCTTAACGGTTTTAATTTGTGTCATATTCAACACCCAATTTTATTATTTACTGTATTTAGGAACCACTGACCAAGCCAGAAGTTCCGCAGCCCAGAGATGGGCCGCCATTTACAATGGCATTGAGCCATTGTAAATGGCGCAAAGCGAAAATGGTACTTTTACAGCTTCGCTCAATTAAGAGGTTTCTGCCCGACCAGGTAGGCTTCGTTGCGAAATCCACGGGATTCATTCCCTGCGCGTAGATCTTCATAGTAAACCAGCGATTTCAATCCCGAGAATGGATAACAATTCATTCTCCGCAAGCAAAAAGTCAGGATTAGATGGGCCAATATTAGGGTCCTTAGCCATTAAAAACGTCTGATAGAACAGCAAACCGCCTGGCTTGAGTGCAGCGACTATCGAGTCGTTTAGTGTTCGGTCCAAAAATCTCGAAACAGCGATAATGTCGAAACGTTGTCGCGGAAAATCCACCATCTGTACATCTTTAGCTTCAGCCGTTAAATCCAATCCCAAATCCCTGGCCACAGTGGTTAGTTTGTCTATCGCAATCGGCGACAAATCCCAAGCATAGGTTTTGAATCCAAGACCCGCCAAAAACAACGCATTGCCACCCCGACCACAAGCAATATCCAAAGCGTCTCCCTGTTCAGGTAATAAATGCGCATACTCGGTCAATACAAAGGCGGGCTCAATTATCTTTTCAGTGCCTTGCCGACTGTGAATTTTATCCCACTTAGCTTGTATATCTTTCATCGCAGGTGACTGGTCAATATAACCGTGTAGCTGTTCAGATTGCGACTTATTTTTGTGAGAACAAGGAAAAAGCGCGGAGTTTATAAGCATAAATGAGCACTTTTAACGCAGTAATCGCGAAAATAAGGCGTAAGCTGAGCAGCTACCTACTTTTTTCTTTGAACTTGATGCCCAATGAATGCAGCTTGCGATACAAATGCGTACGCTCCATACCAATCGCCGAAGAAAGTTTCGCTACGCTGCCATTACTGCGTTGAAGATGGTATTCCAGATAGGCTTTTTCGAAATGTTCACGCGCTTCTTTTATCGGCAGCCCATAGAACTCCGGATGATCACTCGATTGCACACCACCTGCCGAACCCAATGCCATCTTGACTTCATCCAGTTCTATTTCCTCACCGCTACCCAGAATCAGTAAGCGCTGGACTAAATTTTTCAATTCGCGAATATTACCGTACCAGGGATAGTTGCGAAGAAAATTCTGTACCGGTACCGTGAAGCGGCGAAACGGTACTTTCTCGCGGCTAATAAAATAGTCTATATAAAAGTTCAATAGCTCGGGAATATCTTCACTGTGTTCTCGTAACGGCGGTACATGCAACGAAACGACGTTCAGAAGGTAATAAAGATCACGGCGAAAACGGCCTGCTTGTATTTCGTCTTCCAGAACTCTGCGCGTAGAAGCAATAACTCGAACATCCACATGAACCTGCTGGCTACCGCCAACGCGCAGAAAGGACCGTGATTCCAACACGCTTAATAACCTGAACTGTGTTTCATCGTCCATGTCGCCTACTTCACCAAGATAAAGAGTTCCACCGTGAGCCTGCTCCAGCAAGCC
>CAZVFR010000112.1:4716-10556 GCA_964626505.1 uncultured Methylococcaceae bacterium
TGCCAAAAAACTCAACGGAAGAATACTCCGGCGCTATCGTACCCACGGCGACATCGATAAATGGTCCATCCCGACGACTGCTGTTAACATGCAAGTAGCGCGCAAAGCCTCCTTT
This sequence comes from uncultured Methylococcaceae bacterium, assembly GCA_964626505.1. Taxonomy (GTDB): domain Bacteria; phylum Pseudomonadota; class Gammaproteobacteria; order Methylococcales; family UBA1147; genus CAZUGA01. The sequence continues at coordinate 4,832 of CAZVFR010000112.1, forward strand.
GCCCGAACCGGGTTCTCCGGTCAATAACAACCGGGTATCGTGCAATGACAAACGTTTGATTTGGTCTTTCAGGCGTTCAATAGCGGCACTTTTACCGATGGGTTCAACATAGTCCTGGGTATATTGTTTTGAACCACTATTTTCGTGCCGCTGCGTACCGGATTCAAGGGCTCTTTCTACGGTCAACAAAAGCTTTGCCAGCGATAAGGGCTTTTCCAGAAAATCGTAAGCGCCCAGACGGGTGGCTTCCACAGCTGTCTCTACCGTGCCGTGGCCGGACATCATAATAACCGGGCAGGATGTATCGCCCTCCTCCAACCATTCCTTTAACAAAGTTATGCCATCCATATCAGGCATCCAGATGTCCAGCAAGATCAACTCGGGGAGGCGCAACCGCCATGACTGCCGAGCACTCTCCGCATTCTCCGCCATTGAAACTTCGTAACCTTCATCTTCGAGAATTTCCCGTACTAATTGACGAATTTCCAATTCGTCGTCAACCACAAGAATATAAGGCTTGCCCACGTTAGTCCTATCCTTCCGCGTATTCCAACTCTAAGCTGCTTTCTACGCGTGGTAATCGAATCACAAATCGAGCGCCGGTGCGGCATTCAATGTCAACAAAGATTATGCCACCGTGCTCTTCGATAATCTTCTTGACGATAGCCAGACCCAAGCCCGTCCCCTTAACTTTGTTGGTCACATACGGCTCAAACACGCGGTCGTTTTGATCCAGAGGTATTCCCGGCCCGTTATCCTCAACGCATACCTCGATACAATTCAATCCTTGTTCACGAACACTACGCGAGGTAATCGTTACGCTGCCATCGGGTACCAATTCTAGTGCTTCCATAGTGTTTTTCATCAAGTTATGCAACACCTGACGCATGCGGATTGGATCCGCGTTAATATCCGGCAATTCATCGTCCAGTGCTTTGTTTACCGACACGCCCGATTGCGAGGGATAGAGCGTCAGCACCTCATTAATTAACGCATTCAAGTTCAACTTTTTCAGCTGCCTTTCCGGTGGCCGCGCATATTCGGAAAACGCATTCACCATGGTTTTCATGGCTTCGACCTGCTGGACTATCGTAGTGGTCGCACGATCCAGCATATGCGCATCCGATTGTTCCAATTTCTTAGCCAATTTTCTTTTGATGCGCTCCGCGGAAAGCTGGATAGGCGTCAATGGGTTTTTTATTTCATGCGCCAGCCGCTGTGCAACTTCGCCCCACGCTGCGTTTCGTTGCGCACGGATCAAATCGGTCATATCGTCAAACACCATAACCGCCCCGGTGCGATGACCATAGCTGGAGAATATCGGTGTCCCACGGTAGATGAGTTCTTGCCTTCCATTGGTCCCCATATATGCAATTTCCTCGCGCCACGTGGTGTGAGCCTGCTCCAACCGCGTATGTAATATTTCAGCAAGATTCTCAAAATTCGGGTAATCAGCCGTCAAGGCTGCCAAACGTTTCCCAACGTAGTTGTGAAAATTGATATGAAGGATCGTGGAAGCAGCCTGATTGGCGGTGCGTAGCCTGAATCGCGCATCAAAACTCAGTACCCCCGAGGTAAGGTTTCCTAAAACAGATTCCAGGTACGCGCGTTGATTTTCCACTTCTAGTCGAGACCTGTCGGCTTCATCGCGCGTTCGCGCCAAACGTTCGGTCATTTCGTTGAATGATTCGACCAGAAATCCCCACTCGTCCCGGCTCACAACCGGCAACCGTTTTTCATAGTCGCCGGCGCCGACCGCCATAGTTCCCAGAGCCAGATCGCGCACCGGAGCAACAATCCGCCTAATACTGATAAATGCAGCCCATATAGCGGCGAGTAGACTGAGTAGCAATACCAAAGAAAGCGTCAAAGAGAAACTTGTTTTCAACGAATCTCTAAGATAATTCAATTCTTTATAGCGACCGTACGCGGATTCCACCGTATTCGCAAGACTACGAACCCTTAACGGAACCGGATAAAGCGCCTGCAAATACCGCGTTTCCACGGCCCGGACTATAACCAGAGCACGTATGCTCATTTCTCCGTCCTCAGTCGAATCTATGCCGACGTAGGACTTACCGTGTTTAAGCTGAGACAGAATACTCTCGGTCGGAAGATTGGGCACGATAGACTCAGGGTAAATACTATTCGATACGATAATCCTACCGGCCGTCGACAATAATGTCAGCTCCGTAGCTGATGACTGCGTGCGCAACTCCGCCAGCCTTACCGTAATTAGAGCATCAGGCATCGAAGCCAATTGCACCGCCATTTGTTTGGTCTCCTTGAGCAAATGACCCATGCGTTGATCCAGCGCCGCCTGACTTAGTTCCAAAGCATCTTCCATAGCTTGGTCAATTTGAACATCAAACCAGCTATCGATGCCTTGGTGTAGAAACTGCATCGAATAATAAAACACGATAACCGCGGGCGCCATGGATAACATGACGAACAATAACACCATACGCAATGTCAGGCGCGACCCGGCTTTGCGCTTTCTAACCTGTCGCACCACAGCATGGATATTCGCAGCCACCAGCACCAACAACAACAGTGAACCCAGCGTATTGATCAGCAATAACCACGAGTAGGTCTCACCCAAACCGCTGGGATCCTGGGTCGCCGAGCTCATCAAATGCAGGGACAATAGTATCGCCCCGAAAACAATAATTACGGAGATACTAACCGGCGGTTTTATTCTTCCAGCTGCCATTTGAACCAGGCACTACTGATGTGCCATTGAGGAATAACGTACGCAACCGAGCGTAAAGGCAGGGGTAATGATTCTATATCCAATGAAACTTTTATTTGAGCAATGTAGCCATTATCGGAATCGATTCTATCGGCACTGATCAATGGAACGCCACGAACCTTCCCCAACGCCGCCAAAGCATCTTCCAGGCTAGCAAAATTTCGCTGCATACCCAAACGGTCGCTAACAACTCGAAAACGTCTAATTAATGCATGATAACTTAACCTGTAGCGAAGCTTCATGTTGACTATCGACTTGTTCCAAGCGTATTTTCGATAACGATGAAGTTTGGTCCTAACGATCAAGGTTAAGGGCACACCGTTTTGTAATGCGTCTAAGGCTCGAGGACTAAATACATAGTCAATATCCGCGTTCAAAACATAGGTATCATTTGACCTGACCACTTCCGCCCGCTTAACATCGATGCCATAACCAGCCGCTAGACTACTGCCCGCAAAAAACAGGATACAGGACAATAAAAGCCGCCTGAAACCATTCATTCCGCGCTAACCCGAAATAAATAATCAACACGGAATCGAAACAGAACCACTTGACATTTTTGACAAATCATTCGACTAGTTAATCATCTTTTGAATAATGATTAAAGCACTATAAGGAAACTTTGATCAACTCAGACTCGAGGTGTACGTGCGCCAATTATGCACAATGCGATTTTGCATATCACCAAAAAATCAATTGCTTAATGCCTTCACTGTGGAAGATTTTTGGTCAAGCGGGCATAATAGAAACCGTCCATACCCGAATCCCCAGGCAAAATCTGTGTCCCGCAGGCCTGCTCAATCCCCCAATTTTCTTGGATCGGCCACAGGTTTGCATCCCGGTTAGTCTCAATGAAGGCCGCGATTTGATCGCTATTTTCCTGCTTTAATATTGAGCAGGTTGCGTAGAGCAAAATCCCGCCTGGCGCCAACATTGACCAAGCCACATTCAACAACCGTCGTTGTAATTCGCACAAACGCTTGATGTCATCCGCTTTGCGCAAAATTTTGATGTCCGGGTGCCTGCGTATGACACCCGTTGCGGAGCATGGTGCGTCCATTAATATCCGGTCAAAGTTCGCGTTCCGGCACCAAGTTTCTGGCTTCGTCATATCACCCACGACGATATTTGCCTTGAGACCCAAACGGCTCAAACCCTGGCCTATGCGCGCCGCTCGAAGCGGTTCGACATCAACGGCCAGCAATTTTTTTAGGTCAGGACAGATTTCCAAAATGTGCGCCGTTTTTCCACCGGGTGCTGCACACGCATCCAAAACTCGATGCCCGGGCTTGATGTCAAGAAGTTTGGCGGCGAGCTGTGCCGCGGCGTCTTGTACGGAAACCAACCCTTCGGCAAAACCGGGCAAAACTGTAATATCCACGGGATTACTTAAGCTGAGTGCCGCGTTACCCATCCCATGTGCTTGCGCACCGATGTTCGCGGCTGACAACAAATCCAGATAACCACTTCGCGTGATCTTTAATTCGTTCACTCTTAAAACCATCGGTGGACGGGCATTGTTCTCATGGGTGATATTGTCGACACGATTCGGCCAGCTTGCTCGAAACTCAGATAACATCCATTGCGGATGCGCCGTCCGCCCCTCGTCATTTTGCTCCGCCATTGCGTCAAAATGGTCTTTTTGCCTTAGGTAGGTTCGCAAAACCGCATTCAGCAATGATTTAGCCCAAAGTTTTTTTCCAGCCGCGGCCACAGTTTCCGCAACCGCGGCATGTGGTTTAACCCGCGTATATGCAATTTGATACAAGCCCAGAAGCGCCAATACTTTGATATCGGCATCTTTTTTGCGCAAAGGTTTGCGCAGCAAATGTCCTAAGATGAGATCCAACCTGAAGTACCACCGCAACGTACCGTAGCTCATCTCCCGAACGAATGCTCGATCCTTGCCTGGCGGCATCTCGTCATCAAGTTCTTCGAGTGCGGTATTCAGCGAGCGATGGCCATAAATTACGCGCTTCAGAACCTTCCCGGCAACGATACGGGTATTAAAATTTAACCGCGGCACTAGCTCAGCTTCAGTCCTGACGGGTCATGAGCGTTCAAAAAAGCCTCCACAAGCATTCGCTTACCGCCTGGCTGTTGCACCTCCAGCAAACGCAACACGCCATCGCCGGTCGCGACGTCCAATACTTTCTCGCGACTGGAAACTATAATGCCTGGTTCCGCCGTAGATATTGCATCCACGGCCTGAGCCCGCCAAATTCTTAAGACTTTTCCGTTCAGGGTTGTTTGAGCCACAGGCCACGAATTAAGTCCCTGAATTTGATGTTGCAATGCTTTTGCGGACCGACTCCAATCCAATAGTGCGTCTTTTTTCCGCAACTTGGCAGCGTAGGTTGCGCAACTATGATCCTGAATTTCGGGAACAATCCGGCCCTTCGCTATATCCGGCAAAACATCTTGCAAGGCCTCAGCACCCAACAACGCGAGACGATCGTGCAATTCCGACGAGGCTTCAAACGCCCCAATCCTACAGTCCTTTTTGTAAAACATAGGACCGGTATCAAGCCCCTGTTCCATTTGCATGATAGTAACCCCGGTTATTTCATCGCCGGCTAAGACGGCTCTCTGAATTGGCGCGGCCCCGCGCCACCGGGGCAACAAAGAGGCATGCACATTAATGCAACCCAAGCGGGGAATATCCAATATGTTTGGGGGTAATATCAACCCATAGGCAATAACCACCATTAAATCAGCTTCAAATTCCCTTAAACGTAAATTCTCGGCTTCGGCAATCAACGATTCCGGTTGGTAAACCGGGATACCGCTATTAACCGCCAGAACTTTGACTGGGCTTTGCTTGACTGCCCTACCCCGCCCAGCAGGTCGGTCAGGTTGAGTATATACCGCACATACCGTATGTTCGGTCTCCAACAATCCTTTTAAGGTTGGCACTGAAAAATCAGGGGTTCCGGCGAAAACAATTTTCATTCTGGCAAGCAATACGGGTTA